>NZ_JAJDNA010000015.1 GCF_022340925.1 Thiocapsa sp.
CTCGACAGCCTGGCGGTGCAGCCATTCCTGTTTGGTGACAGCATCCTCGATCTCGGGACGGGTGCCGGGTTTCCCGGCCTGCCCTTGGCGATCCTCGAGCCGCAGCGCCGATTCTGGCTGCTGGACAGCTCGCGCAAGAAGCTCAGATTCGTCCGTCAAGCGGTGCTGGAGCTCGCCCTCGAAAACGTCGAGTTGGTCCATGCGCGAATACAGACGTACCGGCCCGGAAGAAACTTCAGTACCATAGTGAGCCGAGCAGTCGCGGTGGCCGACCTGTTGGGGGCCGGGACCCCGGATTTGTTGACACGTCCAGGCCGAATGCTCCTGATGCGGGGCCGCGAACCTGATGTTCTCACACTGACGCAGGGACCGTTTGATCTGTCCGTGCGCCTACACCGGCTGCGCATCCCCTCCCGCGACGTTGAGCGCCACCTAATCGAGCTCCGGAATGACTGAGTCGACCACGGTCAACATCATCGCGATCGCCAACCAGAAGGGTGGCGTCGGCAAGACCACGACGGCGGTCAATCTGGCCGCCTCGCTGGCCTCGCTGAAACGCCGCGTCCTGCTCGTGGACATGGATCCGCAAGGGAATGCCACCATGGGTTGCGGGGTCGACAAGCACGACCTGGCCAACTCGACCTGTGACCTCCTGCTCAGCGATATCGCGTTCGGCGATTGTCTGCATCGGGTCACCGACCCCCCGCCCGGCTTCGACCTGCTGCCCGCCAACAGTGATCTGACCGCCGCAGAGGTGGGCCTGATCAGCTCAGCCGACCGCGAGCGACGTTTGGCGAAGGTCCTGAGCGATGCCGTCGGCGGCTACGAGCTGGTGATCATCGACTGTCCCCCATCCCTCAACATGCTCACGGTGAACGCGCTGGTCGCCGCCCAAGGGGTCTTGATCCCGATCCAGTGCGAGTACTATGCGCTCGAGGGCCTGTCGGCCCTGATGGACACCATCGAGCGGATCCGCAGCAACCGCAACGATGCACTGCGGATCGAGGGTATCCTGCGCACCATGCATGATCCGAGGAACAATCTCGCCAACCAGGTCTCGACCCAGCTCGTGACGCACTTCAAGGAACAGGTCTATCGGACCATCATTCCCCGCAACGTGCGTTTGGCCGAGGCGCCGAGCCATGGCCTGCCCGCCCTGCTGTATGACCCGGCATCCAAGGGCGCGGTCGCCTACCTCGCGCTCGCGAGCGAGCTCCTGCGTCGTCGCGAGACGCGCCAGTCCGCCGCTTGAGCCGATTGCACATGGAAAGCCAGCACAAGTCACCGCCGAAGAAGAAGGGGCTCGGGCGGGGGCTCGACGCCCTCCTCGGCGCCGCCCGCGCCCCCTCGGTCGCTGTCGCGTCATCCGAGGAAGGGGCGCCGCCCGCCGCATCAGAAAGCGCTGAGGGGCGCATCACCCGACTGCCTTTGGACCGGATCCGCCCCGGCCGCTACCAGCCGCGCCACGACTTCGACCCCGAGGCGCTGCGCGAGCTGGCCGAGTCCATCCTCGCCCAGGGGGTGATCCAGCCGATCGTGGTGCGGGCGCTTGGCGATGACGAGTACGAGATCATCGCCGGGGAGCGTCGCTGGCGTGCCTGTCGACAGGCCGGACTCGTCGACATCCCGGTGTTGGTTCGGGACGTCGACGAGCAGGCGGCCCTGGCGATCGGCCTGATCGAGAACATCCAGCGCGCCGATCTCAACCCACTGGAAGAGGCCGGTGCGTTGGAGCGACTCCTGAAAGAGTTCAATCTGACCCACCAGCAGATCGCCGATGCACTGGGCAAGTCCCGCTCGATGGTGACCAATCTGCTGCGCCTCCTCGATCTGAATCCGGATGTCAGGACCTATGTCGAGGAAACCCGTTTGGAAATGGGGCACGCCCGGGCACTCCTGGGTCTGCGTGGCCCGGCCCAAAGCAGCGCCGCCGCGCAGGCGGTCAGGGCCGGACTCTCCGTGCGCGAGACAGAGCGGCTGGTGCGCCGTCTCCAGCAGGCCGGCGACGCCATCCTGTCGCCGGCGCGCAAGCCGGAGCTCGATCCCAACATTCGTCGTCTTCAGACCGACTTGACCGACAAGCTTGGCGCACGGGTGCAGATCCATCAGGGCCAGCGCGGTGCCGGTAAGCTGGTGATCGCCTACAACAGCCTGGACGAGCTCGACGGCATCCTTGCGCACATCAAGTAAGCCCCCCGCGCGCGTCAGCGGGACGATCGGGCGGTCGTCGAGCAGGCTCATGTCTTGAATCGTGCTGATTCCGAGACCGAGGAGCCGACATCGCGTTGACCCTATATGGGCAAGCCCTTATACTGCGCGCCGGTGAGCAGAGCGCTCCACCTAACCACGACGATCTGATGTATCAGACGGACGCGTTTCGGGCCAAGAGGCTTTTGCAGATCCAGCTCATCCTCGGCCTGGCCTTGGTGGCACTCGCCCTCCTGTTGCGCGCCTCGGTTGCCGTCTCGGTCCTCGTCGGGGCCGGCTCATGTCTGGTGGCAAATGCCTTGTTCGCGGCCCTGGTCTTTCGCGGTTATCGCGCCCAAGAGCCCGCGCGCTTGGTCATGCGCATCTACGGCGCCGAGGTCTTGAAGATCGGGTTGATCCTGGGCCTGTTCACCGTCGCCTTCGTGACGCTGGACGGCCTCAGCCTCCCTGCATTGCTTGGCGCCTACCTTGCGCTCCAGGTCGCTCCGACCCTGATTGCGGCCCAACTGCCCGAACGAACCCTGAAGTGAGAGACGACCGATGGCTTCTTCCGACACCGTTACCGCTCAGGAGTACATCCAGCACCATCTCACCAACCTGACCCTCGGTGTCCATCCTGAGAAAGGCCTCGGTTTCGCGCATACGACTGCAGAGGCCGCCGAGATGGGCTTCTGGGCGATCCATGTCGATACCCTCTTCTTTTCCCTCCTGTTGGGTGGTCTCTTCATATGGTTGTTCAAGCGAGTGGCTGACCGGGCCACGGCCGGTGTCCCCGGCGGTGCGCAGAACTTTGTCGAGTGGGTGATCGACTTCGTCGAAGACAATGTCCGCGGCTCCTTCAGCGGCAAGAATCCGATGGTGGCGCCGCTCGCGCTGACCATCTTCGTCTGGATCTTCCTGATGAACCTGATGGATCTGGTGCCGGTTGACCTGATCCCCCACCTGTTCGGGCAGTTCATGGGTCTGTTCGGTGCCGACCCCCACCACGTCTACCTGAAGATCGTTCCGACAACCGATCCCAATGCCACCTTCGGCATGGCCCTGACGGTGTTCATCCTGATCCTCTACTACAGTGTCAAGATGAAGGGTGCCGCGGGGTTTGCCGGTGAGTTGACGCTCCAGCCGTTCGGCAAATGGGGTATCCCGGCAAACCTCCTGCTCGAAGGCATCAATCTCTTCTCCAAGCCCGTCTCGCTCGCCCTCCGCTTATTCGGCAATCTCTACGCCGGTGAGATGATCTTCATCCTGATCGCAATCATGTACAGCGGCGGCATCATCATGGCTGCCGCGGGTGGGCTGTTGCAGATCGCCTGGGCCATTTTCCATATTCTGATCATCACACTGCAGGCATTCATCTTCATGGTGCTGACCATCGTGTATCTCGATATGGCCCATCATACGCATCATTGATCTGCCATCTCGCTCGACCTCGACACGACTCTGAAACCTCTACGGGAGACAATCATGGAACAAGCCGTTCAGTTCATCGCCGCTGGTCTAATGCTGGGACTCGGCGCGCTCGGTGCCGCGGTCGGTATCGGTGTGCTCGGTGGGCGCTTCCTCGAAGGCGCCGCCCGCCAGCCCGAGCTCATCCCGATGCTGCGAACCCAATTCTTTATCGTCATGGGGTTGACCGATGCCCTGCCCGTCATCTCGATCGCAATGGGTCTCTATTTGATGTTCGCTGCCTGACAAGGGTTCGACTCCGATCGGGCCAGTGTCGTTCGTCACGGGCGAAGACCGGCTCGAAGCATAGGCACGAGGCTTCGGTATGAATATCAATCTCACCCTATTCGCGCAGATGATCGCCTTCGCGGTGTTCGTCGGGTTCTGCATGAAGTACGTCTGGCCGCCGATCGTCAGCGCCCTGGCGGATCGCAAGGCAAAGATCGCCGAGGGTCTGGCCGCGGCGGAGCGCGGCCACCAGGAAAAGGCGCTTGGTGAGCAGCGCGCCCTCGCCGTGATCAAGGAGGCGAAGACGGCGGCCGCCGACATCGTCAGTCAGGCTCAGAAGCGGGCGACTGAGATCATCGAGGAGGCCAAGACGGACGCGCGAGGCGAGGGAGGCCGCATTGTCGCGGCGGCCCAGGCCGAGATCGAGCGCGAGACCAACCGTGCCCGCGAAGTGCTGCGCGAGCGCGTCGCCACGCTTGCCGTGGCTGCAGCGGAGAAGATCCTCCAGAAGGAGATCGACATTGCCGCACACAAGGGCATCGTCGATTCGTTCGCCAAGCAGCTCTAGGGAACGCCCATGGCCGGAGACATCACCACTATCGCACGGCCCTATGCCGAGGCCGCGTTCGAGCGCGCCAAAGAGGCCGGCCAGCTGGATGCCTGGTCGGAGGCGCTCGCCTTGCTGTCCGGCGTCGTAACCGATCCGCAGATGGCCGCCCAGATCGCGAACCCAAACGTGCCCCGCGAGCGCGTCCGCGACATCATCCTGGACGTCTGCGGCGAGGCGCTCCCGTCGGAGGCCGCCAATCTCCTGCGTCTGCTTGCCCAGAACGCCCGGCTCGCCGCCCTCCCGGAGATCGCGAGGTTGTTCGAAGCCAGTCGGATCGCTGACCAGGGCGTCCGCCACGTCTTGATCCGAAGCGCCTTCAAGGTGAGTGCGGCCGAGCAGAAAGCGGTTGCAGGCGCGCTCGCGAAGCGCTTCGGTGGGGAGGTCGAGGTCACCGTGGAGACAGACAGCTCCCTGATCGGGGGGATCGAGATCCGCTCCGGGGACCTGGTGATCGACGATTCGGTCCGCGGCAAGCTCAAGCAGCTGGCCCACGCATTGCAATTCTGAACGGGACACCGCCATGCAACTAAATCCTTCCGAGATCAGCGATCTCATCAAACAGAAGATCGAGCAGTTCGATCTTCGGACCGAGGCGCGGACCGAAGGCACCATCGTCAGCCTGACAGACGGAATCGTCCGCGTGCACGGCCTGTCCGACGCGAAATACTACGAGATGCTGGAGTTCCCGGGTGATACCTACGGGCTGGCCCTGAACCTCGAGCGTGACTCGGTCGGCGCGGTGGTGCTGGGCGACTACACCCATCTGTCCGAAGGTGACTGGGTCCGCTGCACGGGGCGTGTTCTCGAGGTGCCGGTCGGAGAAGGGCTGTTGGGACGCGTGGTGGATGCGCTCGGCAACCCCATAGACGGTAAGGGCCCCGTCGAAGCCGCGGGGACGTCCCCGATCGAGAAGGTCGCGCCCGGCGTCATCGCACGTCAATCGGTCGACCAGCCGGTGCAGACCGGCTTGAAGGCCATCGACGCGATGGTGCCGGTCGGTCGCGGTCAGCGCGAGCTGATCATCGGTGACCGCCAGACCGGTAAGACCGCGGTCGCCGTCGATGCCATCATCAACCAGAAGGGCACCGGCGTTAAGTGCATCTATGTGGCCGTCGGCCAGAAGAACTCGTCGATCGCATCCCTGGTGCGCAAGCTCGAAGAGCACGGCGCGATGGAGCACACCATCATCGTCGCCGCGGCGGCAGCCGAATCGGCCGCGATGCAGTTCATCGCGCCCTACGCCGGCTGCACCATGGGCGAGTACTTCCGCGACAAGGGCGAGGATGCCCTCATCGTCTACGACGACCTGACCAAGCAGGCCTGGGCCTATCGCCAGGTGTCACTGCTGCTGCGTCGCCCCCCTGGTCGCGAGGCCTATCCAGGCGACGTCTTCTACCTCCATTCTCGTCTGCTCGAGCGTGCTGCGCGCGTCAACGCCAACTATGTCGAGCAGGCGACCGGCGGTGCCGTGAAGGGCCAGACCGGCTCCTTGACCGCCCTCCCGATCATCGAGACGCAGGCCGGGGACGTGTCGGCCTTCGTCCCGACCAACGTGATCTCGATCACGGACGGCCAGATCTTCCTGGAGACCGACCTTTTCAACGCCGGCATACGGCCGGCTATCAACGCCGGTCTCTCCGTGTCGCGCGTCGGCGGGGCCGCGCAGACCAAGATCATCAAGAAGCTCGGCGGCGGTATCCGGCTGGCGCTCGCGCAATATCGCGAGCTCGCGGCCTTCTCGCAGTTCGCGTCGGACCTCGATGAGGCGACTCGCAAGCAGCTGCAGCGCGGTGAACGGGTCACGGAGCTGATGAAGCAGACCCAGTACTCGCCCATGCGTGTCGGCCAGATGGCGGTGTCGCTGTTCGCGGCCAACGAGGGTTATCTCGACGACGTCGAGGTCAAGAAGGTCGTCGACTTCGAGCAGGCCCTCCAGAGCTACATGAAATCCGCCCACGCCGAGCTGCTCGACAAGATCGACTCGACCGGCGACTACTCCGCCGAGATCGAGAGTGGGCTGCACGCCGCGATCAAGGACTTCAAGGCAAGCAGCACCTGGTAGAAACCGCGGGCGGGAGCCGCCGCCCCCCACGGGGCGTCCCCTCCCGGGCCGGGTTGTGCCAAGCATCAAACCTCCGCCGCCCGCGGGTCATCGACCGGCGGCGGCTGGCTGAAGGCGGGAGCTCAAGAATGGCAGGCGCCAAAGAAATTCGCACCAAGATCGCGAGCATCAAGAGCACGCAGAAAATCACAAGCGCCATGGAGATGGTCGCGGCTTCGAAGATGCGTAAGGCCCAGGATCGCATGGCGGCATCGCGGCCCTATTCGGAGAAGATGCTTCAAGTGATCAGCCACCTGGCGCGTGCGACCCCGGAATACCGCCATTCCTTCATGGCCGCCGAGCGCGAGCGCAAGCGTGTCGGCTATATCGTCGTCTCCTCCGATCGCGGTCTCTGCGGCGGCTTGAACAGCAATCTGTTTCGGCGCCTGGTGGGCGACATCAAGGAGCAACGGGCCGCCGGCGCCGAGGCCGCCTTCTGCACCATCGGCTCCAAGGCGCTCGGTTTCTTCAAGCGGTTCGGCGGCAACGTCCTCGCCCAGGTGTCCCATCTCGGCGACAAGCCGCACATCGAGGACCTGATCGGCCCGGTCAAGGTCATGCTCGATGCGTTCGAGGCGAAGGAGATCGACGCCATCTACGTCGCGGGCAACGAATTCGTCAACACCATGACCCAGCGCCCCGTGATCCGGCAGCTGGTGCCGATCGTGGGCGAAGAGCAGTCAGAGATGCCCTATCACTGGGACTACATCTACGAGCCGGATGCGCGCACCGTGCTGGATGCCCTCCTGACACGCTATATCGAGTCGCTCGTGTATCAGGCGGTGGTCGAGAACGGCGCCTGCGAGCAGGCCGCGCGCATGGTTGCGATGAAGTCCGCCTCGGACAATGCCGGCAACCTCATCGACGAATTGCAACTCGTGTACAACAAGGCCCGTCAGGCCGCGATCACCCAAGAGATCTCCGAGATCGTGAGCGGCGCCGCCGCCGTGTGATCGGCGAGGCGCGACCGGCGCGCCTCGACACAGACAGAATCGCTATCGGCCGCAAGGCATAAGAGGAAAAGACTATGAGCTCTGGTAACGTTGTGGAGATCATCGGGGCCGTCGTGGACGTTCAGTTCCCGCGCGGCGAGATGCCCAAGGTCTATGACGCGCTCAAGATCGACGCGACCGGCTTGACCCTCGAGGTGCAGCAGCAGCTCGGAGACGGGATCGTGCGCGCGATCGCCATGGGCTCCACCGACGGGCTGCAGCGCGGCGTCTCGGTCGCCGCCACAGGCACGCCGATCCAGGTCCCGGTCGGGCAGGCGACCCTCGGGCGTATCATGGACGTCCTCGGCAACCCGATCGACGAGCTGGGCGACGTCGGATCGGAGGAGCGTTGGTCGATCCACCGCGCTCCGCCGGCCTTCGAGGATCAGGCGACCTCCACCGAGATCCTCGAGACCGGCATCAAGGTCATCGACCTCATCATGCCGATCGCCAAGGGCGGCAAGGTCGGTCTCTTCGGCGGTGCCGGCGTCGGTAAGACCGTCACCCTGATGGAGCTCATCCGCAACATCGCGGCCGAGCATTCCGGCTTCTCGGTGTTCGCGGGCGTCGGCGAGCGCACCCGCGAGGGGAACGACTTCTACCACGAGATGAAGGAGTCGAATGTCCTCGACAAGGTCGCCCTGGTCTACGGCCAGATGAACGAGCCGCCGGGAAACCGCCTTCGCGTTGCCTTGACCGGCCTGACCATGGCCGAGTTTTTTCGTGAAGAGGGCCGCGACGTGCTCCTCTTCATCGACAACATCTACCGTTACACCCTGGCGGGCACCGAGGTCTCTGCGCTCCTCGGGCGCATGCCCTCCGCGGTGGGTTATCAGCCGACCCTCGCCTCCGAGATGGGCGCCCTGCAGGAGCGCATCACCTCGACTCGGACCGGCTCCATCACGTCCTTCCAGGCGGTGTACGTGCCTGCGGACGACCTGACCGACCCGTCCCCGGCAACCACCTTCGCGCACCTGGATGCGACGCTGGTGTTGTCGCGCCAGATTGCGGAGCTGGGCATCTATCCGGCCGTGGATCCGCTGGATTCCACCAGTCGTATCCTGGACCCGAACGTCGTCGGACAGGAGCACTACCAAACCGCGCGTGCCGTCCAGGGGACGTTGCAGCGCTACAAGGAGCTCAAGGACATCATCGCCATCCTCGGGATGGACGAGCTCTCCGACGAGGACAAGCTCACGGTCGCCCGTGCGCGCAAGATCCAACGCTTCCTCTCGCAGCCATTCTTCGTCGCCGAGGTGTTTACCGGGGCGCCCGGCAAGTTCGTGTCCGTCAAAGACACCATCAAGGACTTCAAGGCGATCGTCAACGGCGACTACGATCATCTGCCGGAGCAGGCTTTCTATATGGTCGGCGGGATCGAGGAAGCAGTGGCCAAGGCCGAGAAGATGGGGAGCTAGACCGCGTCCGGTATGAGACACGTCTTGCCGCGTCGGCCTGACCACACGCGCATTGATGGGCGTCGCGCAGGACGGGGTTTAGGGCGTGTGATTTCTAATTTGGGACGCGTCGACTCAGAGCCTTTGGGATCCCAGAGGCCGAAGCCGGTCAGAAATTGGTTTTTCAGTCAGGACGCGGTTTAACGGAGGTCCACCATGGCCATGACAATCCACGTCGATATCGTGAGCGCCGAAGGGGCAATCCACTCGGGCCTGGCGACCATGGTCTACGCGACCGCCGAGCTCGGCGAGGTTGGGATCGCACCCCGGCATACCGCGTTCATCAGCCGTCTCAAGCCGGGCGATGTCCGGGTCGAGAACGAGCAGGGGGATCAGGAGCACTTCTATGTGTCCGGCGGAATGCTCGAGGTCCAGCCGCATCTGGTGACGGTGTTGGCGGACACCGCCATTCGCGCCCGCGACCTGGACGAGGCAGCGGCGCTTGATGCCAAGCGCCGCGCCGAGGATGCCTTGGCGGGGCAGACGGCCGAGTTTGAGTACGCGAAGGCGCAAGCCGAGTTGGCCGAGGCGATCGCCCAGCTGCGAGCCATCGAGAAGCTCCGCAAGATGAAGGGCGGGTGACCTATCGCTGGGGCCGCCCCGACACGACACCCTCGCTCACCCCCCTGCGCTCCGGCCACGCGGCTCCGCCACCGGGTTGGACCCGGGCTTTCCCCGACGGCTTGGTTCACTCGTCCCGGTTGGGTTATCCTCAAGCAGCCACAGGCCGCACGCCCAGCGGTGTGCCGCATCCCCCCAGTCGGACCTAGCCCATGCCAGACGATATCATCAGCGCCGGGAAGCTCGTTGCCCTGACCTACCGCATCGACGATGGTCTCGGGAACGTCCTCGAGCAGACGGAGATCCCCGTAACCTACATCCACGGCGGCCAAACGGAGCTCATCGGCGGGATGGATGCGGCGATCAGCGGTCGGCGCGTCGGTGACGAGGTTGACCTGATCCTGGATCCCGACGAGGGTTTCGGCCCGCACGACCCGGCTTTGACATTCACGGACGATCTGGAGAACGTCCCGCCTGAATTTCACTTCGTCGGCGCCGAGGTCCAGATGGAGAACGAGCGCGGGGAAACCCGTCACTTCTACGTGACACGGATCGCAGACGGCAAGCTCACGGTCGACGGGAACCACCCGCTCGCCGGAAGGACGCTGCGGGTTCACGTTCGCGTCGAAGATGTCCGCGATCCCACGCATGCGGAGTTGAGTGCCGACCTGGGCGGGGGCTGCGCACTGCCCCGGGGTGGCCTGCATTGACCAGGGACAGATGAGGGAGAGGGACCAGGCGATGAGGTTGGGGGTTGTGGTCCTGGCCGCCGGACTCGGCAAGCGGATGCGATCCCGTCTGCCGAAGGTGCTCCATCCGCTGGGCGGTCAACCGTTGCTCTCGCATGTGCTGGAAAAGGCGAGACAGCTCGGTGCTGCGCGCATCGTCACCGTGTATGGCCATGGTGGACAGCAGGTCCGAGATGCATTGGCCGGCGCGGGATGCGTCTGGGTCGAGCAGGCCGAGCAGCTGGGCACCGGCCACGCGGTCATCCAGGCCATGCCGCAGCTCGCGGACGTCGACCGTGTCCTCGTGCTGTATGGCGATGTCCCGCTCATCTCGGTCGCCACCCTAGCTCGGCTCATCAGTGTGAGCGCGGACACCGGCCTTGGGGTGCTCACGGCCGATGTTCCCGCCCCCGCGGGCTACGGCCGAGTCCTCCGCGATGCGCACGGACGGGTCACCGGCATCGTCGAGGAGAAGGATGCCACGCCCGATCAGCGTGCCATCACCGAGGTCAACACCGGTATCCTCATCGCCGAACGGACCCGTCTTGTGGGCTGGCTCGCCCGCCTCGGCAACGACAATGTCCAGGGCGAGTACTACCTCACCGACGTAACCGGGCTGGCTGCTGCCGAGGGCGTGGCCGTGGCGACCACCCACCCCGCCCGGCTCACCGAGGTCGCCGGAGTCAACGACCGGGTTCAGCTCGCCGCCCTGGAGCGCGACTACCAGCGGCATGCCGCGGAAGAGCTGATGCGTGCGGGTGTCACGCTGGCGGATCCTGGGCGCTTCGATCTGCGCGGGACCCTGCACGCCGAGCAGGATGTCAGCATCGACGTCAACGTCGTGATCGAGGGGGAGGTGCGCCTCTCCGGCGGGGTCCGCATCGGCCCCAACTGCCTGCTCAAGGACTGCCGGATCGGCCCCGCGACCCAGGTCTTGGCCAACTCGGTCATCGAAGGCGCGCAGATCGGCGCCGATGCCCGCGTCGGCCCCTTCGCCCGCGTGCGGCCCGAGACCCGCTTGGCGGACCAGACCCACGTGGGCAACTTCGTCGAGATCAAGAAGACCAGTCTGGGGGTCGGCAGCAAGGCAAATCATCTGACCTATCTGGGCGACGCCGAGATCGGGGCCGGGGTAAACGTTGGGGCGGGGACCATCACCTGTAACTACGACGGCGTCAACAAGTCGGTCACCCGTATCGAGGACCGGGCCTTTATCGGGTCGAACAGCGCGCTGGTGGCGCCGGTGACCGTTGGTGCCGGTGCCACCATTGGCGCCGGGTCCGTGATCACACGTGACACCCCGGCGGAAGAGCTCACCCTCACCCGTGCGCCACAGGTGACCATCCCGGGCTGGCAGCGACCCAAGAAACGGCCGTCTTCCTGAAAGGATCGGCAGGCTCGGCTCGAGGAGCCGACTGAGCACAAGCGAGGGACAAGGGTATGTGCGGCATCGTCGGTGCGATTGCGCAACGTCCGGTTTCGGCGATCCTGCTGGAAGGGCTGCGCCGGCTCGAGTATCGCGGCTACGATTCCGCGGGCATGGCGGTCCTGGAGACACAAGGCCGAATCAACCGCGAGCGCACGCTGGGGAAAGTGGCCCGCCTGAGCGAGGCGATCGGCGAGCGGCCACTGCCGGGCACGCTCGGCATCGCCCACACCCGCTGGGCGACCCATGGCGAGCCCGCGACGCGCAATGCCCATCCGCACGTCTGTCGCGACCGCTGCCTGGTCGTGCACAACGGCATCATTGAGAACCACGAGGAGCTGCGCCGGGAGCAGGCTGCGGCGGGTCACCGTTTCACCTCGGAGACCGACACTGAGGTCGTCGTCCATGCAATCTACGACGACCTCGAGGCAGGGCATTCGCTCATCGATGCGGTGCGCCGTGCGGCCGTGCGACTGCGCGGCGCCTACGCCTTGGGCGTCATCGATGCCCAGGATCCAGACCACCTTGTGGCCGCCCGCAAGGGCAGCCCTTTGGTGATCGGGGTCGGCTTCGGTGAGCACTTCATCGCGTCCGATGTCTTCGCCCTGCTTCCCGTCACCCACCGCTTCATCTTCCTCGAGGAAGGCGATGTCGCCGAGCTGACGCGCGAAACGGTCCGGATCTGGGATCGCGACGGCAACCTCGTAACGCGCCCGGTGAAGACCTCCTCGGTCGCCGTCGATGCCGCCGAGCGCGGGGAATACCGGCATTTCATGCTCAAAGAGATCTTCGAGCAACCCCGGGCGATCGCCGACACGCTCGAGGGGCGTCTCGCCGGGTCTCGAGTCCTGCCGGAAAGCTTCGGCAACCAGGCGGCGGATATCTTTGCCCAGGTCAAGGCGGTCGCCCTGGTTGCGTGTGGCACGAGCTTCCACGCCGCGCTGGTCGCGCGCTACTGGATCGAGGCACTGACGGGCCTTCCTTGCACAGTGGAGGTCGCGAGCGAGTACCGCTACCGCAAGCAGGTTGTGCAACCGAACAGCCTGTTCGTGACCCTCTCCCAGTCGGGTGAGACCGCCGACACGCTCGCGGCCCTGCGCCTGGCCCGGACCTCCGGCTATGCGGCAACGCTCGCGATATGCAACGTGCCGGAGAGCTCGCTCGTGCGCGAGTCGGACCTCGTGCTCCTCACGCACGCCGGTCCGGAGATCGGCGTCGCCTCGACCAAGGCGTTCACCACTCAGCTGGTCGGGCTCCTGCTGTTGACCATTGCGCTGGGACGGTTCAACGGCATGGACGATGTCGCGGAGGCCCGTCTCGTGGGTCTGCTGCGGGCGCTCCCCAGTAAGGTCGAGGCGGTCCTGACCGTCGATGATCGGATTGCCGCCCTCGCCGAGTCGTTCGTCGACAAGCACAACACACTCTTCCTTGGGCGCGGCGAGCAGTATCCGATCGCGATGGAAGGTGCGCTCAAGCTGAAGGAAATCTCCTATATCCACGCCGAGGCCTATCCGGCGGGGGAGCTCAAACACGGGCCTCTGGCCTTGATCGACGAGCAGATGCCGGTGGTCGCCGTTGCGCCCAACAATGCCCTCCTGGAGAAGCTCAAGTCCAATCTCGAAGAGGTCCGTGCCCGCGGCGGCCAACTCTTCGTCTTCGCGGACTGGCACGTCCCCATGCTGGAAGAGGATGGCGTCACGGTCATTCGTCTGCCCGAGACCGACGACCTGATCGACCCTCTGATCTTCACTGTCCCGCTGCAGCTGCTCGCGTACCATGTCGCGGTCCTCAAGGGTACCGACGTCGACCAACCTCGCAACCTGGCCAAGTCCGTCACGGTGGAGTGAACCGCCGACGGCGCCACGCGATGCCGGTCAGCGTTGTGACTGATCATGACGCGGGATGGGCGACGAGAACAGACTGATCGCCTGTCCCGTCCGCCCCGCCGATCGCGACTAGCCGGCGTTCGAAGCTCCGGCGCCCGAAGCAGCGCCATCCGCGTCGGTGACTGGCACAGCGACGACGGTGGTCGTAATCACCAGTCCATCCTGCACCTTCTTCAGCTCGAGGTTGGCGTCATGGAGCTTGCCTCGGTCGACTAAGTGGGACGCCTTGTCGACATGGCGAGTCGTCTCGGCGAGTGGCATGTTGACCTGGCGTGTGATCAGCATCAGATCGGCGAGCTGCAGCGCCTTGGCGGCGGCCTGCTGGTCGCCCTGACGCAAATGCTCCTTGGCCTGCATGATGGCGGTCTCTCGTGCCGCGACCCGTGCGGCGTCAGTGTCCGCGCCCTGCGTCTTCTGTTCGGCGGTCGCTGGTGCGACGCTGGGAATGGGTCCACCCGATGCCTTTCCATCCTGTGTCGGCGCCGATGCGGGACTGTCCTGCGGCGCGGCGAAGCCTTCGACGACCTGGAGATCGGACATGATCGGGATCAGGTCCAGCACCTCGTGCGTGCGCCTGTGCTCAATCGGCGTCCTCCCCTGCTTCACGTCCATCGTGACGGTGATCGGCGGATCGTCCTTCCTGATCCGATCGAGCAAGGCCCGTGTCTGCGCGAGAAACTTCTTGGCGCTTTCGACCCGGCCGTCGTTGATTGCGACGCGTGCGAGCCCCGCGTCATTGACCGCCGCCAAGCCATGCTCGGAGAGCTCGACGGACTGTTTCTCTGTGGGGCCCCCGGTCACGCTCTCGGTGATATCGATCTCGGTGGAATGCCGATGGGGATCGGCAGTCCCGTGATGTCGCGCGATGCCGACGAAGGCTAAAGCGACTAACGCCAAGGCGGTGATCTGATGAGTGCGTGTCATGTCAACTCTCCTGTCACGTGAAGGCGAAATGCCATTTCAATCCCGACCCTCTTCCGAAGGTCACAGTATCCGGTGCGGCACCTTAAGGAATGCTGGAGGGTGGGTTAAATCTGCGTAATCCCGGTACGTTTGAGCTCTGTCGAGAACCGCCGGATACCCGGAGGCTCTCCACGGAGTTGAGCAGATACTGGTCGCATCTGGGCTCTGCGGTCAGCGAGGTCCGTCGATCGTGCCCGAGAGCAAGGCGCGACGACGAGCAACAGCCGGCTCCGTTGCGAGGAGTCGCCACGCCACTATCGGGTGCGAGAGGCCTGCATCGCGGCGGAAGATCCATCTGCGGCGGTATACAATGCGGGAGCTAACGAGCCCCAGCCCTGAGGCGCTTCGCCTAACACCCTAACCCCGGTATGACTCAGACTGGCGCCGCATCCGCCGCTAGAGTGGGCTCCGAGCCCAATCCGAACCGCCGTGCCGTCTCACTTCTGGGCTGGCTGCGGCGCGCCATGCCAACCCTCCTGGTGGCCATCAGCGCGGTGGCTGCCTGGTCCGAGCTGCAAGGCTTCGATGTTCACGCCCTGCACGAGAGTGTGCGCCAACTTCCGCTCCCCCTGCTCCTGGCGCTCCAGGTACTCGCCTTGGGTGCGGTCTTTTCAATGGTCCTCTACGACTGGCGGCTGAGCCGATGGCTCAAGCTGAGTCTGGCGCCGGCTCGGACTGAAGCGCGGTTTGACGCTCGTCGCAATCTCAGTGATCGACTGGCTCCTCGCCGTGGCGGTCGCATGGTGCTGTCTCGTCGCCTCTGGCGCGCCAGTGCCCGCAGCCGTCTTTCTGAATGCATTCACCTTCGCGGCAACGCTGGGGATGGTCAGTCTGATCCCGGGCGGGATCGGGGTCTTCGATGCGTCCTTGCTGGTCATGCTGACGAGCACCGGAGCTCGGCCCGAGAGCGCGGCGGCGGGGCTGCTCGTCTTCCGCTTGGTCTATTATCTCGTCCCCTGGCTGATCGGGCTCTACCTGGGGTGTGGGCTACTGAGCCGCGCCGGGTCGCCGGTGCTGACCCGGCTCGGGCGCCACTGGCAGGACAATCCGCTGCTCGGGCTGCTGCGCCTGCCGCTACTCGCCCTCACGACCTTGGGCGTGCGTCTGCTTGGCTGGCTGATCTTCGCTACCGGTCTGGTCCTGCTGGTCTCCGCCGCGCTGCCTGCTGTTGAGGAGCGCGTCGAGCGTCTGCTCCAGATGCTGCCCCTCGGGGCGCTCGAGCTCTCCCATTTTCTCTCTGTGGGCGTGGGCGTCCTGCTGATCGCCCTGTCGCGGGGCATCGGCCAGCAGGTGCGCTCGGCCTACCAGGTCTCCATGCCGCTGCTCCTCGCCGGTGCGCTCCTCAGCATGCTCAAGGGTGCATCGGCAGGGCAGGTGGTATTCCTGCTCGCCGTTGCCGGGCTCCTTTGGCTGCGCAGAGATGCGTTCTACCGCCTCTCTTATCCGCTGCTCGGCCGACGCAGCCTGCTGTGGCTGCTCGCCCTGTTTGCCAGCGTGGCGGGTTACATCCTGCTCGGGACATGGCTGCACGG
>NZ_JAJDNA010000016.1 GCF_022340925.1 Thiocapsa sp.
TGGCGCCTCCCACCGCGCCTTCATCATCGTGCCGCTGGTCTCGGCCTTCTTCATCGACCTGACCAACGCCATGGTGATTCCTTTTTTCCTCAAGACCTTCTGAGACCTTCTGAGCCAGGCCCCATTGGCTTGCTTACGGCCTGCGGCGCTTTCGCCTTACGGCTGCGGCGCGGTGGGTCCACTTCGCACAACACCCGGACGAAACCCGCATCTGAAGCCATTCCGATCCCCTGATCCGCGAACGCAGGTCTGATCCGCGAGGGTCGCAAGCCACGCTATTCTGCACTGTTGCAGATAGGGCGATCTGCTGCTTCTCACGGGCAATGCTTTTGTTCTCCGGCGCCAAGCATTCCGACCGGCGTCGACCGATCGGCCGACCGGACTGAGGCCGCTGGAAGTGAGCACGAGACACCACCTGGACGCGTGTCTCTTCGACAGTGACGGGCACCCCGTTTCCGGGACCGGGGTCGACATCGGTATCGAGGGATCCGGAATGGCGGACGCTGGACGCCCACACCATCCAGCTCGACCAGAGCGACCTGCGGATCCCCCGGGGCCAGCGTGCCTGTGAAGGGTGGCGCCCGGCAGCCAGACCATCGTGCTCCTATCGGCGCTCGTTTCCCGCGATCACCCCGACTGGCGCCCGTACAGGCTCGCATAAAGGCCGTCGCCCGCGATCAGCTCCTCGTGCCGGCCCTGCTCGGCGACGCGCCCGTCTTCCAGCACATAGACCCGGTCGGCCTGGCGCACGGCGCTCAGGCGGTGGGCGATGATGATGGTCGTTCGCCCCGCCAGGAAGCCGGTGAGCGCGGCGTGCAGCCGACCCTCGGTCTCCCCGTCCAGCGCGGACGTCGCCTCGTCCAGGATCACGACCTTGGGATCGGTCAGCACCATCCTCGCCACCGCCAGGCGCTGACGCTGGCCGCCCGACAGACGAACCCCGTTGCGCCCGAGCAAGGTGTCGAGCCGCTGCGGCAGATCCTCGATGACGCTGCGCAGCTGGGCGACCTCCAGCGCCCGCCAAAGGTGGGCATCCGGCATGTCGCACCCGAGGGTCAGATTCATCCGGACGCTGTCGTTGAACAACGCCGGCTGCTGCAGCACGGTCGCGACGTTGTCACGCACGACGTCCATGCCGATCTGCTGGACCGGGTCCCCGTCGAAACGCACGACCCCGGAGCGCGGCGCGTACAGCCCCAGGATCACCTGCACCAGCGTCGTCTTGCCGCCCCCGCTGGCACCAACGAAGGCGACCCGCTCCCCGGCCGCGACGGCGATCGAGATCCCATTCAACACCAGGGGCCCGCCGCCGTAGGCGAAGCGGATATCCTCGAGATCGACCGAGACGGTGGGCTTTCCGGCAAAGGGATCCGCCCGGTGCGGATACGACGGCTCCAAGTCGATGGCGAGCAGCCGGTTGAGACGGTTCAGGGCGGCCTGCGCCGCGTGATAGGCGTATTGGATGCCCAGCACCTCCTGCACCGGGCCCATCATGAACCAGAGATACGCGAAGACCGCGAGCATCTGACCGATCGACAGTCCGGAGAACAGCACCATGAACATGGCCAGCGTCCGAAACACGTCGAAGCCGAACATCAGGATCAGGAACGACAGCCGGTTGCCCGCGTCGCTCTTCCAGGTGAAGGCGGTCGCGAAGTCGCGGATCGCGCGGGCGTGGCCGATGGTGCGGCTGATGTAGAAACGCTCGCGGTTGCCGGCGCGGATCTGCTGGATCGCATCCAGGGTCTCGGACAGGGATTCCTGAAAGGCCTGGAACGCGGTGATCTCCCGCTTCTTCAGCTCCCCGACCCTGCGGCCAAGCAGCGTCGTGGCGTAGATCACCGCGGGGTTGAGGAGGATGATGAACAGTCCGAGCCGCCAGTTCATCCACAGCAGGACCACCGCGGTTCCGAGGATGCTGAGCACGGCCACCAGGAACTTGCTGGTCGCACCGCCGACGAAGCGGTCGACCGTGTCCAGATCCGTCACCAGATGCGAGGCGACGGCACCACTGCCGAGGGTCTCGTACTCGGCCATGGATACCCGCTCCAGGCGCTTCAGGAGCTCGCGGCGCATGCGGAAGATCACGTCTTTCGAGATGCAGGTGAATTGACGCGTCTGGATCACGCTGATCGCCAATGCAATGAGGCGCAGCGACAACGTCAGGAGCAGGATGGCGACGATGTACAGGACCGGGCCGTGCCAGGGCTCCGGGAAGATCCGGTCCATCCAGCCGACCAGCGCCCCGGCCTTGCCCAGAAGGACCTCGTCCACCAGCAGCGGCATCAAGAGCGGCAGCGGCACGCTGACCAGCGTGCCGAGCACCGCCAACAGGTTGGCGAAGACCAGCTCGCGCCGGTGGCTCAGCACCATTCGGCTGAGCTCGCGCCAGTCATAGGGCCGGCTGCGCAGGGTATCGGTCAACTCCGGGATGTCACAGGTCACGGTCGATGCTCGCGGTGGTGAGCGCGGCGATTGGGTGTTGGCGCCGCCAGCCGGAACGCGGCAAGGAGCCGATCTCTCGGCACAGGGGCGGATACGCATGACGCCGGTGGGGGTTCGCGGCCTCGCGAGACACCAAGAACGAGCGCCGGCCCGCCGGACGCGGCGGGTCAAAAGCGCCCGATCAGCGACACGCCCAGCGTCGCCGACGGGTCTGCATCCTCCTCGTTCAGCCGCCGGCCGCGCGCGTCCTCGACCCCGAGCCTGGTCCCGGCCGCCACCCCCGCGTAGAGCCTGAGGGCCAGGCCCTTGGAGATGTCGCGGCCGAGCTGGACGAACAGGGGAACGAAGCGGTGCTCGCCGACGCCTCCCGGGAAGGGGCCGTCCTCGTCGAGACGGTAGCGATAGGAGCGATAGGCTGCCCCGACGCCGGCGGTCCAACCGGAAGGGAGCCGATATGAGAGCTCCAGTCCGGCCGGGCCTGCCGGTCCGGCCGCGAAGGGGTTGGTGAGACGCAGTCGCTCGCTGATCCGCCAGTCGATGATCAGGTACGGAAAGACAGTCCTGTCCTCGATTCGCTCGAAGACCCCGACACCCAGCCCGAGGGTGAGATGGGGCCGGACATCTCGCGACACGGAGGCCGTAAACCCGTACTCCACGGCGTCCGGGAGCCTCGCCCCGGCTTCACCCGAATACTCGATCGTCGGTGTCAGACCCCAACGCCAACCACGCTCGGTCTCGAGGCCATAGGGGACCGATACGCCGGCCCGGTAGAGCCTTGTCCATGGCGCGGTACCGCCGAAGCCGCGGGGGCCGTCGAAATGCCATTCCTCGTAGTCGAGGCGCAGCCGCGCCCCCAGGGAGGCGCGCGGGTCGAGCCTCCAGCTGATCCCCAGCGACGCGAGCAGCGCCGTGAAACCCACCTCACCGCCAGAGTCCAGGCCCGCGTCGAGCTGGTGAACCGGGGTGATGGAGAAGCTGACGCTCGGCGCCGCCCGCACCCCCGGGGCCGCGGCGATCCCGGTCGACAAGGCGAAGGCGACTGCGGCGCGGACAGACGCTGGCATATAGTGGACCCTCCGTGAACCAATCGGCCGCCCAACGACAAGGGGGCCACGATAGCATCCCGTGACAAGGCCATGCCAGGGACCCGGCATCCGTCCCCACCCAGAAGCCCTTCAAAGGATGTCAGCGATGGGTGAGTCCGCCCAACAGGGCGCCGGGCGACGGCGTTTGCGCCAGGCCGCCGACATCTGAGGGCGTGGCCTGCCGGGCGGTCCGCCCCGCGGCGAGCGCCCGGGAGCGAATGCAGCCAACTCGGTCGGTCACGCAGCACGATCCGCACCGCCGTGGGCTTCCAACTCCTTCCAGTCACCCGCTGGAATCCCGCAATCGCCCGCCCCAGGGCGACATCACCGCCGCGAGGCCGATCAAGATCGCTACGAGGACGGGCCCGAAAGGCTGATCCATCGCGAGGGCGACTGCGAACGCGATCAGGTACCCGCCGCTGCCCACCAGCGCCGACAAGATCAGCGTCCAGCGCCAGGACGCGGCGATCCGGAACGAGAGCCAGGCCGGCACGAACACCAGCGCGAAGGCACCCATCAGCCCCAGGGTCGTCGTGCCGACGGCCATGCCTCCCGCTGCCAGCAGGTCCAGCCCCAAGTGCCAGCGCCAGGCCGCGAGGGCGTTGGCCTGCTCGAAACGCGGAAAGAAGCGGGCGCGCAGGATGCGCGGGCCAAGCCAAGGCAGGGCCGCAGCGCTCAGGATGACCAGCAACGCCGCAGCCGCAAGGTCAAGGCGCCCGGCGAAATAGAGCTGCCCGTCGATCAAGGCGTGCCCCAGTGCGTCGCCGATCGCGGTATTGGCGGCCACCAACAGCATGCTCGCCCAACCAATCAGGATCATGAATCCATAGGCCGCGTTGCCGCGTGCGCGCAGCAGGGCCTTGGCGGTTCCGCCCAGCAAGGCGCCGAGTGTGCCACCAACCACCGCGGGAAGCCCGCCCGCGAGTCCGACCAGGGCGCCGGCTGCCGCGAGGTGGGCCAGTCCCAGGGCCGCGAGCCACTCCTCGCGCAGCATCAGGAAGGCCCCAAGCAGGGGCAGCACAGCGGCCAGCAACAGCCCGGTCAGGAGGGGAACCCGAAACAGCGGATCCAGCAGGACACCGGCGAGCGCGTCCATCAGGACCCGAGGCTCCAGGGGTCGACGGCCAACACCCGCGAGCAGGCGGCATCCAGGAAGCGGCGCTCGTGACTCACCAGCAGCACCGCGCGCCGACCGCGCTGCTCGGCGAGGATCTCCACCAGCCGCGACTCGGTGGTTGGGTCCAGGTTGTTGGTCGGCTCGTCGAGCAACACCAGGTCCATGGCGCTGCCGAGCGCAGCCCAAACGCATAGGAGCTGGTACTGACCGCCACTGAGGGTGTCGATGCGCCGGGGCAGGATCGCCGCCAGCGCCTCGGGAGGCTTGGCATGATCGCCACCGGCGGTGCGCAGCAGGTCGTAGCCTGTGAGCGGCATGACGGGGAGACGCACGGGTTGCTGCTCCTGATAGGCGAGGGTCAACCCGGGCGCCCGCTCGACGGTGCCGCCGAGGATCCGGGCGCCTCGGGCGATCGCATTGAGCACCGTGGACTTCCCGGTCCCGTTGCCCCCCCAGAGCCCCAGCACCTCGCCGCGGCTGACCGAGAAGGAGAGCGGCCCGATCACCGGCCGCGCGTAGCCCGCGACCAGTCCTTCCACCCGCAGCAGCTCGACTGTCAGTGGTGAACCAACGGCGATCGTCACTTGGCGCCCGCGAGGGTATCGACCCAGCGTCCGATGTGGGCGAGGTAGCCGTCGCCGTCGGCGCCCTGTGGTGGCTCCAGGGAGAGCATGACGGCCTGCCACCCCAGGTTGGTCGCGAGGGATTTCGGCGCCTGCGGCGACTGATAGGGGGCGTAAATGACGATACCCGGGCGCCCCTTGAGCGCGGAGGTCAGCTCGCTGATCTGCCTGCCGGTCGGCGGCACGCCGGGGATCGGCTCGATGGTGCCCAACAGGGGAACACCGAAACGATCGAGCAGGTAGATGGCGTCGCGATGATAGAGCACCACACCGGGCGCGCCGGCGAGCTTGCCGCGCCACCCACCCACTCGCTGCTCGACCTTCCCGGCGAATGCCTCCGCCGCCCGGCGATAGCCGTCCGCTCCGGCGGGGTCGATCAGGGCGAGGCGCTCCGCCAGGGCGCGGCCGACGGTGGCCATGCGCAGCGGATCCATGTTGACATGCGGGTTGCCCACCGGATGAACATCGCCCAGGGCCCGGTCGGCGGATCCACCGACGTCGAGCAATGGCACCTGGGCCGCCGCCTCGAAGTAGCCGTTGGTCCCGGGCAGGATCCCGGGGTTGGCCGCGCTCCTGATCGCCACCGGCAGCCAGCCCACCTCCAGCTCGGCGCCCAGGGCCACCACCAAGTCGGCGCCGCGCAGGGCACGCATCATGGTGGGCTTGGCCTGCAGCGTATGCAGGTCCCGGTTGGACCCAGCCAGAACGGTCAGGGCCGCCCGGGGCGCCACCTCGCGCACCAGGGCGCCCATGCTGGGGCTCGTGGCGACGACATCCAGTGCCGACGCTCGCATCGCCGCCAGGGTCAGGAGGCCGACAAGAACCAAAGGAATGCGTTGGATCATGCTCGCTCACCCCCAGGATTCAGAACGTGTGGGCACCATGGGTGCCCAGACTCATCAGGAACTGCAGGTAGAAGGCGTCGAAGCGCTCGCGCTCGTCCGGGGAAACCAGGATGTCGTTATAGGCGTACTGGGCCCGCAGCCGCGAGAACTCCGACAGGTTCCAGGTCAGGTCCAGGGTCCAGCGGTCCGACGAACCGAAGTCTTCGCTCTCGCCGCCGCTGACCTGGTTGGTCAGCCCGAGGACGTCGTAGCGCAGGCCCGCGGTCCACTTTGGCGCGAAGCCGTAGATGGCCTGGACATAAAGACCGTCGGTGGTGAACTTGCGGGTGGAGCCGATCAGCACCGCCTCGCTGCCCAAGACCTCGCCGGTCGCCTCTTCGATGACATTGGCGCTATTGATGCGCGTGTCCTTGATGGAGCGCAGATACTCGGCCTGGAACTTGACGTCGCCCTTCCCGTAGGCCCCGTCAGCGTCGTACTTGTAGACGACGTCGACGCCCCACAGGTCGGCGTCCCCTTCCAGCCCGTTCTCGAGAAGGGCGTGCATGTGCTCCTCCTCGTGCTCTTCGCCGCCCTCGTGCTCATGCTCCCCTTCGTCCTCGAGCTCGAATTCATGCCTGTGGACTTCCTGGTGCTGAGTATTGTGCGCGTAGGAGAGACCGAACTGCAGGGCATGGTTCTCACCAATGTCGGGCGAGAGCTTGGCGAAGGCGGTCCACAGCCGAGGGCCGTCTTTGGTATCGCCCAGATTCAGCTCGCCCTGCTCGTCGTCTCCGAGCGTCGCGCCGAAGACCTCCTGGTCGCCCTGGAGTGCCTCGACGCCGAACAGGGTGTAGACGGGGAGATCGGGTAGCCAGGTGACCTGTAGGCCCGTGTCCTGCAGACCATGGTCGCCGAGTAAATTGAGATAGGCCAGATTCTGGTCGACGAAATCCCATTGGTGCGGATGCTGCTTGTTGATGTAGCCGAAGTCGCTCAGGAACTTGCCGCCCTTGACCTTCAGGCCGTAGGGGAGGTTGCGGGTCTGAAAGTAACCCTCCTCCAGGTCCACGTTGCCGTCCCCGTCGACAGCGAGGTACATGGCCGCATCGAAGTAGGGGTCGACGGTGGCGGAGAAGGCGATCTCGGCCTCGCGGAAGTTGAAGCCGTTCTCCGTCGCCGCATGGGCATGGCCATCCTCACCCCCATGGGAATGACCGGATTCCGCCTCGCCTTCGTGGACATGTGCGGCGCGCCCTGGCGTGAAGGCCTCCCCGACCAGGGTTGCGCCCTCGCCGCCGCTGCCGTCGTGGTAGTAGTTCCCGTCCAGGATCACCGAGATCTGAGGGTTGAAGGCAGAGCCGGTGCTCAGGGCACCGAGCCCGCCGCCCGTCCCCGCGGCCTGCGACGTCGCCGGAGCGTGGACCACGGGCGCGGAGATGGGACGGGATGCAGCAGCCGTGTCCACGGCATCCGCGGCCTCGCGCTCGGCCTTGGCCAGGCGATCCTCCAGCGCCCGAATGCGTCGTTCGTACTCGGCCTTCATCTCGCCGAGCATCGACCGGAGCTCGGCGATCTCGGCATCAGACGCCGCGGATGCGGCCATTGGGGTGAGCAGGGCCGCCGCGACCACGCCCCGCAGGAAGGATTCGTGCATGAGTAGACTCCGGAAACTGAGACGAGCACCTATACCCGGTATCCAGACGCGGGCCGTGCAGGATCAGGCGATGCGGGTTAGATCCAGGTCGTTAGTGGCGGCGCCCGCGGGCGGCTGGTGCGGCGGCAAAGGGTGCCGAGCCGGGGCCCGCAGTCAGGCCCGCATGCCGGGAGCGCCCGGGCGGAACCGAAGGTCAGGGGCGGCTGAGAGGCCATCGGAGGCGCGTCGTGCGTGGCGCCAAGCAGGCAGATCTTGCAGAGACCGTCGCCGTGGCGATCGAGGTGCTCCAGCTCGTGCGCGGCCAGAAGGACCTGCGCGGAAAGGAGCGCAAAGACGACGAGCAAGAGCCTCCAGTTGACGCGACGGGGCGGGTGCATGGTGCGGGTCGGAGTCTGGAGCGGCGCTGGGGTTGCTGGCGCGAGATGTTATAAGATGACACATCCGGGCGCAGAGACGTTAGCGAAAAAACAATGGGGCTAGACCCCCCTCGGTCCCCGCCTTTTCGTTCTTTCGGTGTCAGCCATCGACGGGGGCCGAGGCGAACAGGTCCAGGCCGAGGCGGCGGGACATGAACCGAGCGACGAGCTGACCCCTGACGCTGTTGCCCGCGGTGTCGAGCGGAGGGGCGAAGGTGCCCAGTCCGCCCTTGCCCGGGGCGACGGCGACGATGCCTCCGCCGATGCCGCTCTTGCCGGGTACGCCGATCTCGTAGAGCCAGTCGCCTGAGGTCTCGTACAGACCCGCGGTGGCCATGACCGCGAGGGCATCATGGCAGACCGAGGCGTCGACCACGCGCTGCTTGGTGATCGGGTTGACGCCCCCGTCGGCAAGCGTCGCCCCCATCACGGCCAGGTCCTTCGCCGTGACGTTCAGCGAGCACTGGCGGGTATAGAGATCGACCGCCTCCATCGGGTCGCAGTAGATGCGACCGACCGAGTGCAGGAACAGCGCGATGCTGCGGTTGCGGAGGTTGGTCTCGCACGCCGAGGCGAGCACCTCCTCGTTCATCTCGAGTCGCCGGCCGGCAAAACGCGACAGCCCGTCGTGGAGGAAGCGCCAGCGCGCCTCGGCGGCGTCGCCGGGGGCGAGGCTCGTGGTCGCGATGGCGCCGGCGTTGACCATCGGGTTGGTCCGACCGTCACCGCTGCGCTCGATCCCGGCGACCGAGTTGAAGGCCATGCCGGTCGCGTTGACTCCGACGCGCTCCCGGACGGCCTCGCGGCCGATCGCCGCGCAGACGAGCGCAAAGACGAAGGGCTTGGAGACGCTCATGATCGAGAACGGGTAATCGGCGTCCCCGGCGCGATAGAGGGCGCCGCTGACCCCCGCGACGCAGATCCCGAAGAGATCGGGCGATAGCCGCGCGAGCGCCGGGTACACGTTAGAAATCTCCCCGTCCGCGACCGAGCGGTAGCGTGCATGCGCCTCCGCCACGAGCGCCTCCAGCTGCGCGGGCGTAGGCAAGCTCCCGGTCGAGACGAACGGGACCTCAGTATCGGTGTCGTGGCCGGTTGGCGTGAGCATGATGCATCTCCGGTCAATCCTGGAGCCCTCACCCGGTGTAGCGCCCTGAGCAGTGCTCGGGCAGGGTCTGAAGATGGCTATGTTATACCTGTCACACGCAAATCTTCTGCCGCAATGCACCCCTCCCGCACCCGCGTTGCGGGCTGTCACAACTGAGCCTGCTGTTCCTCTTGGTGGGGTGGCGGCTCGCTCTTAGGCACGATCAGCGGATCAGCGACTCGCGTCCTTCGCCAGAAGACGGTAACACCAACAAGCTTGCCGTCCCCCATGACGGCATCTACCATGCGATGGTCAGCGCTTCCTACGTCGACGGCATATCCGTCATCCCGTCGATGTGTCCATGCGGGACCAAACAGGGGTCATCATGCAACGCATCCTGCGCATGTCAGTCGTGACGCTGGCGATCGGCCTCGCCGGCTGCGAGCAAGGCGAGGTAGCGGAGCCGCGCGATCTCCCGCCGCCCGCGGTCGGTGTCGCATCGGCGAGCCTGCGCGAGGTCAGGCCTGCGACGGAGTTTGTCGGACGTGTCGAGGCGATCGACGCGGTGGACCTGCTCGCGCGGGTCAACGGCTTCCTGCTGGAGCGCGCATTCGAGGAGGGCGCCACGGTCGAGGAAGGCCAGCTGCTCTTTCGCATCGAGCGCGAGCCGTTCGAGGCGGCGGTGGCGGCACGGCGCGCAGACGTGGAGCGCACCGAGGCGACGCTGCTCAATGCCCGTCTGCAGCGCGAGCGCATCGAGCCGCTGGTGGCGCGCAATGCCGCCGCCCAGGCGCAGCTCGACGAGGCGAGGGCCGCCGAGCAGGAGGCCACGGCCGCGCGCCACGCCGCGCTGGCGGCGCTGCAGCAGGCCGAGATCGATCTGAGCTACACCGAGATCCGCGCCCCCTTCGAGGGCCGCATCGGCCGTGTCAACTTCGCCGAGGGGGCGGTGGTCGGTCCGGCCTCCGGCCCCCTTGCGCGGCTGGTTCGGCTCGACCCGATCTTCGTCACCATCCCGGTCACCGATCGCGCGATGCTGGCGTTCCGCCTGTCACGGGGCTCGCGTGCATTCGCGCCCTATCTGCGGCTCGCCGACGGCACCAGGCTCGCTGAGCCGGGTGCGCTCGAGTTCTTCGACCCCGAGGTCGATGCCACCACCGACACGGTGCGCGTGCGCGCGCGCTTCGACAATGCCGACGGGGTGCTGCTGCCGGGCCAGTTCGTGACGGTGACGGTGCGCGCGACCGAGCCCGAGCAGGCGCTGGTCATCCCGCAGGTGGCGGTGCAGCAGGATCAGGCCGGGCGCCTGGTGCTGAGCGTGAACGCGGAGGACATGGTGGAGGTGACCCGGGTCAGCCTGGGTGAACGTCTGGATACCGACTGGGTCGTGCTGGGCGGACTGCAGGCGGGCCAGCGCGTCATCGTCGACGGCATCCAGAAGGCCCGGCCGGGGATGCGGGTGCAGCCCGTCCCGGCGGCCTCCGACAGCGGAGACTGAGCGCATGTTCTCCGCCTTCTTCATCTCCCGCGCGCGCTTCGCGATGGTGATCTCGCTGGTCATCATCATCGCCGGGGTCATCGCCATCCGGGTCCTGCCGGTGGCGCAGTTTCCCGACATCGTGCCGCCTCAGGTCTCGGTGCAGGGCTTCTATCCCGGCGCCAACTCCGAGATCGTCGCCGAGACCGTCGCCGCGCCGATCGAGGCGGAGGTCAACGGCGTCGACGACATGCTCTACATGACCTCGACCAGCGACAACTCGGGGCGCTACCGGCTCGACGTCACCTTCGCGGTCGGCACCGACCCGGACATCGCCGCGGTCAACGTGCAGAACCGCGTCGCTCTGGCCCTGCCGACCTTGCCGAACGAGGTCACCCAGCAGGGCGTGTCGGTGCGCAAGCAGTCCACCAACATGCTGCTGACGGTGAACCTGCTCTCGCCCAACGGGACCTTCGACCGGCTGTTTCTCTCCAACTACATGGAGATCAACATCCGCGATGCGCTCGCCCGCCTGCCCGGGGTGGGCGATGCGAGCCAGTTCGGGCCGCTCGACTATGCCATGCGCATCTGGCTCGACCCGCAGCGGATGACCGCGCTGGGGGTCAGCGAGGCGGAGGTGGTGGCCGCGATCCGCCGCCAGAACCTGCAGGCCGCCGCCGGGCGGCTGGGGGCGCCGCCGGACAACGAGGAGCGCGCCTTCACCTACACCCTCCAGGCCAAGGGGCGGCTCACCGAGCCGCAGGAGTTCGAGCGCATCCTGGTGCGCACCAACCCCGACGGCTCGGTGATCCGCCTGGCGGACCTCGCCCGGCTCGAGCTCGGCGCCCAGACCTATGATGCCGATGCCTGGATCGACGGGGTCCCCACGGCGGCGCTCGGCATCTATCTCTCACCCGGCGCCAATGCGCTTGAGACCGCCGACCGGGTCTACGCGACCCTGGAGCGGCTTGCCGAGCGCTTCCCCGACGATCTCGAGTATGACATCTACTACGACACCACGGACTTCGTGCGCATCAGCATGCGCAACGTGGTCATCACGCTGCTGCAGGCGCTCTCGCTGGTGATCCTGGTGACCTACGCCTTTCTCGGCGACTGGCGCGCGACCCTGGTGCCGGTGCTGGCGATCCCGGGCTCGATCATCGGGACCTTCGCGGTGCTGCTGGCCGCGGGGCTGTCGATCAACACGGTGTCGATGTTCGCCGTGATCCTCGCCATCGGCATCGTGGTCGACGACGCCATCGTCGTGGTCGAGAACACCCAGCGCCTGATCGACGAGGAAAGATTGAGCGCCAGGGATGCGGCCAGACGCGCGATGCAGCAGGTCACGGGCCCGATCGTGGCGACCACCCTGGTGCTCTACGCGGTGTTCGTCCCGACCGCCTTCCTGCCCGGCATCACCGGCCAGCTCTATCTGCAATTCGCGGTGACCATCTCGGTCGCGGTGACCCTCTCCTCGCTGATCGCCCTGACCTTAAGCCCGGCGCTGTGCGGCCTGCTACTGCGCCCCTCGCGCGCCCCGCGCGGCCCCTTGCGCTGGTTCTTCGCCTTCCTGGACTGGAGCCGCAACGGCTACGCGCGCCTGGTCGCCGCGTTGGGCCGGCGCGCCGTCCTCGCCGTGCTGCTCATCGCCGCGGCCGCGGCCGGGACCGGCTGGCTGTTCAACCAGGTGCCGACCGGCTTCATCCCGAGCGAGGACACCGGCTATTTCTTCATCGATGTCTCCCTGCCCGATGCCTCCTCCATCGCGCGCACCGGGGCGGTCCTGGAGCAGGTCCAGCAGACACTCGCCGCCGAGGAGGAGATCGAGCACGTGCTGACGGTCGCCGGTTTCAGCCTGCTGGCCGGGGTGCGCTCCAGCGGCGGGCTGGCCATCGCGGTCCTCAAGCACTGGGACGAGCGCCCGGGGCCCCAGAGCACGGCCGACGCCGTCCTCGCCCGCGTCCAGCCGCGGCTGCTGTCCATCCCGCAGGCGACCGTGTTCGCCTTCGCCGCACCGCCGATCCAGGGTCTGGGCACCGCCGGCGGGATAGAGATGGAGCTGCTGGACCTGGCCGGGCGCCCGCCCGATGAGCTCGCCGGGGCGCTGCAGGGCTTCCTCATCAACGCCAACGCGGACCCGGGCATCCAGCGCGCCTTCTCGACCTTCAGCGCGCGCACCCCGCAGCTGTTCCTCGACATCGATCGCGAGAAGGCGGAGACGCTGGGCGTGCGCCTGTCCGATCTCTTCGTGACCCTGCAGGCGAATCTCGGCTCGCTCTACGTCAACGACTTCAACCTGTTCGGGCGCACCTTCCGGGTGTTCCTGCAGGCCGACGGGCCCTTCCGGATGACCCCCGAGGACCTCAACCGGCTGCACGTGCGCAACGCCCGCGGGGAGATGGTGCCGATGCAGTCGCTGGTCACCGTCGAGCCGGTCCTCGGTCCGGAGAGCACGCGGCGGTTCAACATGTTCCGTGCCGCCAGCGTCAACGTCACCCCGCTGGGCAGCACCGGCGAGGGCATCACGGTGCTGCGCGCGATCGAGCGCAACGACCTGCCCCCGGGCTTCGCCGTGGACTGGAGCGGGACGACCTTCCAGGAGGTGCAGGCCGGCGGCGAGGCGGCGGTGGTGCTGATGCTGGCGCTGCTGTTCGTCTATCTGTTCCTGGTCGCCCAGTACGAGAGCTGGACGGTGCCCACGGCGGTGATCCTCTCGGTGGTCATCGCGGGCCTGGGCGGCCTGGCCGCGACCTGGCTGGTCGGACTGGACAACAACGTCTATACCCAGATCGGCCTGGTCATGCTCATCGGGCTCGCGAGCAAGAACGCGATCCTGATCGTGGAGTTCGCCAAGCAGCTGCGCGAGGAGGGGCGCTCCATCCAACGGGCCGCGTCCGACGCCGCCCGCATCCGCTATCGCGCGGTGCTCATGACCGCGGTCAGCTTCATCCTCGGCATGCTCCCGCTGGTGCTCGCCACCGGCGCCGGGGCCGCCAGTCAGCTCTCGCTCGGCGTGGTGGTCCTCGGCGGCATGCTCGCCGCGACCTTCATCGGCATCATCCTCATCCCGCCCCTCTATGTCTTCGTCCAAGGCGTGCGAGAGCGCGTCAAGGGCAGCGGTGCGTCCATTCCTCAGGCACGGCAATGACGTAAGGGATCGCGGCTGGCTCCGGTTCACCGGGGAGAAGCCGTGCCAACAGCCCCCGGTGCGAAGCACGGAACAGGACCGGCGGCGGGGTGCCTGGGATCTCCAGCGAGGCGAGTGACACAACGCCATCGCCCATTCCGAGCCCTGATTGGGTGTGCCGACCAGGATCACACCGCAGACCGGCGCACCCTGGACCCCGCTGGGCGCCCCCACCGGATGTCTGCAGCGTGAGACGAAATCGCGTATCACCAGCCCACCCATGCTGTGCCCGATCAGCACCACCGGTCGGTCACCGGGGACTAACGCCCATCGGTCCGCGAGTAAATCCGCACCTTGGGCGATACCGCCGTCATTCCGATGGCGCAGCTCCCAGACCTCGACTAGGCGTTTCCGGCTCTGACCCGTACCATCCGCTATTCATCATCGCCGACCGAGACCCGCCTCATGGACCAAGCGGTGCAGCGCTGCAACCAGATCTACGCCATCGACCGCTGGGGCGAGGGCTATTTCGGCATCAACGCGGCCGGTCACCTCTTCGCCCGCCCGGACCCGCTCGTTCCGACGGAGGTGGATCTCGTGGTCCTGGCCGAGCAGATCGATGCCGAGGGGTTGTCGCTGCCGGTGCTGGTGCGCTTCAACGACATCCTGCGCCATCGCGTCCAGTCGCTCCATCAGGCCTTCCTCGATGCCGGCGCGGCCTGCGGCTATGCCGGGCGCTATCAGCCCGTCTATCCCATCAAGGTCAACCAGCAGGCGGGCGTGGTGCGCGAGATCATGCGCTCCGGTCACGCCGGTCTCGAGGCTGGCAGCAAACCCGAGCTGATGGCCGTCCTGGCGCTCTCACCGCCCGGCGGACTGGTGATCTGCAACGGCTACAAGGATCGCGAGTACATCCGGCTTGCGCTGATCGGACGACGGCTCGGTCTGCGGGTGCAGATCGTCATCGAGAAGCCGTCCGAGATCGCGCTGATCCTCGAGGAGGCTGGACGTCTCGGCGTCGAGCCGCTGCTCGGGGTGCGGGTCCGGCTCGCGGCAGCCGCGGCTGGCAACTGGCAGAGCAGCGGCGGAGAGTCGGCGAAATTCGGACTGTCGGCCAATCAGATCCTGGACCTGGTCGGCACACTCGAGGCCGCGGGGCGGCTGGGCTGGCTCAATCTCCTCCACGCCCACCTCGGCTCCCAGATCCCGAATCTTCAGGATATCCGGACCGGCGTCGCCGAGCTGGTGCGCTTCTATGCCGAGCTGCGGCGCCTGGGTGCGCCGATCCGTATTCTCGACGTGGGCGGCGGGCTGGGGGTCGACTACGAGGGAACCCGCACGCGCAACTATTGCTCGGTCAACTACAGCTTCAAGGGTTATGCCAAGGCGATCGTCGACAGTATCGCCGCAGAGTGCCGCCGTCGCGCGCTGTCCGAGCCCGATCTGCTGAGTGAATCCGGACGGGCCCTCACGGCGCATCATGCCGTCTTGATCACGAACGTGATCGATCGGGAGGCGGCGGGAGGCCAGGGGGTGTCGCCGCGGCCAGACGAGGGCGATCCGCTGCTCGATGCCCTCGCCGAGCGGCTTCGGACCACGGACCGGGCACCGCCTCAGGAGGTCTACGCCGAGGCACGCGAGCTGATGGCGACAGCGCGGGGGCGCTTCGTGGAGGGTCGCCTCGACCTCGCCGGTCGCGCCCGCGCGGAGGAGCTGTTCTTCGCCATCTGCCGGGGCCTGTCCGGACGCCTCGACCCGGCGATCCGGCACCACCGGGAGCTCGCAGACGCGGTCAACGCCTTGCTGGCCGACAAGCTTTTCTGCAACTTTTCGCTGTTCCAGTCGATGCCCGATATCTGGGCGCTCGATCAGATCTTCCCGATCGTCCCCATCCAGCGCCTCGGTGAGCTGCCGCGCGCGCGCGCCACGCTGCACGATCTGACCTGCGATTCGGACGGCCGTATCGCCCAGTATGTCGACGAGGGTGGCGTGGAGGCGAGCCTGCCGGTTCATTCCGGCTCGGGGCTGGACGGCCCTTACCTCATCGGATTCTTCATGGTCGGTGCCTATCAGGAGATCCTGGGGGATATCCACAACCTGTTCGGCGACACGGACGCGGTCAACGTGGAGTTGGATGAGAGCGCCCCGGGCGGGTATCGTCTGCTCGACCCCGAGCGCGGCGACTCCACCGACGAGCTGCTGAGCTATGTGCATTTCGAGCCGCGCACGCTGCTGGCACACTATCGACGCAAGCTCGACGCCGCAGACCTGGACCGGGCGACCCGCGAGCGGTTCTTCGTCGAGCTCAAGGCCGGACTCTACGGCTACACCTACCTTGGCGGCTGAACCATGCATGAGCTCTCCATCTGTCAGGCCCTGCTCGATCAGCTCGGGCGGATCGCGGCCGAGCAGGGGGCGATCCGGGTCGAGCGCATCGTGCTGAGGGTGGGTCCGCTCTCCGGGGTCGAGGCGCCCCTGCTCGAGCATGCCTACCCGCTGGCCGCCGCGGGCACGGTCGCCGAGGCCGCCGAGCTCGTCATCGAGCCGGCCCCGATCCGGGTGGCCTGCAGCACCTGCGGCGCAGAGACCGACGCGACCCCGAGCCGACTGCTGTGCGGCTCTTGCGGCAGCTTCAAGACACGCCTGATCAGCGGCGACGAGCTGCTGCTGGCCAGCGTGGAGCTGACCCTTGCGGACCCGGATGGCACGGCAGCCGCCACTGGCCAGTGAAGGGCTAACCCTTCACTGGCCAGTGGCGTAAACTTTGTAGATGCGATCCGCCGTTCACAGCGGCGGTCGAGATCCGGCACCCGGCGTCTGCGGTGCGCAGGCCCGCGTGTATTGGCCCCGGCCGGGGCCATCCCCACGGAGCGAACCCTGATGTGTGATACCTGCGGCTGCAACATCACTCCCGGCAACGAGCATCTCGTCCGCGCCGGCGGCAGACTCGCCAAGACCGCCGACGGGCGCGCCGCCGTCAGCGTGCTGCAAGGCCTCCTTTCCGACAACGATCATCAGGCGGCCCACAACCGCGAGCACCTGGATCGTCACCGGGTGCTGGCGCTCAACCTGATGTCCTCGCCCGGGGCCGGCAAGACCAGCCTGCTGGAGCGGACCATCGACGCCCTCGCCGGCGACCTCAGGATCGCCGTCATCGAGGGGGACCTCGAGACCGAGAACGACGCGCTCCGCATCCGCGCCAAGGGAGTGCCTGCCGTGCAGATCGCCACCGGCAGTGCCTGTCACCTCGACGCGCACATGGTGCACGATGCCTTGCACCGGCTGGACCTCCATGAGCTCGACGTCCTCTTCATCGAGAACGTGGGCAACCTGGTCTGCCCGGCCAGCTTCGATCTCGGCCAACACCGAAACGTGACGCTGCTGTCGGTTCCAGAGGGTGACGACAAGCCCGCGAAGTATCCGGTGATGTTCCGGGCCGCCGACCTGGTCCTCTGCACGAAGTCGGACCTGTTGGCGGTTTTGCCCGAGTTTTCGCTCGAGCGCGCCGAGCAGCACCTGCGGGAGCTCGCCAGCGTGGTTCCGTTCGAGGCCATCTCGACACGTGACGAAGGTCGGCTGGACCCTTGGCTGCATTGGCTGCATGATGAGCTGGCCGCACAGCGCGCCCGGCTCGACCTGGGGCGCACCATTCGCCCGGCGGTGCGGCCCGAGGGCGTGCACCTGCACAGTCAGACCGGCGCGCACCCCGCTCACCAGCATCATGAGGACGGGCATGCGCATCGGGCTGCCCACGCCCATCATCGAGGTTGAAGCTGTTGCCGCGCCTTTTCGTTGGGTGTAAGTAGTGACGAGGCCACAGTCGCCGGTTTGTGGCCAACCCAGATTTCCGCATGTGAGCCACGAGAGAAATCGTAACAACCCTGGAGGAACCCCACTGTGTCCATCAAACCAATGAGGAGCTTGTCCGCGATCTCGGTTACCGCCCTGGTCGCACTGGTCGCCTACACCCCAGTCAGCCAAGCCTTCAACTTCGGCAACATGATGAACCCCAGCCGCTGGATGGGCGGCGGCGACCGTGACCGTTACGACGACTACGACGAGTTCTATCCCGGCGGCCCCTACGGTGCCCCAGGTTTCGGCTACCCATACGGCGGCTACGGCCCCGGCTATGGCGCGCCCGGTTATGGCGCGTATGGCGCGCCCGGCTATGGCGTCCCAGGCTACGGTGCCGCAGTCCCCGGGTACGGCGCACCAGCCTACCCCAGCGCCCCGGTCGCCGCGCCTGGGGTCTCGCCGGCGCCGACGACAGCACCCGCAAGCGGCGGCGCTGGAGACAGCGCGGAGGTTCAGGCACTCAAGCGGCGCGTCGAAGAGCTCGAAGCCGCGCAGAAGCAGGAGGGATCGGCCCCACCGCCGCCGCCGGGTGACTGGCCCGCTGCGCCGGCGTTCCGGCCCATGAACCAATACTGACGCACTGGCAACGGCCCCCGTTGTCGCTCTCGCCCCGCCGCACGGCGGGGTTTTTGCCTGTCGGTCCGGCCCGATCGACCGCGGCCCCGCCTGGGTTCTGCCCGTCGGGATCTCGCTGTTCGGTTCCGGCGACATCGCCACGAGGAAGAGACAGATGCTGAGACTCAGACGGGCCCTCATCGGGTTGCTGCTCGCCGGTGGCCTGATCTCCCAGGCCGCCATCGGCGCCGGTGGATATGCGGTCTATACCAGTGAATCCGGTTTTTCGGATGTGCTCGATGGCCTCAAGATGGCCATCCAGGAGCGCGGCATGTACATCAATAATGTCATGAACATGGGTGAGATGCTGGCGCGCACCGGGAAGGATCTCGGCATGGATGAGCCGCTCTACGAGCAGGCCGAGTCCGTCGAGTTCTGCAGCGCGGTGCTGTCTCGTGAGATGAGCACCGAGAACCCGGCCCAGGTTGTGAACTGCCCCTTCATCATCGCCGTCTACACACTTCCCGGGGAGACGGACACCACGTATGTGGCACACCGGGAGATTCCGGCCGAGCAGGTCGAGGGGAGCCCCGCCATGGCCAAGGTCGCCGAAATGCTCCAGACGATCTCGGAGGCCGCCGTCTCCTGGTAGGGGATGCGTCGGTCGAGTCGGTTGCCGGAGCGCGCATCCTGGAACTCCTCTACCGCTATCTGCCGCGTGCCATCCACGTCCTGCGGACGGAGGGTGCGACCGTGCTCCTGCGCAAGCTCAGGCGGCGATTGGCAACGACCCCCCTGCGGGTCGCCGATCCGCCCCGCCTGCTGCGGCTCGCCGAGCCGATCGCACCGGTCGATCTCACCCCGAGTGGCCCGCCAATGGTGTCGGTCGTGATCCCCGTCCACAATCAACTGCATTACACCTGTCACTGCCTCACCGCGCTGGCTCAAGCCGGGGCGCGGTTGGCGTTCGAGGTCATCGTGGTGGACGATTGCTCGGAGGACGGGACGGCAGAGCGTCTCGGCCGCTACCCGGGCCTGCGCCTGATCCGCAACCCGCGCAATCTCGGATTCGTTGGATCCTGCAACGCAGGCGCGGAAATTGCCGGGGGGGACTATCTGGTCTTCCTGAACAACGACACGCAGGTCCAGAGCGCGTGGCTGGATGCGCTGGTCAAGACCTTTCAGGAGGTGCCGGATGCCGGGCTGGTGGGCAGTCGCTTGATCTATCCGGACGGGCGACAGCAGGAGGCCGGAGCCATCCTCTTCAAGGACGGCTCGGCCTGGAACTATGGCCACCTGGATGACCCCCACAAGCCGCAATACAGCTACCTGCGTCAGGTTGATTACTGCTCCGGAGCGGCGCTGGCAGTCGAGACCGAGCTGTTCAGACGGCTCGGCGGGTTCGACGCGGCATTCGCGCCCGCCTATTACGAGGATGCCGATCTGGCCTTGCGCGCGCGGGCCGCAGGCCGGGCTGTCTACTATCAACCCTTGTCGGTGGTCGTCCACTTCGAGGGGATCAGCGCCGGGCGAAACGAGCAGTCCGACTTCGGGATGAAGCGCTACCAGCGCATCCATGCCGAGACCTTTCGGGCGCGTTGGCAGGGCGTCTTGGCGACGTTCGGCCAGCGCGGCGAGGATCTGGAGCAGGCCAAGGAGCGCGCCGTCCGACGCCGCGCCTTGGTCATCGACAACTACATGGTCACCCCGGATCGCGAGTCCGGGTCGGTGCGCATGCTCAACCTGTTCCGCATCCTGCAAGGGCTGGGGTTCAAGGTGACCTTCGCGGCGGCCAACCTGGAGGCACCCCAGCCCTACGTCGGCGACCTCCAGCGCATCGGGGTCGAGGTCCTCTACCGGCCTTATGTGCGGCGCATCCGGGACCACCTGGACGCGCACGGCGCGGGCTACGACCTGGTGATCCTGAGCCGCGTCGATGCGGCCGCTCAAACGCTCGGCGCGGCAAGGACCCGTTGCCCCAAGGCGCGCATCGTCTTTGATACGGTGGACCTGCACTTTCTGCGCGAGATGCGCCTGGCGAAGCTCCAAAGCGATGCCGCGATCCGGCGCGTGGCCCAGCGGCGCCGGCGTCAGGAGCTCGGGCTCATGCGCCGGGCCGACCTGACCTTCGTGGTCAGCGAGGCCGAGCGCGATCTCCTCGCCGCCGAGGAGCCCGACATCCGGGTCCATGTCGTTTCCAACATCCACCCGGTCATGGGATCGGCCAAGCCGCACGCAGAGCGACATGGACTCCTCTTCATCGGCGCCTTCGCCCATCCGCCGAATACCGACGCCGTCCTCTTCCTCTGCCGCGAGATCATGCCCCTCATTCGTCAGGTCCTGCCCGACATCAGGCTCAGCATCATCGGCGCCGACCCGCCAAAGGAGGTCCTCGCCTGCGCAAGTCCGGGTATCGAGATCCTGGGCCATGTCCCGGACGTCGTACCCTATTTCGCGTCCTGTCGGGTTTCGGTCGCCCCGCTGCGCTACGGCGCCGGGGTCAAAGGCAAGATCAATCAGAGTCTCGCCCACGGCCTGCCGGTGGTCGCCACGGGGGTGGCGGCAGAGGGGATGCATCTGGTCGATGGCGAGTCGGTCCTGATCGCGGACGAGGCACCGGCGTTCGCCGCCGCGGTGGCTAGGCTCGATCGGGATCCGGTCCTGTGGCAACGGCTCTCCGACGCAGGGCTCCAGGTCATGGAGGCTCATTTCGGCTTTGCGGCGGCAGCGCGGGCGCTGCGCGCCGCACTCGAGCTGGAGTCGATCGAATGAGTCCGTCGACAGCTCCCGGTCCGGTCCCTGCCCTGAGTGTCATCGTCGTCAACTTCAACGCGGGTGACCTCCTCACCGACTGCGTCTCGGCGGTGCTCGCCTCGGACGTCCCGCTGGAGGTCATCGTCGTCGACAACGGGTCGGCGGACGGGAGCCTCGAAAGCCTCCGAGCGCGATGCGGCCCGGATCCACGGCTCACCATCCTGGAGAACGGCGCAAACCTCGGCTTCGCCAAAGCCAACAATCGCGCCTTACCCCTGGCACGCGCCGATCGGCTGCTTCTGCTCAATCCCGACTGCATCATCGGAGCTGACACCCTGAGCCAGATGCTGGCCTTCATGGACGGTCGTCCGGACGTCGGCATGGCCGGCTGTGTCGTGCGTAACCCGGACGGAAGTGAGCAGGTCGCGAGCCGCCGGTCAATCCCGGACCCTTGGATCGCACTCAAGCGCATCTCGCGGGTCGACCGCCTCCTTCCGGACGGGGGCGGACGGCGCCTGGACCGTCACCACGAGCCCCTGCCCGACAAGCCGGTGGAAGTCGACGCGATCTCGGGGTCCTTCATGTTGGTGAGCCGGCGCGCGCTCGACGAGGTCGGCCCGCTCGACGAGGGCTATTTCCTCCACTGCGAGGATCTCGACTGGTTCGTGCGCTTCCGGCAGGCGGGCTGGACGATCGCGCTCGTCCCCGACGTCAGCGTGGTCCATCACAAGGGGGCCTGCAGTCGGCGACACCCGTTCATGGTCGAGCGCCACAAGCACCGGGGGATGGAGCGCTTCTATCGCAAATTTCAGTATCGGCAGTATCCGCGGGTCTTCAGCTGGCTGGTCATCCTGGGGATCCGGGCACATTTCTGGGGCCGGGTGCTGAGCGACCGGCTGGGCCGGATCGCCGGTCGTGGCGAGCCGGGCGGAACCAGTTGAAAATGAGCATCGGCAAAGACAGCCCGCTCGGCTCGATCCTGGTCACCGGCGCGACGGGCAAGGTCGGACGGCGGCTGGTCTCGGCGCTGCTCGAGGCCGGCCAACAGGTGACGGTGGTGGCGCGCTCGACGGCTGCGGCGCGGACACTCTGGCCGGGGCCAAGCGTCGCGATCCGCTCGGCCGACCTGACCGACACCGCAAGCCTGGCGGGACTCTGCGCCGGCATCGACACCCTGTTTCACCTTGCCAGCTATGCACCGCGTCCGGATGAGCCGGATATCTACGGCGCGCCCGACCATTGGCCAGTGACTGCCGAAGGCACCGCGAGGCTGATGGCACAGGTGGAGGTCTCCAAGGTTCGTCGCGTGGTCTATATCAGCAGCGTCAAGGCCATGGGAGACCTGGCCGGTGCGCTGGGAAGAGCGGCCGACGAGTCGGTGACGCCGGCGCCGGACAGCCTGTACGGTCGTGCCAAGCTGGCGGCGGAGCGCAGCGTTTTGGACCTTGGCGCGAGGCTCGGTCTCCACACCACCGTCCTGCGCCTGCCCATGGTCTACGGGGTCGGCGACAGCGGCAATATCGCGCGCATGGCGAAGGCCGTCGCGGCGAGGCGCTTCCCCCCTTGGCCGCGGGTCGCAAACCGCCGCTCCGCCATCCATGTCGAGGATGCCGTCGCCGCCGCCATGCTGGTGGCCGGCCACGCCGAGAGCGCGGGCGAGACCTACTTCGTGACTGACGGTCGTGACTATTCGACCCGTTGGCTCTACGAGCAGACCCTCACTGCCCTCGGACGCCCCATCCCGAGCTGGAGTATCCCGCTCTGGGCGCTGCGCGCGGCGGCCGCAACCGGCACATTGGGCGAGCGCCTGACCGGGCGGCGGATGCCCTTCACCCTCGAGGGACTCGGCAAGCTCGTCGGCGACGCCTGGTTCTCCTCCGCGAAGCTGGAGCGCCAGGTCGGGTTCCGGCCGCGATACACCCTCGAGGTCGAGATCCGCCGTCTTGTGCGGGACGTCGCGGGCAGAAGCGGCGCACAGAGTTGACGGTATCGGACCCTCAGATCGAGCCCGACCGCTGCTCCGGCATGCCCTGCGCCAAGATCTGGGCCACCGCCCGATCGGTGAGCGGATCTTGGCTCAACACCCGCGCCGTACCCTTGCGAAGATGGGCGGCCAGGCTGGTCGTGGCCAAGGTCAAGGCGTTGTCGCCTTGACGGTTGGTGAAGAGGTAGACACCTCGATACTTGCTGACCCATCCCAGTCGCAAGGTTTTTCGGGTGCCGCGAAAGTTCTGGAACTCGACCCAAGCGCCGACATTGAGCGACCTCGCAAGTGTCACACAGGGGTCCGGGGGGCCGTCCTCGTCCGTTTGCGGCCGGCGATAGCGGATCCCGGAGGCATCGTTTGCCCAAGCCTCGCCGGAAGTCCCAGCCGGCCCTGTGGGCGAGGCGCTCACCCCGACTTCGGCGGGTGGCTCGTACGGGAGCTCCTTGTGAAGCGCAGCCATGTGCAGCCGGATCAAGCGATCGAAAAAGGGATCCCAGGCATCCTCCTGATGGACCGCCTCCAGACCGCGGCGGAGGCGTTTGAGAAGCTCTGGTAGCACGGCAAGGAGGCGGTTCCGGTCTGCCAACGTGTCCTTGGGCTGCACACTCCAGATCAGGTCATCCATCGTCGCAACGGCCTCGCCCCAGTCGGCACCGGCATCGCCGCTGTGAACGAAGACGTCCGTCAGAACCGGGCGCCAGTGGCGGTCGAGGAAACCCGCGACCAAGGAGGGCATGTTGACACCGCTAATCCGAGCATCCAACTCCTTGCTGATGCGCGTCGCCGCGATCTCTTGGCGATCGCGTTGCTCGAGCTGATCGAAGACGCGCAGCGAGTTGTCCCGTGCGTGCTCCTCCTCCTCGCGCAAGAACTCGCCAAGCTTGCGGAGCTGAGCGGAAAAGACATCAACGTCGGAGTCGAAGCCGTCGACCACGGCGTCGACGATCTCGCGAACCTTGTCGACGAGCCTGGGCTCATCCATGTCGTTGCGACCGATCCCGGAGTTGGCGATGGCGTCGAGCAATCGGCGCGCAGGGTGCCGGCGGTCAGAGAAGAACGACTTGTCGATCAAGGCGACCTTCAGTACCGGGATCTGCAGCTTTGCAATCTCAGCCCGCACCGTCGCCGAGAGCTCTGTATCGTTGAAGATGGCGTCGAACAGCATGGCGACGATATCGATGGTCACGGCATCGAGCGGGCGCGACCAGGTCATCACGGGTGTCGCGCGGATCTGCTGGAGCACATCCGGCCGTCGCGGGTCGATCTGAATTTGACCCAGACCCGGGAACTCACGAGGGTCGGCGAAACCGTGCTGCAGTCCATTGAGCGTCTGGATGAGCTGGCTCAGTCCGAGCGCGGGCGCCGCGCCCCCGCTGGACGCACCGCCCGCCATCGCCCGCGGGGCCCGCTGGCTGCCGGCGGCTTGGATCGCACGTGCCAACTGGCCGAACACGTCATCACCCGGCTGGGTTGAGGTGCGCCCCGAGACGGCGTGGCCGCCGGCAGGCGCGGGGCGATCGGTTTGGGTTCCGTCCTCTCCCCGTGCCGAGTCCTGAGCCGCCGGGGACTCGAGCCCGGCCCATTCGGAGTCAGGGGTCACGCCGCCCTCGACCCGGACTCGCCGTTGGCCGCGCGGCGTGGACAGGGGTCCGGCCAGCGGGATCGTCGGAAGCACACCGGCCTGGACCAGGAAACGATTCAAATCCGCATAGATGCCGGGGAGCTCGACGGAGGTGTGACGCTCGAACGCATGCAGAAGAATGAGGGCAAGCTGTTCTTGGGCCTCGAGCTCGCTCAGTGCCTGAAGCATGGCCGCGAAAAGGGTGCGCGGGTAGAGCGGATTGTCGTCCTGGCTGACCCGCGGCCGGCGAAGGATCGCCGCGAGGCGGCGATCCAGCGCGGTGAGCTGCTGCGAGCAATTGGCCGCGGCACGCGCCGAGACCTTTCCGATCGCGAGGTCGCGCTCGAAATCAGCTGTATCGACCAGGCGCAGCTCGTCGGGCTCCGGCATGGCCGGCTCCGAGCGCAGCGCGGCCACGCCGGTCTCGAAGCGTTCGACATACGCGGTGCGGAATTGCTGTAGCAGCTCCTGGCCACGTTGGCCGAGAAAGTCCATCGCGGAAACGAAAAGGCGCTGCTGCTCCAGGCTGGTGGCGCGGTCGGCCATGCCAAGCAAGTCCTCGGTCGCCTTGCCCATGTGCTGTGCAAATGCGGTCGCCAGACCATGGGCGAGGCGATCACGGCAACCCGCGAGCAGACCGGCTGCGGCCGCCAATGGGTGATTCAGGGAGCCTCGAGGCTCGGGCGCGGCGAAGGCGGAGGTATCGGGCATAACCGGATGTCTCGACAAAATCGGCCGCGACGCGAGGTTGACGATCGAAGCATCCTGACCCCGTCATCGAATGCCGGCAGGCAATCGGTCTTCAATTCCTTGACCGCGGCGCCGGGTCGACCCCTTCGCCGCGTCATCGTCCCGCCTAGTATAGAAGAGGACGATGACCGACACCCGACCCGAGCGATCAAACGCAAACGCCGGTGGCCATCAGCAGCCGCTGAAGCGCACGCGGACCGTGGCCGCAACGATCCGTTAGACGCTGATCAACGCCCATCCTGGCCATGGTCATTTCCTTAGCGGACACAAAGCCTGCTGCCGTCGACAGCATCAAGGCCAGGCGAGGATCAGAACCCCCGCCAGCATGAGCAGCCCTCCGATTGCGAGTTTCAGCGTCAGGGCCTCGCCGAGGAAGACAACAGCCAGGACGACTGCAAAGGCAAGGCTGAGCTTGTCGATGGGAGCCACCAAGGAGGCAGGTGCCAATTGCAGCGCGCGATAGTAGAAGAGCCAGGACACGCCTGTGGCCAGCCCAGAAAGGACCAGAAATGCCACCGAATGCGGATCCCAGGTTCGGGGCATCTGCCACTCGCCGCGAAGGGTTACGACGCCAGCGATCATGGCCAGAATGACCAGGGTTCGGATCAGCGTCGCCAGGTTGGAATTCAGACCTTCCACGCCAAGCTTGCCGAAGATGGCAGTCAGGCCCGCGAAAAAGGCCGATCCAAGCGCAAACAATTGCCAGGCCATCACATCGTCCTATTCCATGTTGTTCCAGCTTGCCGATAGCGGAAGGCCTGGGACCTTCCTGCCGGTCGAGCAGACTCAGATCGCCGCCTATAGGATGAATCGCCATGAACATGTCGTATCACAGCCGTGCCAACCGTCTGTTCCGAAAAGAGTGGGAGAAGTTGAGCGACCACGAGCGGGATGTCATCCAATCCGTCGTGCAGCGTATCCAGGGCCCACCCGATGCGAACGAAGTGTTCGCAGACCGCCGGACCTTCGGTGAGCGCGCATCCGACAGAATCGCAGCCTTCGGCGGCTCCTGGACCTTCATCATCCTCTTCTTCGCCTGGCTGGTCTTCTGGACGGTCCTCAACACCGACGTTCTCGGGCCACGTCATGAGGCTTTCGACCCCTATCCATACGTCTTTCTCAATTTGATCCTGTCGATGCTGGCCGCAATCCAGGCGCCGATCATCATGATGTCTCAGAATCGGCAAGCGGCGCGTGACCGGGTCGACGCAGAAGTCGACCACGAGGTGAACGTGCGCACGGAGTTGGGGATTAACCAGTTGGACGAGCGATTGCGCGCGATTGATGCCCGGCTGGCCGAGCTGGCGCTTCGGCGCGAGCCGGCCGCCTCCGGCGATGCCGCCGAATGAGCCGATGCCGAGCGCCCAGCCGCCCTGGATACAGACACGTCGAAGGCTGCTGGGGCGCCTGTTTCATCAACCTGACCTCAGTTGACCGAGGCTCGCGCTTGGGCATCGACGACTGCCCGCAGAATCAGTGCGGCGACGCCTGCATAGTCTCCGCCGAAGTGATGGTCGCCGGGCACCTTCAAGACGTCAACACCGAGCTGCTTCAAAGCGGGGCACAGGCTGTCGTCCTCATCCGCTCCATAGACGCAGAGACTGCGCGTCCAGCCCAGATTCTGGATCTGTGGTAACACAGGCAGAGCGTCCTCGCCACGTCCGGTAGCGAGCCAGTCGCTGAGATGAAATTCGAACATGGCGGCGGGACCCAGGCCGAGAAAAACCAGCAACTCCACCCGTCCGCGCAGCTCCGGCGGCAGACCGTTGGCCAGGAATGGCAGCACGTCGGCACCGAAAGAGTAGCCGATCAGCATCACGCGCTCCTTCTGCCAGGCATCCAGGTAGTGGCGCAGGACACGGGTCAGGTCGCGCGTGGCCTCGTCGGGTGACCGAGCCTTCCAGTAATAGCCGAGCGAGTCCCAACCGACGGTGCTGATACCCTTGGCGGCCAACGTCGCGCTCACACCGCGATCGAGCGCCGCCCACCCCCCGTCTCCCGAAAGCATCACGGCAAAGATTCTGGGGTCCTCTTCCGGAGCGCGGATCTCGGTCAAGGGCAATCCGGCTGTTCCCGCCTGCGCGGATACCAAGCCGACCTGGTTGGGAATGCGCGGGTCGAGCCACTGGAATAGCGAGGCCAGCGGACTCAGGTCATCGCCATCGGCCGATGGTGCCGTCGGGACCGATCCACCCGTCGCCATTCTGGCATTACCTATGCCTTTGACAAAGGCGGTGGTCTGCTCCGGGGAGCAGGCTTCGTTGGCGCCGCCCTCGAACAGGAACCAGGGGCTCGGCACCTCCGCAGCGAGCAGCAGCTGGTCGCCGTGAATGAGCGACGCGGCAACCCCACCGCGCTCGCAGGGAGGGAGAGACGACGGCCAGCGGGGACAAAGGCCCAGGCCTACCGCGGCGTGAAAGCTGCGGCTTGGCGATTGCAGCAGTGCCGCGCAGACCAGTGCGGCGCCTTCAGCCTCGCCCATCAGGATGGGAAGGGCATCCTCGGGCAGGTTTTCCCGAGTCTCCACCCAGTGCGCAAGGTTGGACAGCTCAATACCAAGATCCCAGCAGGATGTCGGCGCCTGCTCGGTTGCCTGGTCGGACCAGATGGTCATCAGCCAATCCGCCAGGCGCCTCAGGTAATGACCTGGATCCCACCAAGGCGACCGCGGCTGAGGGGCGACCCGCGTGGACCAGTCGATCCCGACGACGAGGTATCCGCGGCCAGCCACTTGCGCACACATGTCCGCAGCAGCATCCCATCCCTTGGCACCCAGGTAAAAGAGGACGAGACCCTTCGGGGGATCTTGCGGATGGATCAAATGCAGGGTTTGGTCGACCCTTGCGACGACTTCCTCTGTCATTCCGGCTGGGGTCCTGTGCGATTCCGCTTCGCTCGGCGAAGGCAGTGAAGCCGCGAGGACCGGGCCGACGAGCGCCAAGAGGCTGGCCAGCGAGGTCATCAGGCCAAGGGGTTTCGGCGGGCTGAGCCCCCGGAGGTGGGTTGGCATGGAGTCGAATCTCCGAATGAAGATCAAGCAGCTTGGGCTGCAGAGATAGACACCGATCCCGTCGGACGGTGCTTGGCTTCAAGGCCTGATCAGAATCCGGCGGTAGCCACCCGCGATCAAGGCGGCGAGATCGACCAGCAGGGTGGGCAGTGGTCGATACAGCGGGTAGGCAATATAGCGGCTCCGCCACACCGGATGGAACTTCTCCTTGAAGCTGCGCAAGCCCTTGTAGTTGTAGAGACGGCTGCCGTAGTCGTAGGCCAGCCCGGCGAGCCGCTCGTCCGGGCGGGCGTAGCGGATATTGCCGACGCCGCTCAGCGGAGCCATGCCCAGGTTGAACCAGATGTAGCCTTCCGTGCGCGCCCATTCGATGATGCGGGTGAACAGGAAATCCATGGTCCCATGCGGGGCATCCGGCACATGCCGCATCAGATCCACGCCCAGCTCCC
>NZ_JAJDNA010000002.1 GCF_022340925.1 Thiocapsa sp.
TGACTTGAGCGATCGTCGCGAGCCGAGTGGGAGAGCGAGGACAGATTCGACCGATTGCGAGGCGCATAGTGGGTCTACGTAACGAGAAATCGGTCGGATATGGACCGCTGTCCCGCCGGCGCAGTAGATCAGTCTCAAGTCAGACAGGCTCCTAGATGCAGGGCAGAGGCTGTCCATGCCCGCATGCGACGCGTCGGGCCTCGTTCTTCGCACCGGCCTGACACGACAGTGTTGCCCGATCGAGGCATCGCCCGATCGGGCGATGCCTCGATCACCCAGTTGGGCTATTGTTTGATCAACTGCGCTCTTGCTTACTATGCGTTGACGATACCGGTTGCAGTTGAGTCAGCTCCGCGTGCGCGGCCTCGCTTCATCGGATTCTTCATCCTTCGATCGAGCCTGGATTGGGTCGGGAGACAGGCGTGTTGCCGATTGGCTCGCCACCCGATACGGATTCTTTCGTGCCGCGCGGACATGATGCGGTTCGCGAGACAAGGGAGGGATTTGGCATGGTTGACCGAGTCGACGTCGCCGTCATCGGCGCCGGTCATGCGGGACTGAACGCCATCAAGGAGATCCGCAAGGTCACGGATGACTATGTCTTGATCAACGGTGGCGGTCTCGGCACCACCTGTGCTCGGGTCGGCTGCATGCCTTCGAAGGTGGCCGTCCATCTCGCAGAGGTCTACCAGACCCGGAAGCAGTTCCAGCGCTACGGCATCGACGGGGCAGATGCACTCAGGATTGACCAAGGGACGGCCTTGGAGCATGTCCGGGATCTTCGCGATACCTTTGTCGACCTGGTCCTGGCCAACACCACGGACGAGATGGGCGATGAGCTGATCGAAGGTTTCGCGCGGTTCATCGACGCCGAAACCGTCCAGGTGGGCGAGCGGGTCATCCGTGCCGACGCCTTCGTGATCGCGAGCGGGGCCTCGACTGTCGTTCCCTCGGGCTGGGAAGAGCGGCTCGGGGACCGGATCCTGACTGTCGAGAGCCTCTTCGAGCAAGACCGGTTGCCGGAGTCCGTGGCCGTCCTCGGGCTCGGCCCCATCGGCATCGAGATCGGGCAGGCGCTGCACCGTTTGGGCGTGTGCGTTGTCGGGATCGAAGCGGGCGAGAAGCTTGCCAGGCTGCAGGATCCGGTCGTCAGCCAGGCGGCCGTCGACATCCTGAGGCGGGAGTTTCCGGTCTGGCTTGGGCAGCCGGCGGAGGTCGAGCCAAGCGGAGACCGGGTCCGCGTGCGTGCGGGCGATCAGGAGATGTGCGTCGAGAAGCTGTTCGTCGCCATGGGGCGGCGCCCGAATCTGGCCGGGCTCGGACTCGAGCGCGTCGGCTGCCAGCTCGACCCGAAGGGGGTGCCGCTGCACGATCCGCAGACACTCCGGGTCGGGCCTTTCCCCATCTACCTTGCGGGCGATGCCACCGGCGGCATGGCGAACCTCCAGACCGCCGCGGAACAGGGCCGAATCGCCGGTTTCAACGCCTGTCACGGCGCGCCGCTGCGGTTCGATCCAAAGACGCCGATGAGCATCATCTTCAGCGATCCCAACATCGCGGTTGTCGGCACGCCCTTCTCCGCGCTCGATCAGGCTGCGGTGGTCGTCGGCCAGCAGCGCTTCGGTCCGGTCGGCCGCGCCTTGATCATGGGTCAGAATCGGGGGTTGATGCGGCTTTACGCGGATCGCCGAACCGGACTGGTGCTCGGTGGGGCCATGGTGGGGCCGCGTTGTGAGCATCTGGCGCACCTGCTGGCATGGGGCATCCAGTGTCGCCTCTCCGTCCGGGAGATGCTCAAGATGCCCTTCTACCACCCGGTGATCGAGGAGGCTTTACAGGATTGCCTGCACGAGCTGGACAGACGCCTCGATGCTCCCGCACGGATGATCTCCAGGCCGAGCAGCGCCGTCGCATAGGGAGCTGTTGGTTTGTTTGCCATCCGGGCCAAAAAACAGGCGGAGCCGGAAAACGCAGCGTCCCGGCTCCTTCATGTTCAAGCGCTTGTGCGCTTGAGCACGGCCCGGCTTCCTGCCCCGGACGGGAAGCGCTGAATACGTCGCGCTGCCTTGGGAAGAGGCCTGCCGATTCAGGCCGCCCCGCCCGGAACCACTACTACTCCGCATGACACCGCCTATACGGATCCAGTTGACCGGCGAGAACGGTCCTCAGGTTGTCGAGCTCGAGACTCAGCCCCCCCGCCTCGCTATCCAAGGTGCGGTCCATTGAGCGGCGTGCGGAATCCGACAGCGACCAGCCGAGGGGCGGCTCCACCAGCGGGCGGTTGATGGCCTCTCGCTGCGCTGAGCTCAACTCGGCGCCGGCCGACGTCGCCCGAGCCTTTGCCAGGGCCTTGTCCAAGTCCGCCTGAGCCACGGCGGCGAGTGAGATCTCGATGACTGCGCCCTCGAGCTCTTGCTCGACCCGCCATGCCGCATGCCCTTCGACCTGTCTCGCGGCGTCGACCTCGGCGAGACGTCCGCGGGCCTCGCGGGCGTGCAGCAGAGCGCGCACCGGCGAGGCAACCTCGCTCAGGAAGTCACCGGCAGCCGGCCCGAGCGGATTGCTGGACTGAGTCAGGATGGGTCTGGGGCGGTCCTGGCAGACCGGCGGTGCCGTCGGGTCGTTACGGATCAGGATCAGGATCGGGAAGACCCGCGTCTGGTCGATGAGATCGAGCAGGTTGGTCAGGGTGGCGGCGCCTGAGTTTTCGAAGTAGCCGCCGTCGACCAGGCGCGCCTTCTGGATGCCTTCAAGGCCGGGACCTCGGAGGCTTCCGGCCGGACTCACATAGGTGAAACGTGCGCTTGCGCCGGCCGCGGCCGAGAGGAGCGCGCCCCGGGTGGAGAAACCCGGAGCCAAGAGATCGACCGTGTCGGTCATGCCCGTGAGATCAATGTTGGAGATGACGGCGCGTCGACCCGAGTCCACGATGGTGGTGTTCAGCAGCAGGCTTGGCAGTCGGGTCGTGAATCCGCCCGCGTAGAGTGCGGTGAAGGGACGGCTGAGCGGACTCTCCCCGTCGCCGAGCGCGCGCTCGAAGGCGAGCTCGAGGAAGCGCTGGCGGTCGGCCGCCGCCGCCGGGACGGGGACGAAGCGTTGGATCAGGTCGGGGAACAGGAGTCCGGCGACCACCGGGGAGAGGAAGTCGCCACTGAGGACCTCGCGAACGCGCTCGAGCGTCGCCGGATCTGGCGGCGCACCCGGCTCCAGCTGCATGCGCCTGATCGCCGCGTAGACGGCGGCCCCCACGCTGCCGCCCGAGACGCCGCTGATCGCGAACAGGTTGTCGCTGAAGCCGGGGATGGACTCCATGACCGCGAGGGTCGAGGCGGTCCAATAGGCGGCACGGATGCCGCCTCCGGCGGCGGCGACCAGGATCAGCGGCTCGCGCCCGCCGATCGCGACGGGTGCCGGGTTGGCCTGACGCCAGGTCTGATAGTGGACAGCGGCGGGCAGACGCTCCAGGGCCGGGGCCTGCTGTTCTGTCCTGATCCAGTGGTTGTCGTTGAAGAACCCACACGCGACCGCGACCGCCAGCGCGAGCGCGGTCCCGGCCGGCTGCCCATTCGCCAGCATGGCATAGGTCAGGATCAGTCCGCCGAAGAGGGCGATGCCGGCGAATCCCAGGAGCATGATCGCCGGCGTGCCGAGGGCCTGGGGAGCATGGACGGGCCAGACCAGGAAGGCGGCGACGAGGGTGATCGAGACGACGAAGGCGGCCGAGATGAGCGTCCAGTCGATCCGGTTGAGCCCCTGCTCGTCGGCGACCTCCAGCCCCACCCTGGATCCGCCGAGGAAGCGGTCCCGGCGCGTCGCGAGAAACCACATGAGGGCGGCGGCGAGCAGCAGGAACAGGACGCCGAGGACCCACGCGGCGACCCGGGCATCGGTGTCGACCCGGAAAAAGCCGATCCCGATCGAGAAGGGCACGAGGAAGCAAAAGACCCTGGGCCACCACTCGCGTCCGAATGCAGAGGCCTTGCGGCTGAACGTCTGGCCGCGGAAATCCCTGTCCAGGAGCCGGCGTGCCGTGTACCAGAGGACCACGCCGAGCAGGAAGGCGCCGAGGAGGAAGAGCAGATTCCAAAGCGCGAGGCCACGCTCCGCGGACAGTCGCAGGAGGTCCCGTCCCTGGTCGTTGAACAGAAAGAGGATGACCACGCCGGCGGCGGAGACGCTGGCGTAGGCGCACAGCCAGAGGACCCGGACGATCGAGTTCCAGAAATAGCTCCAGAGGCGCAGCAGGAAGTGGCGGGGAAGATCCGCGGCCGGCTCGGGCGGGGAGAGGCGTTCGGGCATGATGAACCTCCTTCTGGTGTCAAGAGTTGCCCGCCATCGGTGCGCGGCCGGGCGGCGGTCGTTGTGCCTTCGAAACGGCATCCCTCGTGACAAGCATAGAAAACCATGCCGGGTTTGATTGATCTCCAGGGACGGCGGTGCGGGGCAAAGACATCCCCGTGGCTCGGCGAGAGACGTTCGATCGGGGACCTATGCCGTCCTGCTCGAGCCGACGCGGGCGGGCCCCTGAGTGCGAACTAGAATGGTAGGTAGGGTCATCCTAGAAACGGCAGTTGGACGGCCCTCGGGGTGCGTCCCGCGCGGTGTCCGGCAAGGCACAACGAGGCGGAATAGTCGACCTATTCCAACGAGTTGTAACGCCGCCGGGCGCCGCGCGGGGCGTGCACCGGGGGTCGTAGCGGGCTTCACCCGGAAGGTGAATTGGCACGCAGTGCGAAATGCTGGGCAACCCAATCAGTTGCATGACTTACAAAGCGG
>NZ_JAJDNA010000037.1 GCF_022340925.1 Thiocapsa sp.
TCCCGCGCCCAGGCGATGGGACCCGCCAGGGCCGGGTGCTCGAAGCTGGTGGTGATGATGCGGTCACCGGGCCTCCACGGAGTGCCGGCGAAGATCAGGCTGCAGGCATCCGTGGTGTTGTAGCTGAGGAAGACCTCGTCCCGATCCGCCCCGTAGGTCTCGGCAACCCACTGTTGCCGGGCGCTGGTCGCGGAGCCATTCAGGTATGGAAACAGGTCCGGGAAATCGGCGTTCAGGTTGGCCTGCCAGTCCCTCGGATCCCGAACCTTGTAGCGGTTGTAGACGGCCAGGTTGTGCAGCGAGAACGCCGGCTGCGAGCCCGTCGTGCCGGTATTCATGTGAATGTAGTCCCGGGGCAACAAGAATGCCTTGCGGACCTCCCGCCAGAAGGCCTCACCCAGGCCCTCGACCATGGGGGGGGCCTCCAGGCCCAAGGGGTTGCATTGCAGCCCTGTAGCTGACCGTTGCGTTGCGATCGCCACCCCCGGCGCGGTCATGATGCCGGCGGTCGCCGCAGCCGAGGCGACGCCCTTGAGAAAATCGCGCCGGTCGAGGCCAGCTCCTGGGGTCTTCTTTGGTTTACGCATGTCGATTACTCTCGTAAGGTGTGGAAGGGACGCGTGGTCTCCCCCTCCGGGAGGGGACCCATGTGCTCCTGCCTCGCCGGCCCCCAGGGCGGCCGCCATCGGGCGCCAAGATCGCCTTACGGGGCTGATCGTGCTGCGTGACGGTCTCTTGCGGGGACGACGGGCACTAGAAATCCGAGTGATTGAAAGGGCTTTTCGCGAGTCGCGGTCTCAATGCTGGACGCGCGATGTGGCGCTGCCGGCCTTGGGCTCGTTCTGGTGAAACCTTGGGCTGACGAGGTAGGGTCGCGTGAGCCGGATCCCGTCGCCATGATCGCCATTGAGCCAAAGGCTCGACTCAATCGGCGCCGGCTTGCCGAACAGGTACCCCTGGTAATGTTCGCATCCGTAGCGCATGAGGAATGCGCGCTGCTCCTCCGTTTCCACCCCCTCGGCGATGACCTTCAGTCCGAGGGACCGGCTCATCGCCAGGACCGCGCGAACGATCGCGGCGTCGTTCTGGTCGCTGGTGATATCGCGCACGAATGACTGGTCCATCTTGATCTCATCGAGTGGCAGGCGCTTGAGATACGAGAGCGACGAATAGCCGGTGCCGAAGTCGTCCAGGGAAAAGCCTACCCCAAGTCCCTTCAAACGCTGCATCCGTTCGACCACCTCGTCGACCCGGTCGAGCAGGACGCTTTCTGTCAGCTCCAGCTTCAAGCGGGACGGATCGACCCCGGCGCGCTCTATCTGCGCGGAGACTCGCTCCACGAAGTCGGGTTGGTGAAACTGGCGGCCACTCACATTGATCGACAGCGTCAGCATCTCCGTCCGAGCATCCGTCTGCCACTGTTGGAGTTGGGCGCATGCCTGCTCCAGTACCCACTCGCCGATCGGAAGGATGAGCTTGGTGTCTTCCGCCAACGGGATGAAGCGTGCAGGGGAAACGGGCTCGGAGTGCGGCGGGAGCCATCGCAGCAGGGCTTCCGCACCATGGACGCGTCCGTTCTGATCCACCTGAGGCTGATAATAGAGCCGCAGCTCGTCGCGTCTGATGGCGCCGCGCAAGGCGATCTCCATCTTCATGCGCGCATCGATGGCCGCCTGCATCTCAGGATTGAAAAAGCGGATTACATTGCGTCCCGCATTCTTGGCTTGGTACAGGGCGACATCGGCCTGCTTGAGCAAGACGTCGATGGCGACCTCCTGGCCACGGAACAGGGTCACCCCGATGCTGGAGCTGGACTGGTGTGACGCCCTTCCATTGGCCAAGGTATAGGGCCCGGCCACCGCCTTGTGCACCTTTTCGGCGATCGCCTCCGCATGCACCGCGGCCGCCGATTCGTCGGCCCCCAGGCTCCGGACGACGATCACGAACTCGTCTCCCCCCAGCCGGGCGACCGTGTCTTCATCACGCGAGCTCTCCGTCAATCGGCGCGCCACCTCGGTGATCAGCCGATCACCCACATCGTGACCCTGGGTATCGTTGAGGTCCTTGAAATGATCCAGGTCCAGCATCAGGAGGGCGCTATAGTCCCCCTCCCGGCTGCTGACCGCCATCGCCTGACGCAGACGATCGAGCAGGAGCCGGCGGTTTGGAAGTCCGGTGAGCGGATCGAAAAAGGCGAGCTGATGGATCTGCTCCTCCGCCTGCTTGCGCTCGGTGATGTCCACGCAAAAGCCCATCACTGTCGCGTCAGGCAGCGCAATGGCGCGCAGATTGGCGATGATGTCCACCCCGTCCTTCTTGCGAAGCCGGATCTCTGCCTCCTGCGGGCCTTCCTGCAGCACTTTCGAAAATAACGTAGCGTGCTTCTCTGCCAGACCCGGGGGCGACAGTCCGGTAATCTCCATCTCGAGCAGCTCCGCGCGGCTGTAGCCCACCATGCCGCACGCCGACGGATTGGCCGCCACAAAGTGGCCCCTGTTGTCGGCGACAAAGATCCCCTCCGGGGCGTGCTCAACGTAGTCTCGGTAACGCTCCTCGCTCTTGCGGAGCTCGATCTCCAGAGCCTGTCGGCGGGCGATCTCCCTGTTCAAGTCGTCGTTCTGTCCCTGAAGCTTCAGCCGGTTGCGGTTCGATTCCAGGACGACCGCTTCCAGCCGCTGGGTGCGCCGGCGCGTGTGCTCGAACCACATGGCGGCCAGCGTCAGGAGCAAGGGGGCGACGCTTGCGACATAGAGGAATGCACGGGAGCTGATGGTTCCGTAGAGCGCCGATTTGGAGGCAAGCGTGACCAGGGAAAGCGGCGACTGGTCGATGGGGGCCCGTTCCACCAGGTCGTAATCCTTGGATAGGGTGCCTGAGACGCCTTGGAGCAGGTGGGAAAGGGGTAGGATGGTGCTGTCCGGAAGGCGCGCGAGCGCCCCCCAAGGCATGTCCTCTGAGAGGGGGTTTTCGGGTGCCGCGAGTGCTTGACCGGTCGCCGTGATCAGAAACTGGCGCAGTCCATGACCCTCCGCCGACTTTGGGAGATAGCGCGACAGCAAGGCCGTCGGGGCCACTGTTAACACCGTCCCGCCGGGCGTGCCACGAAACTCAACGGGCGCGGTGGCGAAGATCCGGCCCTGGGTGGCGTCGACCAGCAGCCACGACTCCCCCTGCGCTCCCGGCGGCAAGGCGATGGGTGGCTCCCCGGATGCGCTGTCCGCCAGAAGCGCCCCGCTTTCGTCGAAGTAGAGGATGCGCTCGTACACCGGAACGCCCAGGACCATCTTCTGGCGTCGCTTGCGGCGGAAGCTTTCTTGGATCGCGTCGAGATTGGCATTCAGGCCGTAGCGCAGCGACATGCCCAAGGCCTTGTTGATGAGAAACGTCCCAATCTCGTGTCCCTCAGCCAGATTGAGCGCGAAGTTCTTTTGCTCCACCAAGAAGTCACTGATCAGGACCGCGATCTGTTGATTCTCTGCCAACAGGCGCGCGTCAGCGGCCGCTCGCAGCTGCCCTTGCGAGCGGAAGGCGTATCCCAGGAGCACGACGAGATAGGTGGAAAATAGAACCGCCACCCAGAATAGCCGGCGCCGATGCTTCAGTTCTGGCACCATGTTCCTGTGGGTGACAACGATTACTGGGGGGCGAAGAACGCGGGAAAATAGCGGCGAATTCCCGGATAGTATTTTTGCACCAGCCTGTCGTAGGTCCCATCCTCTTTGATCTGACGCAGGTAGTCGTTATAGGCCTCGCGAAGTCGGGGCGCGTCCTTGGGGAAGGCGGCGGCTAGGGTCTGCTCCTCGGAGATGGGCCCGATGACCTTGAACTTGCCGGCCCACTTCTGCATATCGATCATGAGGTCCGGAACATCAAGAAGCGACAGGTCGGCGTCCAGGTTCAGCAAGGCTGGCACCATTTCATTGATGTTGGTGCTCTTGGTATAGGCTCGAAGCTCGATGCCCCGACCCTTGAGGCCATAGTTCGCCGGGTCCAGGCAGGTCTTCTCCATCACCAGCAGGCTATGCGTCTTAATGAGGGCCTTGGTCTCTTCGATGTCACTGCTGAGATCGTCGCTTCCCGCGATAGGACGGACGGGGGAGTCGGCGCGAGCGATCAGCATCACCTGAGATGGAAAGATGGGCTCTGAATAGAGCAGGACCTGTTGACGCCACGGCAGGACCGTGAAACCCGCGGCGATCATGTCACCCCTGACGGGAAAATCCCCCTCCAGATCCACGGCATCGCCGTTGCGCACGACGTTCTTGCCCAGCAGGTCCCGGATCACCGAATAGAAATCGCTGTAGACGAGCTGATACCGAACTCCGAGATATCTGGCGAACCCCTGGGTGAGCTCCACGTCGAGGCCGTCCCCGGCACCCGTCACGAAGTTGGCATAAGGGATCCCGAGATGGCGCAGCTCGCCCCTCGCCCTGATGTCTTCCAGGTCGGCGGACCAGGCCCCCGCAAGGGCCCAAGTCCAGAGAAGGAGCAGTGCCAGGACCTGTCGGTAAAGCGATCGATAGGGACTCATGCTGCTGGCCATCTCCTAGCAGAGGGGTACGAAAAGCTCAGCAGAAATTCGGATCCGAGACTGCCAAGCAGGCCACAGGGATTCAAAGGATCGATGGCCGATCGCCCCAGTTGCCGGTGGGCGACGCGGGGGCCGGGACAGAAGCTTCAGCATCGGGGCAGTCGGGGAGGCCGTCAATGACCAATCGTCGTGCCTTGCCGGCCCCCCGTCCGTTGATTCTCTGGAGTCGGTATCGATGGATATGGGGGT
>NZ_JAJDNA010000039.1 GCF_022340925.1 Thiocapsa sp.
AGGGTTCTCCTGACTCTGATCACTCGAGAGGCGGATTCAGCCAGCCCCGCACCGCTGCGAGCGGCATCCTACACAGATATTATAGATTGCTAACGTACAAGGGACAGGAAACCCGGCAGTCTCATCGGCGGTCGGCGAGCGTCGCGACACCGATCTCGGCGAGCCGCGCGACCCCTTGAACGACCAGTCCGAACGGCGTGCCGTCCAGCGGGCCTACGGAGACCGCCTGACAGGGGACAACCATCTGCGCCACACGGTTGGAAGCGAGATCGAGCTGGAGAACCTGCTGGTTCGGCTCAAGGACGAGCTGGCGGAGCTGCGGGCGGGTGAGCGGCGCCGCGAGCGACGGTTGGGATGGGCCCTTGCCGCCGTGCTGGCACGCCTGACGGCCTTGGGGGGTGGGGGCTGGTGGGTCTAAGCCCTAAGCGAAAAGACCGAGGCCGGCGCAGCGGTGCCCGAACATCATCTGCCGGCGGGCACCGATAGAGCTCGAGCGCGTTATCGATCGGCTGGACTGGCGGGCAAACTTACGCCCAGATCTCGCCAAGTCAACTGATCAAAAGCCTAGATGCTTGTTTTGATTGGCGCTCCCTAGGGGATTCGAACCCCTGTTACCGGCGTGAGAGGCCAGCGTCCTAACCACTAGACGAAGGGAGCGGTACTCCGCCGAGTAAGCAGGTATTATACCCGCACCATGCCGCGCCACAAGCGGCGGCTACGATCCTCTTACCACTGGCTGCATCTTCTTGTCGCACGCTGCGTAGCCCAGGATATCGTGATCAGGAGTGCCGCCTCAGCGACCAGGAATCCCTGCGACAAGGTGATACAGGAATCCCGCCAAGACAGGCGTCGAGCCGCGATCGGGGCGACCCCTTTGATCGTGCCCCGACCGCAGCACGGGATCTCGCGCGCGAACATCAGCGAGAACGCGCTCAAGGTCCTCTATCGGCTGAAACAAGAGAGCTTTCAGGCCCACCTGGTCGGCGGGGGGGTGCGGGACCTCCTGCTCGGCCGGGAGCCGAAGGATTTCGACGTGGCGACCGACGCGACCCCTGAGCAGGTGCGGCAGGTGTTTCGCAACTGCCGTCTGATCGGTCGGCGTTTCCGTCTGGCGCATGTCCATTTCGGTCGCGAGATCATTGAGGTGGCGACCTTTCGGGGCGGCGCCGTGCCCGATGGGGACGCAGACGATCGCCAGATCGATAATGGCAGGATCGTGCGCGACAACACCTATGGCACCATCGCCGAGGATGCGCTGCGCCGGGACTTCACCGTCAACGCCCTCTATTACAACATCGCCGACTTCTCACTCATTGACTATGCCGACGGTCTTGCGGACCTCGATGCAGGCCGGCTGCGTCTGATCGGCGATCCTGAGCAGCGCTATCGCGAAGACCCGGTGCGGATGCTGCGTGCCGTGCGCTTCGCATGCAAGCTTGGCTTCACCATCGACGCGGCGACCGAGAAGCCGATCTTCGGACTCGCGCACCTGCTCGCGGATATCGCACCCGCGCGACTCTTCGACGAGCTGATCAAGCTGTTCCACTCGGGCTATGGTCGCGAGGTCTTTGAGAAGCTGCGTCAATACGGACTCTTTGGACAGCTTTTCCCGGCGACTGAAGAATGTTTGGCGCGCGAAGACCATGGGTTCCCGATCACCTTTGTCAGTCGCGGTCTGACCAACACGGATAAGCGGGTGCAGGAGGACAAGACTGTGACGCCGGCGTTTTTGCTCGGCGTGCTGCTGTGGGAGCCGGTCCGCCGCCGTTTCGAGCACTATCTGGCCGCCGGCGAATCAACGAACGAGGCCATGTTCCTGGCGGCCGGCGAGATCTGCGCGCGACAGCAGCCACTGGTGGCGATTCCCAAGCGGTTCTCGCTGCCGATGCGCGAGATCTGGTCATTGCAGCCGCGATTCGAGCAGCGGGACGGGAGGCGTCCGCAGCGCCTGATCACGCACCCGCGCTTTCGCGCGGCCTACGATTTCCTATTGCTGCGCGCGGACGCGGGCGAGGCGGATCCGGAATTGGCCGCCTGGTGGACCCGCTTCGAGGAGGCGAATGCTCGAGAGCGTGCCAGCATGCTCGAGGGGACTGGAAAGCGGCGACGCCGCCGCCCCAGGCGGGCCAAGGCAGACCCGTCGGCCGGCCCCGACACGAAGGTCTAAAGACACCGTGGAGCGCGGCGGTTGAACCCCGGGCTCTGCTTGCGGGTCGGCGGTCGGCTGCGCCATCCCGGCGACCCGATCCCAGGCGCGGCCGGTCGCGCCAATCCAACTGGCGGGACTGCTCGGAGGGCCTCGTGAACGTCTGATATGGCCGGGTTTGGGGTGCGATCCCGGCGGAGCGATTCCGCAAACGGTGCCGCCGCTGCATCGGCAGGGTAGCGCGCTGGTATCCTGACCACTATCCTCGTCCTCATCGAGCCTGATCATTGGAGTCGACCATGTCTCTCGCGCCGATCTCGGTTGCCACCCTCGCCGCCATGAAGGCACGGGGTGAGCGAATTGCATGTCTGACGTGCTATGACGCAAGCTTCGCGCGTCTGCTCGACGCGGCCGGAGTGGACGTGATCTTGGCCGGTGATTCGCTTGGGATGGTGGTTCAGGGTCACACCACCACCATCCCTGTCCGGCTTGAGCACATGGCCTATCACGCGGCGTGCGTTGCGCGCGGGCGCGGGCGGGCGTTGCTGGTCGCAGATCTGCCCTTTCTGGCCTGTGCGACGGCCGAGCGTGCCATCGAATCGGCCGGACGGTTGATGCAGGAGGGCGGCGCCGAGGTGGTCAAGCTCGAGGGCGGGGCGCCGATGGTGGAGACGGTGCGCCGCCTCACCGGGCAGGGGGTGCCGATCTGTGCCCATCTGGGACTTCTTCCCCAGTCCGTGCATCGTATCGGCGGCTATCGATTCCAGGGTCGCGATCACGCGGCTGCCGAGGCAATCCGCCACGATGCCATCGCCATGCAGGAGGCAGGCGCCAGCCTGCTGGTATTGGAATGTGTTCCGGCGGCCTTGGCCTCCGAGATCACGCTGACCCTGGAGATCCCCGTGATCGGCATTGGTGCCGGCTCAGGCTGTGACGGCCAGGTGCTGGTTCTCTATGACATGCTTGGGCTCAATCCCGGGCGCGCGCCCAGCTTCAGCCGAGATTTCCTCACCGGACAGGCGTCCATTGCCGATGCCGTTGCATCGTACGTCAAAGCGGTCAAGACAGGGGAGTTTCCCGGCCGCGATGAGACACCGCACTGATCCCGGTCGCCAGCCGCACGCTACCGGCGGATAGGGCGATGGAGACGATCGATCTGGTTGCGGACGTGCGCACGCGTGTGCGCGCCTGGCGCTCCGCGGGCGAACGTGTGGCATTCGTTCCGACGATGGGCAATCTTCATGCCGGTCATCTGACCCTGATCGGCGAGGCCCGTGCCCGCGCCCCCCGGGTGGTCGCGAGCATCTTCGTGAACCCCATGCAGTTCGCTCCGACCGAGGATCTGGATACCTATCCGCGAACCTTGGAGTGCGATCGAGAGCGGCTCCGAGAGGCAGGCTGCGATCTGTTGTTTGCGCCCCGGGTCGCTGCGATGTACCCGCGCGGCAGCGAGGAACAGACACGTGTGGAGGTCCCTGGCCACCTGTCCGAGATTCTGTGCGGCGAGAGGCGTCCGGGACATTTTCGCGGCGTGGCCACAGTAGTCTGCAAGCTCTTCAACATCGTGCAGCCGGATGTTGCGCTGTTCGGTGAGAAGGACTTCCAGCAGCTCGCCGTGGTCCGGCGGATGGTTGAGGACTTGGCGATGCCGGTGGAGATCGTCGGTGTGCCGACTGTGCGGGAGTCGGATGGACTCGCCATGAGCTCGCGCAACGGGTACCTTTCGCCCGAGGAACGGGCGCAGGCGCCTGCGCTCTACCACGCCCTGGCGGCAGCGAGGCGCTCCCTGCTCGAGGGGGTCGGCGTCGAGACGGTGGAGCGGACCGCCGCAGGGACCTTGCGTGACGCCGGTTTGGAGCCAGATTATGTCAGCGTACGCGTGGCCGATACCCTGCTTCCCCCATCCGAGTCCGATCAGGATCTGGTGGTGTTGGCCGCGGCCTATCTCGGGCGCGCGCGACTGATCGACAATCTCCGGGTGCGACTGGGCTCTGATGCTGCGTTGCAACAAACGCTGCTGTAGACTATCTCGATCTCGGGTCGGCAGAGTCTTCATTCAGATCCGGAAGACGCGGCCTTAGCGGTCTTTGGGAGGATTGATCACATGCATTTGACCTTGCTGAAATGCAAGCTGCATCGAGCGCGCGTGACGCACGCGGAGGTCGACTACGAGGGGTCCTGCGCGATCGACGAGGAGCTCTTGAGGCTGTCCGGCATTCGCGAGTATGAGCAGATCCAGATCTACAACGTCACCAACGGTGAGCGCCTCACGACCTATGCCATTCGCGCGGAGCCGGGCTCGCGCGTGATCTCGGTCAATGGCGCGGCGGCCCACAAGGCATCGCCCGGGGATCGTGTGATCATCTGCGCCTATGCCACGATGAGTGAGGCGGAGGCGGACGCCCACCGGCCGGTGCTCGTCTATCTCAACGAGCACAACCGCGTTACCCGCACCGGCGACTTCATCCCCGCACAGGTGGCCTAGGCCAGTGCGGCCCCCGTGTGGATCGGACGCTCGGACATCGTCCTGTCTGCCATGGCCTCCGAGTAGAGCTCGAGATATTGCCGCGCGCTCGCCTCCCAGCTGAAATCCTGGAGCATTCCGGTCGTCGCCAGCCGCCGCCAGGCGGGCGGGTCCGCGCGGAAGAGTTGCAGGGCCTGCTGCACGGCGTTGAGCAGTGCCTCTGGGCGTGGGTCATCGAAGAGGAACCCGGTCGCCGTCCCTTCGGCCAGGGTTTCCGGGGTCACGTGAACCACCGTATCGCAGAGTCCACCGGTGCGATGCGCAATCGGCGGGGAGCCGTAACGCAGACTGTAGATCTGGTTCAGTCCACAGGGCTCAAAGCGCGACGGCATGAGGAAGCTGTCACAACCGGCTTCGATGCGATGCGCACGTGCCTCGTCATACTCGATCAGGACGCCGACCTGGCGCGGGTGGGCTGCCGCGATGGCGAGTAGGGCCTGCTCGGTCGGTCGCTCGCCGGCCGCCTGGATCACCATCTGGATGCGTGGATCCTGCAGCAGAATCGGGAGTATGGCCAGGATCAGGTCCACCCCTTTCTGCTCGACCAGACGGCCGATATAACCCAGCACGAAGGCATCTTCGCTCCGCGGGAGAGCGAACTCGCGCTGCAGCTCGAGCTTGTTCTCCGCCTTGAGGCCGAAGGTCTCCCGGTCATAGGATTGGAGAATGAAGGGGTCGGTTTTCGGGTCCCAGATACGGTAATCCACGCCGTTCAGGATGCCGCTGAAACGGCCCCCGATCTGGCGCAACAGTCCGTCCATCCCACAGCCGAAGCGCGCCGTGCGGACCTCCATGGCGTAGGTTGGACTGACAGTGTTGACCCTGTCCGAAAAGACGATACCGCCTTTGATGAAGGACATGCGCTGATGGAACTCCAGGCCGGAGAGGCTCCACAGCGACGGTGGCAGGCCGAGTCGGTCAAAGGTGGCGCGGTCGAACAACCCCTGGTAGGCGAGATTGTGGATGGTGAACACCGTCGCCGGGTGCCCGGGCTGATCCCGAATCAGTGCGGGCGCCAATCCAGTCTGCCAATCGTTGGCGTGCAGGACGTCCGGGTGCCAGCCGATCGCGGGGAGCCCTTGGGCGACGAGGGCGACGACGCGGGAGAAGAGAAGGAAACGCTCGGCATTGTCGCCCCAGTCGCGGCCGCTGAGGTCTGTGTAGGGGTTGCCCTCGCGGCTGAAATGCTCCGGGGCGTCGACGAGATAGACCGGGAGGTCGTGGTCCGGGTGCCTGCCTTCGAGGATTCGGACATTCGTGCGACATCCCGGCAGCTTCAGATCGCACAGCTGCTTCGGCTCACACAGCTGGCGGGCTGCGAGCGGGTATGCGGGCAGGATGAGCCGGGCGTCATGGCCGAGATCGCGCAGTGCCGCGGGCAGGCTTGCGGCCACGTCGGCAAGGCCGCCGGTCTTGATCAGCGGATGTGCCTCGCTGCTGGCCATCAGGATGCGCAGCGGCTCGACTGACGAGGCGGCATCGAGCGATAGAGTAGGCGATGGCTCCATGAAGGGCCCCTAGACACGAGCGTCAAAGATAGTGAATGACCGCGCCGGCCCTGGCAACTTGATGACAGGGTTCACGTTATCACATTTGTTCCCGATCGAGGCACTTGGGCTATGCTGGATCCCTGCACCATTCTGATCTTCGGCTCGACCGGCAATCTGGTCAGTCGCAAGCTGCTGCCCGCCCTCGGCCACATCGAGGCGGCCGCGCGTCTCCATCCCGACACCCGGATCGTCGGGTTCGGGAGGCGGCCCTGGTCCGATGCGCAATGGCGCGATCAGGTCCGCCAGACCCTGAGCGCTGGCTCGGCGCGCGCGCTGGACGAGGCTGTCCTGGCGCGGTTGCTCGAGCGGATGTATTTCGTCGAGGGCGACATCGAAGAGTCCGGCGCTTACACGCGTCTGGCCGAGCGTCTCCGCGAAGCGGCATTCATGCCGCAGAACCTGATGACCTATCTGGCAGTGGCTCCCAGGCATTATGGTGGCATCGTGCAACAGCTGGCGGCCCAGGGCCTGAGTGCCGAGGACGGGCACTGGTCCCGGCTGGTGGTCGAGAAGCCATTCGGCTTCGATCTGGAAAGCGCCGGGATCCTTGATCGACAGATCCACCGCAGCTACACGGAGAAGCAGATCTTTCGGATCGATCACTATCTCGGGAAGAGTACGGTCCAGAATATTCTGGTCTTCAGGTTCGCGAACCTGCTGCTCGAGCCGCTCTGGAACCGCAACTATATCGACCACGTGCAGATTTCCCATTCGGAGGCCGGCGGCATCGGCGAGCGCGCGGGATTCTACGACGGCGTCGGCGCCCTGCGGGACATGATCCAGAGCCACCTGCTGCAGATGCTGACCCTGGTGGCAATGGAGCCCCCGGCGTGCTTGGATGCCGAGGCCCTGCGCGACGAAAAGGTCAAGGTGCTGAGATCGATCCGGCCGATCCCGCGCGAGGCCGTCCACGCACAGGCCTTTCGGGCCCAGTACGGCCCGGGGCGGGCCGGTGAAGCGCCGGTCGGCGGCTATCGCGACGAGCCGGGGGTCGGACACAACAGCACGACCGAGACCTATGCCGCGCTGAAGCTGTACGTTGACAACTGGCGCTGGCGCAACGTCCCCTTCTACTTGCGCACCGGGAAGCGTTTGGCGCGGACCAATTCGCTGATCGCCATCCGGTTCAAGCACCCCCCTCAGCAGCTGTTCCAGCACACGGCCATCGAGCAGCTCGAGCCTAACTGGCTGCTGCTCAACATCCAGCCCAATGAGTGCATGCGCTTCGAGATCCAGGTCAAGCAGCCGGGGCTGGAGATGCGCACGCAAACCGAGCGCCTGGACGCGAGTCGATGCATCGTCCCGGCCGAGCATATCGACGCTTACGAGGCCCTGATCCTGGATGTCATCGAAGGGGACCACACGCACTTCCTGCGTTACGACGAGGTCGATTGGGCCTGGCAGGTGGTCGACCCCGTGATCAAGCTGTGGGCCACTGAACGCGACTACATCCACAGCTATCCCGCTGGATCCTGGGGACCGCCCGAGGCCAACCGCTTGTTCGATCGCGAAGACCAGGACTGGCGCAAGGGACTCGACGACTGAGCTCAGTGTCTGCCGTCGGTCCGGCGGCCAGGGTTGGACCTGCCGGGGGTCTGGCACCCTGCCGCGTGTGATGGAACGGAGCGCTCGGCGAGCGGGGGCCACCGCGGCCCGCGCCGCGGATTGAACCGCCTGACTGGAACGCCTCGACGTGCCATGATGCAGACGAAGTCGCTGTCCCCGCATCTGTCGGATCCGCTATCGTGTCTCACCAGGAGATCTGCACCATGTCGCTCATCAACCAGACGCCCGCTTGGAAAGCATTGGAACAGCACTGGGGGCAGGTCAAAGGCATCGCGATGCGCGACCTCTTCGCGTCCGATCCCGGTCGTGCACAACGCCTGAGGCTCTCCGCCGGTGGACTCGACCTGGACTACTCCAAGAACCTCATCACCGAACAGACCCGATCGCTCTTGCTCAATCTCGCCGAGACCGCGGATCTCAGCGGCTGGATCGGGCGTCTCTTCGCCGGAGAGTCCATCAACAACACCGAGCAGCGAGCGGTTCTGCACATTGCCTTGCGCAACCGCTCCAATCGGCCGATCCTCGTCGACGGCCGCGATGTCATGCCGCTCGTCAACGAGGTCCTGGACCGCATGGAGTCCTTCGTTGCCTTGGTGCGGTCCGGTGAGTGGAGGGGGTTCCAGGGGCAGCCGATCCGGGATATCGTCAATATCGGCATCGGCGGCTCCAACCTGGGTCCCAAGATGGTCTGTACGGCACTCGGAGCCTATGGTAGCGACGAGCTCAGGGTTCATTTCGTCTCTAATGTCGATGGCACCCATCTGGTCGAGACGCTGCGGGACCTGGATCCGGCCCGCACGCTGTTCATCGTGGCCTCGAAGACCTTCACGACCCAAGAGACCATGACGAACGCCAACAGCGCGCGCGACTGGCTCTTGGCGGCCTCGCGCGACCCGGCGGCCGTGGCCAAGCACTTCGTCGCCGTGTCCACGAGCGCGGAGAGGGTGTCCGCCTTCGGGATCGACACGCAGAACATGTTCGGCTTCTGGGATTGGGTCGGAGGCCGCTACTCGCTCTGGTCGGCGATCGGCTTGCCGATCGCGCTGGCGGTCGGCTACGACCGATTCGTCGAGCTGCTCGAGGGTGCCTTCGCCATGGACGAGCATTTCCGTACGACACCGCTTGCCGAGAACATGCCGGTCGTCCTGGGCCTGATCGGTCTCTGGTACGCCAACTTCGGTGGCGCCCGAACTCACGCCGTGCTGCCCTACGATCAGTATCTGCGACTCCTTCCCGCCTATCTGCAGCAGGGCGACATGGAAAGCAACGGCAAAGGCGTCACCCGCGGCGGGGTGGCCGTGGACTACACCACCGGTCCCGTGGTCTGGGGCGAGCCCGGCACGGATGGTCAGCATGCCTTTTTCCAGCTCATCCACCAGGGCACTCAGCTGATTCCGGCGGATTTCATCGGCGCGATCAGGAGCCACAACGAGATGGGCGACCACCATCTGAAGCTGATGGCGAACTTCTTCGCGCAAACCGAGGCGCTGATGCGAGGACGGACCACCGAGGAGGCCTTGGCCGAGATGTCGGAAGCCGGCGTCCCGGAGGAGCGCGCGCAGCTCCTGGCCCGCCATCGGACCTTCCCCGGCAGTCGCCCGACCAACAGCATCTTGATGGAGCGGCTGACTCCCTACACGCTCGGGGCCTTGATCGCGCTCTACGAGCATCGGATCTTCGTCCAGGGTGTGCTCTGGGGGATCAACTCATTCGATCAATGGGGCGTCGAGCTTGGCAAGCAACTGGCTGGCGTGATCCTCGACGAGCTGCGCGAGGGCCGGGTCTGGGCCGATCACGATCCATCGACGCGTGCCCTCTTGGAGGCGTTCATTCGAGGGCGCAGCGCATGATGTGGATGCGTTGCCCACGGATCGGGCACCGAGTGTCCGCTCCCCCAGGAAGCCGCTGAATTCATTGTGATCATCCGCTCGCCTTCCCAACGGCGCGATGCTCGGAAGGTTCCATGTTCAGGTGCCGAGGTGCCTGAACATGCCGGGACCTCCTGCCCCGGACGGGAAACGCTGAACGAAGGCAGGGCTTGATCGCGCGGCGGTGGAGGGCAGGAGCGGAGGCGGGTCGTGCCCGGACTGCAGGCGGCGCGGAAACCCTGCGTCGTGTGCGCTGTCTGTTAGCAAGGTACGGGATCCTCACAGGCTCCGTGCATCTCCGTGGGGCGTGCTGTGCCAGCCTGGGGAGCGATGATGCCGCAGGATGGGCTGGACCTCTCGGATCGAACGGGTTCTATTTGGGCGAAGAGGATATGCGGTATACCTCCAGTCGGATGGCGGAAGTCAGGGTTCGCAACGGACCGCTTGCTCCAATCTGGTGCATGACTCCGCCCTCGACGGTGCGCGATCGACCTGATTCAGATGCGATCCGGGCGCGTCCGGGCGTCGGCGCCGCTGATGCGATCATGGCTTGGTTATTGCTGAACTTGCACCCAAGCCTTGTCTTTTCCGCGTTTAGCCCCGAGCAATACCCCGAAGTCGGACGCGGTCGGCGACGGGTCGGGCGAGCAACCAAGGGTTCCGAGTGAGGTGACGTCTATGTCGATCTTCGAGCGCTACCAGGCACGTTACGAGGCATCCCGCGAGGAGGTGCTGAGCCTGGATGAGTATTTACAACTCTGTAAGTCCGACCCCGGCGTCTATGCCGGGGCCGCACAACGTCTGCTCATGGCGATCGGTGAGCCTGAGCTCGTGAACACACGCGATGACCCACGGCTGAGTCGGATCTTCCAGAACAAGATGATTCGACGTTACCCTGCTTTCTCCGAATTCTACGGCATGGAGGAGGCGATCGAGCACCTGGTGTCCTATCTCAAGCACGCCGCCCAAGGGCTCGAAGAGAAGAAGCAGATTCTCTATTTGCTGGGCCCCGTCGGCGGCGGCAAGTCGTCGCTGGCGGAGAAGCTCAAGGAGTTGATGGAGGAGAAGCCTTTCTACGCGATCCATGGCTCGCCGGTCTTCGAATCGCCTCTGGGCCTGTTCTCTCCCGAGGAGGATGGCCCGATCCTGGAAGAGGACTATGGCATACCCGCGCGCTACCTGCGCACCATCATGTCGCCATGGGCGGTCAAGCGTCTCCAGGAGTACCGCGGCGACATCACGCAGTTCAAGGTGGTCAAGCTCTATCCATCGGTCCTCGAGCAGGTCGCCATCGCCAAGACGGAACCCGGCGATGAAAACAACCAGGACATCTCTTCGCTCGTCGGCAAGGTCGACATCCGCCAGCTGGAGCGCTTCGCCCAGCATGACGCGGACGCCTACAGCTACTCCGGCGCCCTGTGTCGCGCCAATCAGGGGCTGATGGAGTTCGTCGAAATGTTCAAGGCACCGATCAAGGTGCTGCACCCCTTGCTCACCGCCACCCAGGAAGGCAACTATAACGGGACCGAGGGTCTTTCGGCGCTGCCCTTCCAGGGAATCATCCTCGCCCACTCCAACGAGTCGGAATGGCAGAGCTTCCGCAACAACAAGAACAACGAGGCGTTTCTCGACCGTGTCTTCATCGTGAAGGTGCCCTACTGCGTGCGCGTCAATGAGGAGACCCGGATCTACGAGAAACTGCTTCACAACAGCTCACTCGCCGAAGCACCGTGCGCGCCCGGAACACTCGAGATGATGGCGCAGTTCTCGGTCTTGACGCGTCTGAAAGAGCCGGAAAATTCCAGCATCTTTTCCAAGATGAGGGTGTATAACGGCGAGAACCTGAAAGATACCGATCCCAAGGCCAAGTCGGTACAGGAGTATCGTGACTACGCGGGCGTCGACGAGGGAATGTCGGGGATCTCGACTCGGTTCGCGTTTAAGATCCTGTCACAGGTCTTCAATTTCGATCACAGCGAGGTCGCGGCCAATCCGGTCCATCTGCTCTATGTCCTGGAGCGCCAAGTCACGCGTGAGCAGCTGCCCCCGGAGACACAGGAGCGCTATCTGGGTTTCCTCAAGCAGTATCTGGCACCGCGTTACGCCGAATTCATCGGCAAGGAGCTGCAGACGGCCTATTTGGAATCGTACGCTGAGTACGGTCAGAATATTTTCGATCGCTATGTGACCTATGCGGATTATTGGATTCAAGATCAGGAGTATCGCGATCCGGATACAGGTGAGATGATGAATCGGGGGTCGCTCAACGAAGAGCTCGAGAAGATCGAGAAGCCTGCGGGGATCTCCAACCCCAAGGATTTCCGGAACGAGATCGTCAACTTCGTGTTGCGGGCGCGAGCGAATAACGGAGGCGCCAATCCCAAGTGGACGAGCTACGAGAAGCTGAGGTTGGTGATCGAGAAGAAGATGTTCTCCAACACCGAGGATCTCCTGCCGGTGATCTCATTCAATGCGAAGGCATCGGTGGACGAACAGAAGAAGCACGATCAGTTCGTCGATCGGATGACGGAGAAAGGTTACACGCCGAAGCAGGTTCGGCTTCTGTCTGAGTGGTATCTGCGGGTGCGCAAGTCACAGTAGGGTCTGTATGGCACACTTCATCGACCGGCGTCTGAACGGCAAGAACAAGAGCGCGGTCAACCGTCAGCGCTTCTTGAAGCGCTACAAGTCGCAGCTCAAGCGTTCGGTGGCAGACGCGGTCAACAAGCGCAGCATCACGGACATCGACTCGGGCGAGCGCGTGGGTATCCCGTCGAAGGATATCTCGGAGCCGGTCTTTCACCACGGAAAGGGCGGTGTCCGGGACATGGTGCACCCGGGCAATAAGGACTTCGTGACGGGCGACCGTATCCGCCGACCGGAGGCCGGCAGCGGAGACGGCTCGGGCCAGGGCAAGGCCGGGAGAGGCGGAACCGGTGAAGATGATTTCGTGTTCGAGCTGTCGCGCGACGAGTTCCTCGACCTCCTGTTCGATGACCTAGAGCTCCCCAATCTGGTGCGTAACCAGTTGATGGGCACGACCGAGTTCAAGACGGTTCGCGCTGGCTACTCGACCGACGGATCCCCCGCGAACATCGACGTCGTGCGGTCACTCAAGGGCGCGATCGCCCGCCGGACGGCAATCGGAGCGCCATGGCGCGCGCGGGTGCGCGAGCTCGAGGGCGAGCTTGAGGAGCTTCTGTCCGGCGGCATCGATGAGACCGATCCGCGCGTGTGCGAGCTCCGCCATGAGATCGATCGACTGCACACCCGCATCGCCGCGCTGCCCTTCATCGACACCTTCGACCTGCGCTATCAGAGCTTCACGAGGCTGCCTGAGCCAACCAGCAAGGCGGTGATGGTCTGCATCATGGATGTCTCCGGTTCCATGGACCAGGTCCGAAAAAATCTTGCCAAGCGATTCTTTATCCTGCTGTACCTTTTCCTCCAACGGAACTACGACAAGATCGACGTGGTCTTCATCCGTCACCACACCATCGCTCAGGAAGTCGATGAGGAGGACTTCTTCTACTCCCGGGAGACCGGCGGGACAGTCGTCTCGAGCGCTTTGAATCTTGCGTACGACATCCTCAGCGAGCGCTATGACTCGTCGGTCTGGAACATCTATGCGGCGCAAGCCTCTGATGGCGATAACTGGGATTCCGACTCGACGATTTGTCGCGATCTGTTGATCGACAAGCTCATGCCGCTCATGCGTTATTTCGCCTACGTCGAGATCACGCCCCGACAGCACCAGAGCCTCTGGTATGCCTACCAAGAGGTCAGGGCGATGCACCGGCACTTTGCGATGCAGGAGATCGCCGGTCCCGAGGATATCTTTCCCGTCTTCAGGGAGCTGTTCAAGAGGCAGGAGGCATGAGCAAGACTATTATCTCCGATTCCTCGGAATGGTCGTTCCCGCTGCTCGAGCGCTTCGATCGTGAGATTGCGCGTCTTGCCCATAATGTCTATGGCCTCGATACCTATGCCAACCAAATCGAGGTCATCAGCTCCGAGCAGATGATCGACGCCTACTCGTCCGTCGGCCTGCCAATCAATTATCAGCATTGGTCATTCGGCAAGCAGTTCGTTGCGACCGAGCAGACGTACCGTCGTGGACAGATGGGGTTGGCTTACGAGATCGTGATCAATTCCGATCCTTGTATTGCCTACCTGATGGAGGAGAATACACTCCCCATGCAGGCGCTCGTGATCGCTCATGCCTGTTACGGACACAACAGCTTCTTCAAAGGGAACTATCTCTTTCGAACATGGACGAGTGCGGACGCCATCATCGATTATCTGGTGTTCGCGAGACGGTACATTGCGGACTGCGAGGAACGTTACGGACAGGCCGAGGTCGAGCTGCTCCTCGATTCCTGTCATGCATTGATGAATCACGGGGTGGACCGATACAAGCGGCCCACGCCGCTGAGTCTGGCCGAAGAGCGACGGCGCCAGAAGGACCGTGAGGCCTATCTCCAGTCGTTGGTCAATGATCTGTGGAGGACGCTGCCCGTCGTGGAGGATGCGGATGGCGCGGATCCGGAGTCGCAGTGGCCGCAGGAGCCTCAGGAGAATCTGCTCTACTTCATCGAGAAGAACGCCCCGCTCCTCGAGCCTTGGCAGCGCGAGGTCGTGCGCATCGTGCGAAAGCTCGGTCAGTATTTCTATCCGCAGCGTCAGACGCAGGTCATGAACGAGGGTTGGGCGACCTTCTGGCATTACACGCTGATGAACCATCTGTACGATGAAGGGTTGGTCACCGATGGATTCATGATGGAGTTCCTCCAGTCGCACACGGGGGTGGTCTTTCAGCCGCCGTTCGATGCCCCATACTATGGCGGGATCAACCCCTACGCGCTCGGGTTCGCGATGATGCGTGACATTCGCCGGATCTGTGAGCAGCCGACCGATGAGGATCGCCACTGGTTCCCTGATATCGCTGGGGGGGACTGGCAGGGGGTCCTCGATTTCGCGATGCGAAATTTCAAGGATGAGAGCTTCATCGCGCAGTATCTCTCACCCAATCTCATGCGGGAGCTGCGACTCTTTGCGATCTGCGACGATGATCGGGAGGAGCACCTCGAGGTCACCGCGATCCATGAAGAGCAGGGCTACCGGGCGCTTCGTCAGGCGCTCTCCGAGCAATATAATCTCGGGACCCGCGAGCCGAACATACAGGTCTTCAACGTGGATCTCCGCGGTGACCGTTCGATGACCTTGCGACACTACCGACACAATCGACGGCCGCTCGGGGACTCGGTGGATGAGATGCTGCGCCACATTCGCCGGCTTTGGGGCTTTACGGTGCGTCTGGAGGCCCTCGACGAGCAGGGGAGGGTTCAGTTGATCGGGGAGTGTTGAGCATGGAGCATGGCGCCCCAAGGGACGCGGGGTATGGGTCGATCCCCCGGTCCGAGGCGGGGACTCGCAGAATGGCGCGCCGCCGGCTCGCCGTCATCGGTGTGGTCGCGGCCGCCTGGATCGCGGCGCCCGTCCACGCCGATGCGCTGCTCAGGGCGACGCTCGATTCGCTTCGGGAGGCGGAATCCGCCGCGATCGGGGGCATTCCGTTGTTGTCCGGTCGCCTCCTCGGCGAGTTCTACGCGGGCCGTGAGTATGCGCCGGCCTGGGTCGACAGCTCACGGGTCAAAGCGCTGCTGGCGCTGGCGGAGCACAGTCCCGCCGACGGCTTCGTGCCGGAGGACTTCCATGCCGCGAGCCTGCGTCGATTGGGCGTGCCCGGGGTGCTCCAGTCCCTGACCGGGGCCGATCGGGTCGGCGCCGACATCATCCTGAGCGATGCCCTGCTGAGGTACGTCCACCACCATCGCTACGGCAAGGTCGATCCTGTCGCGGTCGACCCGGAATGGAACGACCGAGCGGCAGCATCGAGTGAGGTCCTCCTCGCCGATATGCACTGGTCACTGTCTGGCAAGGACCTGTCGGCAAGCCTGTCCAACCGTTTCCCCCGACCGTTCTGGTACCGGGGACTTAGACTGGCCTTGCAGCGCTACACCGCGCGGCCGGACCTCGCCGGGCTGCCGCCTCTGCCGGCCGGCGCGAATCTCGGCCTAGGGAGCGACGGACCGCGGGTCGTGATGCTGCGTGAGCGGCTGCGGCTTCTCGAAGGGGACGGCGCGGAGCCGGTCCCCGATCCGGGCGTCTTCGACCCCGAGCTCGGTGCCAGCGTGGCCGCGTTTCAGCGTCGCGCGGGGCTTGCCGCGGACGGAATCGTCGGTCCGGCCACCCTCGCTGCGCTCAATGGCTCCTTTGACGCCGGAAAGGCCGAGCAGATCCGGATCAATCTCGAACGCATGCGCTGGCTGTATCAGGATCTTCCCGAGCAGTATGTCTTCGTCGACATCGCTGGATTCCGGGTGCAATTGGTGCGGGGTGATGCCATCGCCTGGTCCACCCGCGCGATCGTCGGGAAGCCCGAGACCCAGACGCCGACGTTTCGCGACACCATTGACCATCTGGTCTTCAATCCCACCTGGACGGTTCCCGCGTCGATCCAGAAAAAGATCGGGCGAGTCGGGAATGATTACCGCCTGGTGGATCGGCAGACCGGCAGGCGGGTCGGAAGTGGGGACGCGAGTGACCACCGACGCTATCTGCTGGTGCAGGAGCCGGGTCCGAAGAACGCCTTGGGCCGGGTCAAGTTCATGTTCCCCAACAGTCACGCCATCTATCTGCACGACACCCCTTCGAGGGACCTGTTCTCGCGTCGGACACGCACCCTGAGCAATGGCTGTGTTCGGGTGCAAAACCCTCTGGAGCTGGCCGAGCTTCTCCTGGGGCGGGCCTACTGGGATCAATCCGCGATCCGGCGCGTGGTGACGCGTGGCAAGACCCGCTACGTCCACCTGACCGATACGGTTCCCGTGCTGCTCTATTACCTGACGGCCTATGCCGATGAGGCGGGGACGGTGAGCTTCCGCAGGGATGTCTACGGGCGCGATGCGGCCTTGCGGGATGCGCTCTCGGCTCCGGTCCTGCGGACCCGGATCGTTTTCCCGGAGTCTCGTGCGCCGATGCCGGCCGACGCCCACCCTCCCACAGGGCCCCGAGAGACGGTCCCTCCCGTGGACGGGCCGGCCCGGCTCACGGCGAAGGACCCGAGCGGGTACCCAGCCGGCCATCACGCACACCCCATGGATGGAGCCGATCGATCCGTCTCCGTCGCGTCCCCCTCCGCCGCTTCGGCGATCGACGCCCTCTGATCGGGGCTCCTTGCGTCAGCCGGCGCCAGGGATGGCATCGAGGAGCCTCGCTGCGCGTCGAGCACCGGCCGAGCCTGTTCGGGGGTGGATCCGAGTCCGTTCACCGGATAGACTCCCGCTCGGTCAGGTTTCTCAGGCCATGGGAACCGTCGACAAAACCCCAACCGTGACGGACGGAGGACTCTGTTTTGACCCGACAAGGCATCTGGCTCGCGCCGGCACTTGCAATCTTGGCGTTGTTACCCGCAGCATCGGTTAAGGCGGTGGTCACGGATGGTGTCGCCTCTTATTACGGCGATCGTTTCCATGGCCGGCGCACCGCCAGCGGTGACCGCTTCAACAAGGAGGCGATGACCGCCGCGCATCGGACGCTTGGGTTCGGTACCCGGGTCATGGTGACGAACAAAGCGAACGGGCGCTCAGTCGATGTCATCATCAACGACCGCGGCCCGTTCGTCCGCGGCCGGACCATCGATCTCTCGAAGGCGGCGGCCCGCGAGCTGGGCATGTTGGGCACGGGCGTCGCCCCGGTGCACCTGGAGGTCTTAACGACGGGTGCTCCACCCTCGCGTGCCTCTGCCTCGCCGCTCTCGGTCGCCGAGGCAGCGCAGGTCATCATCGATCTGTTTTAGACGCCTGCGCTCGGAGGTATCCTCGGCGCGGCGTCGCGCTCCGGCTCTCAGGGACACGCGAGCATGGATTGGCGTCCGTCACCGGATCAACGCGCCAGTCGTTCTCGCCAGGCTTGGGCGCTTGAGATGGTCCGCGTCGTGTCGATCCGCGTCGGCAGACCGTCACGAATCACCTGTTGTCCCCGTACCCAAACCTGGCGAACCTGCTGTTGGCTTGCCGCATAGACCAGTTGGGAAACCGGATGGTAGAGGGGTTGGGTATGCGGGTCGCGCAGGTCCAAGGCGACCAGATCGGCCGATTTACCAGCCTCGATCGAGCCGATCTCCGCGTCCAGACCGAGTGCCCGGGCGCCGTTGATGGTGGCCATGCGCAGGGCGGCGGACGCCGGCACGGCGGCCGCTGAGCCCGACACGCCCTTGCCCAGGAGCGCTGCGGTGCGCATCTCACCCAACAGGTCAAGGTCGTTGTTGCTCGCGGCGCCGTCCGTCCCCAGCGCGACGTTGACGCCTGCCTCCAAGAGTCTGGCTACGGGGCAGAAGCCGCTTGCCAGCTTGAGGTTCGACTCTGGGCAGTGCACCACGTGGGCACCCGTTTCGGCCAACGTCAGGATCTCGGCGTCGTCCAGTTGGGTCATGTGCACGGCAGCCAGTCCCGGGCCGACGAGCCCGAGCCGATGGAGTCGGGACAAGGGTCGCTCGCCGTGCTCGCGCAGCGAGTGGATGACCTCGTCGCGAGTCTCGTGCAAATGGATGTGGATCGGGACCTCCAGCTCATCGGCAAGGGTACGAACCCGCTGCAGGGGTGCGTCGGCGACCGCATAGGGCGAATGTGGCGCGAAAGCCACCTGGATCAGCGGGTGGTCGCGGTAACGGTCGTGAAGGGCCAGCCCCTTGGCGATATAGTCGTCGGCGCTGGCGGCGTAGCCGGTCGGAAAATCCACGACGATCATCCCGATGACCGCCCGCATCCCGGCCTCGGCCGTCACCTGCGCGGTGATCTCGGGGTAGAAATACATGTCGTTGTAGCAGGTGATGCCGCCCCGCAGCATCTCCAACGCGGCGAGCCGCGTTCCCGCCGCGACGAAGGCGGCATCGACCCAGCGCTGCTCGGCGGGCCAGATGTGCTCGTGCAGCCAAGTCATGAGCGGCAGGTCGTCTGCCAGGCCACGCATCAGCGCCATTGCAGCGTGTGTGTGAGTATTGACCAGGCCGGGTATCAGCAGGTGGCCAGGCAGCTCGATCACGCGCTCGGCTTCGACGCAGCGACGCGCCTCCTCGGACGGGAGCAAGGCGAGGATGGACCCGTCTGCGATCGCGACCGCATGGTCGGTGAGCTGCCGATCGAGCGGATCGACGGGCAATATCCATTGGGCATGGATCAAGAGATCGGCTTGCATCGGCCAGTCCTTTCGGTTGGTGCGTCGGGTGGGTGACAATGACGGGAACATGCCATAAGGAGGCCACGATGGAAACCAGAATCCCCATGGTCCCGACCCCGGACGACGCAGCGCTCTGGCACCAGGGCGCCCTGTATCTCGCGGACCAGCGCGGACTCCCGCAGCGTGCCGAATTCCTGCGCCTGGACAGCGCCGGTGCGGTTGCCGAGGCGATCCGCGCCATGGTGGTGCGGGGCGCCCCCGCCATCGGGGTTGCAGCGGCCTATGGTGTGGCGCTGGCGGGGCGGGATGCCTATGCCGCGGCCGGTCCTGCCTGGAAGGCGATGGTCGAGTCCGACCTCGAGCGGCTGGCCGCCTCGCGACCGACCGCGGTCAATCTCTTCTGGGCGATCCGCCGGATGCGCGGGCTGATCGCCGAGCTGGACGCGCGCGACCCCTTCCCGGCCCTGATCGAGGAGGCGCTTGCGATCCACGCCGAGGACCGGGCTGCGAACCGCCGGCTCGGCGATCTGGGCGCGGAGCTGATCGAGGGCCCCACCGATATCATCACCCATTGCAACGCCGGGGCGATTGCAACGGGCGGCTACGGGACGGCACTCGGCGTGATCCGCAGTGCCTTTGCGGCCGGTAAGGTCCGGCGTGTCTATGCGGACGAGACGCGGCCCTGGATGCAGGGGGCGCGTCTCACCGCATGGGAGCTGATGCAGGACGGTATCCCCGTGACCTTGCAGGCGGACGGTGCGGCGGCGAGCCTGATGGCAGGCGGATCGGTCGGCTGGGTGGTCGTGGGGTCGGATCGAATCGCCGCGAACGGGGACGTGGCCAACAAGATCGGGACTTACGGACTGGCGGTTCTGGCGAGGCACCACGGGATCCGCTTCATGGTTGCGGCGCCCACCTCGACGGTGGACATGGCGATGTCCACCGGTGCCGAGATCCCGATCGAGGAACGTGACCCAGATGAGCTGCTGGGCTGCGCGGACCGGCGTCTTGCCCCCGACGGGTGCGCCGCCCGCAATCCGGTCTTCGACGTGACTCCGGCCTCCCTGGTCGATGCCATCGTGACCGAGCGCGGCGTGGTGATGTCCCCGACGGTCGAGAAGATGCGGGCTCTCATGGGCGAGGCCGGATCGCAGGACCCGTGAGCTCGGGGACGGGTTGCGCCGACCTTGCCCAGCTCTCCATGCACCGACACAGGTTCACCCGTCCGACGTCGCGTGCCCGGTGGTCGTTCCCGGCTTCTCCTCGGTTCAAGCCTGCGCCAACAGACGATCCAGGATGCCCGCATAGATGCGGGAGAGGTCATCGAGCTCGGCGACACCGACGCACTCGTTGACCTGGTGGATGGTCTTATTGACCGGACCCAGCTCGATGATCTGTGCGCCCATCGGCGCGATAAAGCGCCCATCGGAGGTGCCGCCGTTCGTGGAGAGGCGCGCCTCGACTCCAGTGACTGCGGCGATCGCCTCGCGGGCGGCAGCCACCAGCTCACCCGCCGGCGTCAGAAACGGGTTGCCCGACAGTCGCCAGTCCAGGTCATAATCGAAATCGCCCGCGTCGAGGATCCGCCGCACGCGCGCCTGGATGGTCTCCGGGTCCAGCTCGGTGGAGAAGCGGAGGTTGAATTGGGCTTCAAGCCGACCTGGAATGACGTTCTCGGCGCCCGTGCCCATGCGGAGGTTGGCGATCTGGAAGCTCGTCGGCGGGAAATGCGCGTTGCCCTGGTCCCAGACCTCGCTGCACAGTGCCGCGAGGGCGCCGACGCAGGCATGGAAGGGGTTGCGCGCAAGCTGCGGGTAAGCGACATGACCCTGTTTGCCATGGACCTTGAGGGTCCCGTTCAGACTCCCCCGCCGCCCGTTCTTGATGACGTCGCCCAGGCGCTCGCGCGCGGAGGGCTCACCGACCAGCGCATAGTCGATCGTTTCCCCACGTTGCCGCAATCGTTCCACGACCCGGCGGGTTCCGTCTACGGCAGGCCCTTCCTCGTCGCTTGTGATCAGGAAGGCGATGGAGCCTCGGTGGTCGGGATGCTCGGCGACGAACGCCTCGACGGCCGTGACCATGGCGGCCAGCGAGCCCTTCATGTCGCAGGCGCCCCGACCGAATAGACGGCCGCCGCGGACGGCTGGCTCGAAGGGGCTCGAGACCCACTCCTCCATCGGACCGGCCGGAACCACGTCGGTGTGGCCTGCGAAGCAGAAGAGCGGCCGTTCGTCGCCGCGGCGAGCCCAGAGGTTCGTGACCTCACCGAAGCACATGCGCTCGTTGCGAAAGCCGATGGCTGCGAGATGCTCGCCCATGAGGTCCTGGCAACCCTCGTCGGCGGGCGTGACGGAGGGGCGGCGGATCAACTCGCGCGCCAGGGCGAGCGTGGGCGACGTGGACATCAGCCGAGCAGCCTCTCGTAGTCTGTCTCCGAGAAACCCGCATGTCGGACCCGACCCGTGTCGAGGAGCGGGCGGCGGATGATCGATGGGGTCTCCAGCATGATCCGGATCGCCGCGTCTGCATCGATGTGCGCGCGTCGGGCTTCGGGCAACTTGCGCCAGGTCGTGCCCCGCCGATTCAGGAGCGCCTCCCAGCCGAGCTCCTCCACCCACGCACGCAGTCGGCTCTCGTCGATGCCCTCGCGTTTGTAGTCGTGAAATCGGTAGTCGATCCCGCGTGCGTCGAGCCAAGCACGTGCCTTTTTCACGGTGTCGCAGTTGCCGATGCCATAGAGAACCATCATCCCGGCTGAACCGTGTCCGGCACGGGGCTCGTTGTCTGCGAGCGGGCTCGGCTTCGTGTGACCCCGTGACCGGCGCAGGAGACGCGTTTGAGATGCTCCGATCTCTTCGTTCGGTCAAGCAGCGCCAGACCGAATGCCGTTGGTGTCGTCATGGGTGGGCCCTGATGCAGCCTCGGTTTTCGCTCTGGGTGCGGTTCAGATGTCGCGCAGCAACTCGTTGATGCCGACCTTCCCGCGGGTCTTCTCGTCGACCTGCTTGATGATGACGGCGCAATAGAGACTGTGGGTCCCGTCCTTCGACGGAAGGCTCCCGGGTACGACCACGGCCCCGGCCGGGACCCGACCGAAGAGGGTCTCGCCGGTCGCGCGGTTGTAGATCTTGGTGCTCTGACCGATATAGACCCCCATGGAAATCACGGCACCTTCGCCGACGATGACCCCTTCGACGATCTCTGAGCGCGCGCCGATGAAGCAATTGTCCTCGATGATGGTCGGGGCCGCCTGGACGGGTTCCAGGACGCCCCCGATCCCGACCCCGCCGGAGAGGTGCACGTTCTTGCCGATCTGGGCACAGGAGCCGACCGTCGCCCAGGTGTCGACCATGGTGCCCGAGTCGACATAGGCGCCGATGTTCACATACGAGGGCATGAGCACGCAGCTGGGCGCGATATAGGCGCCTTTGCGGGCCGTGGCAGGGGGCACGACGCGTACGCCGCCATCCCGGAACTCGCGGGAGCTCGTGTCGGCGTACTTGGATGGCACCTTGTCGTAGTAGTTGGTGAACCCACCCTTGATGAACCAGTTGTCCTCGATCCGGAACGACAGTAGAACGGCCTTCTTAAGCCAGTCGTTGACGGTCCAGTCGCCATTGCGTCGCTCGGCAACCCTCAGCTCACCACAGTCGAGCCGCTCGATCGTGTCCTGAACGGCATCGCGCACGCGGGTCTCGACCGTGCGCGGCGTAATCTCGGCACGTCGCTCGAAGGCCTCTTCGATGATGGCTTGCTGGTCGGTCATGACTTGTTCTCTACCCATCGTTTTGAAGCCCCCGATTCTATACCCATCGGACATGGATTATCCGACGCATTGAAGCCCCGGATTTCCTCCACCCCCCCGGCACTGTGGTCGTAAGCTCGCGGCGACGCTGTGTTGACGGGACATCGCAGGACGCAATCGGGATGGAAGTCGAATTCGCGTCCTCGGATATCCGGCCTTCGCCGCCAAACTGGCTCGTGGGCTCAACATGAGGATCCACCCCCTAAAGGCGCTGCAGACAGCTCCGTATGCGGCGGGCCGCATCCACGCAGTCGTCAAACGGTGGGACCAGGGCCAGGCGGATTCGATTCTCGCCGGGGTCGAGGTTGCCGACCCTTCTGGACAAGAAGCGCCCCGGCAGGACCGTCACGTTCTCCTCGGCATAGAGGCGCGCAGCGAGCTCGGTATCAGGAATCGGGGTCTGCGGCCAGAGATAGAAGCCGGCCTTCGGCGACGTGACCGGCAGTGTGCTCCCAAGGATCTCCAGGACCGCGCGGAACTTCTCGCGATAGAGCCGCCGGTTCTCGATCACGTGGGTCTCGTCGCCCCAGGCGGCGATGCTTGCCTGTTGGTGGGGCAGGGGCATCGCGCAGCCGTGATAGGTTCGATAGGCGAAGAACCGTTCGATCAGCTCCGCGTCGCCGGCGACGAATCCGGAGCGCAGGCCCGGCGCGTTGGAGCGTTTCGACAGGCTGTGGAAGGCGATGCAGCGGCTGAATGCATGGTTCCCGATGGCCGCTGCGACCTGGAGCAGTCCGAGGGGCGGGTTGAATTCGTCCAGATAAAGCTCGGAATAGCATTCGTCCGAGGCGATGACGAAGTCGTGGCGATGGGCCAGCTCGATGAGCCGGGCGTAGGTCGACCGGTCGAACAGGGCGCCGGTGGGATTGCCCGGCGAGCAGATATACACCAGCTGGCAGGCCTGCCAGGTGGCGTTGTCCACCGCCTCGAAGTCCGGAATGAAGTCATTCCCCGCCTCGCAGGCCAGGTAATACGGCTGTGCCCCCGCGAGCAGCGCGGCGCCTTCGTAGATCTGGTAGAAAGGATTCGGCATCAGGACCAGCGCCTCGCGTGTGCGGTCGACGACCGCCTGGGCGAAGGCGAAGAGCGCCTCACGGGTCCCGTTGACCGGCAGGATCTGTCTCTCCGGGTCGATGCCGAGGGCATCGGGGCGCGTCGAATCGGCGCTGCCGAGTCCGAATCGCGACCTGAGCCAGATCGCGATGCGCTCACGCAGGGTCGGAAGCCCGCGGGTGTTCGGATAGACGGCCAGTTGGTGCAGATCCGCGATCAATGCATCCGTGATCAGCCGCGGCGTCGGATGCTTGGGCTCGCCGATGGAGAGTGCGATATGGTGACGATCGAGCGGCGGACGGAGGCCCTGCTTGAGGGCGGCGAGTTTTTCGAAAGGATAAGGCTGTAGGCGCCCCAAGTCCGGATTCATCGAGTGATCCTGAGAGAGCGGTCAGCGGCCGTTTGAAATCCTTGGTCTGAGGCCGCAGTGCACGAAGCCCCGAGCTTGAGGATTCCGGCCGACCGCAGGATGGCTGGTTGCGTGGTTCTGATCGCGAAGCGCGTCTCGCCTTGCCGGGTTTGGGGGCCCTGAGCATGCAAACGTTGTTGAAACGGGCCGTTAGTATATGCGAACGGCCCGGCTGGCTCCACGAGGAGGAGCGTCCAATGTCACCACAGGTCCACGCCATCCATCATGTCAGTCTGATCGTCGCCGAGACCCGGCGGGCGCTTGATTTCTACAACGGAATCCTGGGCCTCGAGGTCATGGTCGAGCGACCTGATTTACCTTTCCCTGGGGCCTGGCTGCGGGTCGGAGACCAACAGATCCACCTGCTCGAGCTCCCCAACCCGGACCCGATCGAGGGACGCCCGGCCCACGGTGGGCGCGATCGGCATCTGGCGATGCGGGTCAGCCACCTGGATGCACTCACCGCGCGACTCCGTGCCGCAGGCCTGCCCTACACAGTCAGCCGGTCAGGACGGCGCGCGGTCTTCTGCCGGGATCCGGACGGCAACGCACTCGAGCTGATCGAGGGGGGGCTATGAGATGCCCATGAGGGCCCGTTCATGGCCGCTCAATCAGCGCGGCATTCGGACAGTCGATTTCCCCAGTCGGGTGGCTGTGCCGATCGTCCGGATCGAGGTTCAAAAGCCTCGGAAATACCAATGATTGTCCCAGCCGGGCGGGGCGAAAAGGGGCTCCTCGGGAGGGGCTCCGGGAGGAGACTCCGGGCCTCTGCCAGGCTCGGCTGCGAAGGGTGCGGCACCGGGCCAGAGGAAGGGCGGCTGGCCAGGTCCGAGGCTGCGGAAGAGGTCGCGCTCCTGATCCATACGTTCGATGCGCGCGGTGCGTCTGCGCTGCGCTTCCGCATCCCATGCCTCTTGCTGCGCGGCGCCCCAGGGGTTGTTGGCACGTCGCCGAGCCTCGAAGGCGCTGCGAGCGGCGTCACGTCGTTCCTCCCAGGCCCGACGCTGTGCGCGAACCTCGTCGAGCCAAAGCGTCGGATCCTCCGCTGCGCTGCGCTCACTGTAGACCGGGACCTCCGTTTGAGCCGGCGCCTCGGGGATCTCCCCGGCGGGGGACACGGCATGGATCGGCATCAGCCCAAGGATCAGGACGAGAAGGCGTGGCGCCGCAAAGCCCGAGGCGGTAGGCGCGCCGCGACCGGACGGCTGCTCAATGTGCGGCATTGCCTTCCAGTCGATCGTGTATCTCGCGTCGCAGGCAGGCCAATGCGGTTTCGCAAGTGATTGGGGTGTCATCCTCATTGGTGATGAAAAACACGTCGTCCACCTCGGCACCGACGGTGGCGATCTTGGCGTTCTGCAGCCGGATGCCACAATCCCGAAAGACGGCTCCGACCTCTGCGAGAAGCCCTGGGCGATCAAGGGTCGTGAGCCGCATGACCGTGCGTCGGTTCGGCTCGTCCGGGGCGAAGCTGACCCGGGTCTCGGTCGGAAAGTACCGATGGCGCCGAGGCATCGACCGCGCGACCTGAATCCCCGCGCTGGCCGTGTCGGCCAGGTTGGCGACGAGGGCGGTCCGAATCTCTTCCATGTGCAGCGGGTCGTGCACCGGGTTGCCGTCCCGGTCCAGCACCTGATAGGTATTGACCGCCATCCCGTCGTGGTTGGTCATGATTCGCGCATCCATGATGCTGAGACCCATCTGATCCAACAGCGCCGTCGTGCGTCCGAACAGGTCGGCCCGGTCGGTCGTGTAGATGAATATCTCGGTGCCGCCTCGCGCGGTCACCGGACGAATCACCACGAGGGGGAGTCGCGCGGACTCGCAGGCGATGATCTGACGGGTCTGCCAGGCGATCTCGTCCGGCGAGTTGTGCAGGAAGAGATCCAAGCTGAACTTCCGCCAGAGCGCGTCGCAGGCGGTGGGATCGCCACCGTAGCGAGCCACGAGACGTCTCGCCTCGGTCTGTTTCTGCTCGATGAGCTCTTCTTGTGCTTGGGGATTATCGAGGCCGCGCTGCAGGGCTCGGCGGGCGCTGTGATAGAGCTCGCGCAAGAGTGCGTCCTGCCAGCTGTTCCAGCGCTCGGGGTTGGTTGCCCTGGCATCTGCGACCGTGAGCAGATAGAGGTAGTCGAGTCGCGTCGGATCGCCGACGATGGCGGCGAAGGCTTGGATCACCTCCGGGTCGCTGATGTCCTTGCGCTGAGCGGTCATCGACATCAACAAGTGCCGCTCGACCAACCAGGCGACGAGCCGGCTGTCGAACTCCGGAAGTCCGTGCAGTCGGCAGAAGTCCCAGGCGTCACGAGCACCGAGGACCGAGTGATCACCACCGCGACCTTTGGCGATATCGTGGAAGAGACCGGCGAGATACAGAAGCTCGAGCTTCGGGATGCGTCTCGCGATCGCGCTGCTGAGAGGGAACTCGTCGTCGTGCTTCGCGATGGTGAAACGACGCAGGTTACGCAGGAGCGTCAGGGTGTGCTCGTCGACCGTGTAGACGTGGAGCAGGTCGTATTGCATGCGACCGACGATGTTCGCGAAGGCCGGGATGTAGGCGGCGAGGACCCCGTAACGGTTCATCCGCCGTAACGCATGGGTCAGTCCGCTCGGATAGCGAAAGATCTCCATGAACAGGCTGCGCGCCCGCAGATCGGCGCGGAAGGCCGCGTCGATTCTGTGGCGGTTCTCACGGATCAGCCGGATCGTGCTCGCCCGGACGCCTGCGAGCTCCGGATGGAGCTGGAGGATGTGAAACACCTCAAGGAGTGCGATCGGATAGCGCTTGAAGACGCTCGAGGAGGTGACCTCAAGGTAACCGCTGCGCGACTGAAATCGCCTGTTGATGGGGACGGGTGGGCCGACGTCGTCGTGCAGGAGGATGGCCTCGCGGAACAGCTGAAGCAGCATCTCGTTGAGCCGGTTGAGCTCTTGAACCGTCCGATAGTACTGCTGCATGAACTGCTCGACGGCGAGGTTGTTTTCTCCGTCTTGAAAGCCCAGCTGCTTGGCGAGGGTGCGCTGGTAGTCGAATAGCAAGCGGTCTTCACGCCGACCGGCGATGCGATGGAGCGAGAACCGGATCCGCCAAAGGAGCGTTTCCCCCTCGATCAAGGCGGCATACTCGGAGTCGGTGAGAAATCCGTATCCCACCAAGTCATGCAAGGTCTCGGCATCGAAATGGCGCTTGGCGACCCAGCCAATCATCTGGATGTCTCGCAGGCCCCCTGGGTTCTCCTTGATGTTCGGCTCGAGGTTGTAGGCGGTGCCGCCATATTTGTGCCAGCGATTGCGTTGCTCCAGCGTTTTGGCGGCGAGGAAGTGCTCGCTGTTCCAGATTCGCCCGGGGGCGGTCGCTGCGCGCATCCGACGGAATAGCGCGGTGCTCCCGATGATCAGTCGCGCCTCCATCAGGTTGGTCATGATTGTGACGTCGTCCGCCGCCTCGCGGGCGCATTCCTCGGGCGTGCGAACGCTGTGTCCGACCTCGAGGCCGACGTCCCAGAGACAGGTCACCAGACGCTCCAAGGGTGGGGCGAGCCGCGCAGCGGCGTCGGCCTCGACGATCACCAGGATGTCGACATCGGAAGCGGGATGAAGCTCCTGCCGGCCGTAACCGCCGACGGCGACCAGTGCAGCGTCGCCGGTGTCGCCGAGCGCGTAGCGCCAGACCTCGCGCAGCACCTCGTCGATCAGCTGACTGCGCGCGAGAACCAGGGCCCCGACTGGGGCCCCCGCGTCAAATTCCGCAAAGATGCTGTCACGGCCGGCTCTGAGGCGTTCTTTCCAGCCGGACAACAGCGATGGGTCGTGGCCGCGCCCGACGGAGCCGCGGGGCTCGGGCATCCGGTCGCGCAGATGCGAGGCCTCGATCATGGCTCGGCGAGGATGTTGCGCTCCTCGTCGCGTAACGTCAGGATCTCGTGGCCGTCCTCGGTGACCAGCACGGTGTGCTCCCATTGCGCCGAGAGGCTCCGGTCCTTGGTGACGACCGTCCAGCCGTCGGGGAGCAGCTTGATGAAACGCTTACCGGCATTGACCATGGGCTCGACCGTGAAACACATCCCGGCCTTCAGGGCCAGACCCTCCCCGGGCTTGCCGTAGTGCAGGACCTGCGGCTCCTCGTGGAAGTCCTGGCCGATCCCGTGTCCACAATACTCACGGACGACCGAGCAGCCCTGCGCCTCGACGAACCGCTGAATGGCGTGCCCAATGTCCCCGAGGGTCGCGCCCGGACGGACCTCCGCGATGCCGAGCCGCATGGCTTGCTGCGTGACGGACACCAGCCGGCGGGCCAGGACGCTGGGCTCCCCGACGAAAAACATCTTGCTGGTGTCGCCGTGATACCCGTCCTTGATGACGGTGATATCGATGTTGACGATGTCGCCCTTCTTGAGCCGCTTGTTTCCCGGGATCCCGTGGCAGACCTGGTGATTGACCGACGTGCAGATCGATTTCGGGAAGCCGCGGTAGTTGAGAGGTGCCGGGATCGCGCCCTGGACGCGGGTGATGTAATCGTGGCAGATGCGATCAAGCTCGTCGGTGGTGACGCCCGGTTGAATATACGGCTCGATCATCTTGAGGACGTCAGCGGCCAGGCGACCGGCGACGCGCATCTTTGCGATGGCCTCGGGCGTTTTGATGGGCACACTCATCGCGCGCGTCGCTGTCTCAACATCGGTTCCGGATCTCACAGAAGGGCTTGAGCTGTTTGCCCGTGAGCAAACGATTATGGTATAAAACCAAGCGTTGTGTCGCAAATCCCCCCCGCCGGACGGTACTCGCTAAGCCGGGCCAGAGTATCGTCCCAACCAAGCGAAAGATGCAGATCGTTCGCGTTGCCTGCGTTCACGGCAGGTCAGGGGCTTGATCGACGCAGCCGCCTGCCGGGGGAGCATGGCTCCGTCGCGCGCCTGTGCTCGTGAGACCCGGTCCAGGTGACCGAAGATCCATACCCGTCCCGACCGGGGACCGGGAATCGTCCACACACGTATCGACACAGACGGCCGGGTGCCTATTTCAGGTCGCCGCCTGGGATGCGTGGAGGCTCAACCCTGATAGAGGAAGTGAAAACGTGAGTGATGTATCGATGCGGCAGATGCTGGAGGCAGGCGTCCATTTTGGGCACCAGACTCGATATTGGAATCCCAAGATGGGTGCCTTCATCTTCGGCCAGCGCAACAAGATTCATATCGTCAACCTTGAAAAGACATTGCCGCTGTATCAGGACGCGGTGAATTTCATGGGTACGCTGGCCGCCAATGGCGGTCGAATCCTCTTCGTCGGCACCAAGCGCGCCGCGCGCGAGGCCATTCGGGAAGAGGCGACACGTTGTGGGATGCCCTACGTCAATCATCGCTGGCTCGGCGGCATGCTGACGAACTTCAAGACGATTCGCCAGTCGGTTAAGCGCCTCAAGGAGCTCGAGGCGATGTTCGAGGAGGGGACCATCGAGCGTTTCAACAAGAAGGAGGCGCTCGGCCTCTCGCGGGAGCGCGCCAAACTAGAGCAGAGCCTGGGGGGCATCAAGAACATGGACGGACTGCCCGACGCGATGTTCGTGATCGATGTCGGTCACGAGAAGATCGCCGTCACAGAGGCCAATAAGCTCGGCATCCCGGTGGTCGGGGTGGTCGACACCAACAACGACCCATCCAAGGTCGATTACGTGATCCCGGGCAACGACGACGCGACCCGCGCCGTGAAGCTCTATATCAGCGGCGCGGCCGACGCAATCCTTGACGGACGCCGCACGGCGGCCGCGGCGGTGGGGCGCGACGACACCTTCATCGCTCCCCCCGCCGAAGGCGATCCCGTCGCGGATCCCGCCCTCGAGACCGAGTAGCGCGTCCGGATCCCGGCGCCCCCCGCTTGACGCTTGGTCCTCGATTGCTCGGGGACCACCGGCATTTCATTCAGACAACCCAAGCTCGTCCCGTGCGGGACGGAGGAATCACAGAATGGCGATTTCAGCGGCATTGGTGAAGGAGCTGCGAGAGCGGACCGGCGCCGGAATGATGGAATGCAAGAAGGCGCTCGTCGACGCCGGCGGCGACATCGAGGCTGCCATCGAGGCGATGCGCAAGGCCGGTCAGGCGAAGGCGGCCAAGAAATCCGGGCGCACCGCGGCGGAAGGGGTTGTGATGATCGAGATTGCCGGGGACGGCAAGCGCGGTGTGATGGTGGAGATCAACTGCGAGACGGACTTCGTCGCGAAGGACGCCAATTTCCTTGGTTTCGCGCAACGCGTGGCGGAGACCGCACTGGCCGGCGATGCGTCTGATGCCGCCGGGCTGGCCGCCGCGGCGCTGGTCGATGATCCGCAGACGATCGTTGATCAGGCGCGCGAGGCATTGATCGCCAAGATCGGCGAAAACGTCCAGGTGCGCCGCCTCGTCCGCTTCGATCAGGTCGAGGGGGGGCTCTACAGCTACCGCCACGGCGTTCGTATTGGCGTCGTCGTGGACATGAGTGGCGGAGACGATGTGCTCGGTCGGGACGTTGCGATGCATATTGCCGCAAGCAGTCCGCTCTGCGTCGGGGCGGACGAAGTGCCCGCCGAGACGCTCGCGAAAGAGCGCGAGATCTTCAGGGCGCAGGCGCTCGACAGCGGCAAACCCGAGGCGATTGTCGACAAGATCATCGAAGGGCGGGTGCGCAAGTTCATGGAAGAGGTTACCCTTCTCGGCCAAGCCTTCGTCAAGGATCCGGACGTCTCGGTCGAGAAGCTCCTGCAGCGAGCCGGTGCCAAGGTCAACCACTTTGCTCGCTTCGAGGTTGGCGAGGGCATCGAGCGGAAGAGTGAAAACTTTGCCGAGGAAGTGATGGCACAGGTTCGCGCGAGCTGACGATTGGGTTATCCTCTCGCAGCCTTCACCGAACCCGCCCCAGATGAGGTCATCCCGCCATGCCGGCCCCTGTCTATCGACGCATCCTTCTCAAGCTTAGCGGGGAGGCATTGGTCGGCTCGGAATCGCACGGCATCGATCCGGAGATCCTGGAGCGATTCGCCGCCGACATGCGTGATCTCGCGGCCGCGGGGGTCCAGTTGGCGCTGGTGATCGGCGGCGGCAACATCTTTCGTGGGGCGGCACTTGCTGCCAAAGGGATGGACCGGGTGACTGGCGACCAGATGGGGATGCTGGCGACGGTGATGAACGCCCTCGCCATGCAGGACGCGCTCGAGCGATTGGGTGTGGCAACCCGCGTGATGTCCGCCCTCAAGGTCAATCAGGTGTGTGAGGATTACATCCGTCGACGGGCAATGCGCCATCTCGACAAGGGGAGGGTGGTCGTCTTCGCCGCAGGGACCGGGAACCCCTTTTTCACGACGGATTCGGCGGCCAGTCTTCGCGCAATCGAGATCGGCGCAGAGATCCTCATCAAAGCCACGAAGGTCGACGGGATCTATTCGTCCGACCCGGTGGTCGACCCCGCCGCGACCTTCTACCCGCGCATCAGTTATGATCGCGCGCTGCGTGAAGGTCTTCAGGTCATGGACACCACGGCGATCGTGCTCTGTCGGGACCATGGCATGCCACTGCGTGTAATGAACATCAACGAGCCCGGCGCCCTGCTGCGGTTGATCCGCGGGGAAGACGTCGGGTCGCTGGTTGCGAGCGGGGACTGAAATGATCGACGACATCAAGAAGGATGCAGCGGAGCGCATGGCCAAGAGTGTCGAAGCACTGACCCATGAGCTGGCGAAGATCCGCACGGGTCGCGCCCACCCGTCGCTGCTTGACCACGTGATGGTCTCCTACTACGGCTCCGAGGTGCCGATTCGACAGGTCGCGAATGTCAGCGCCGAGGATGCGCGCACACTCGCCGTCACGCCCTGGGAGCGGAACATGGTGCAGGCCGTCGAGAAAGCCATCATGCAGTCGGATCTGGGGCTGAATCCCAATACCGCAGGAACGGTGATTCGCGTACCCATGCCCGCCCTGACCGAGGAGCGTCGCCGGGATTTGATCAAGGTAGCGCGCAACGAGGCCGAGCTCGCGCGGGTGGCCGTCCGCAACATTCGCCGTGACGCCAATCACGAGCTCAAGGAGCTGGTGAAGGAGAAGCTGATCTCCGAGGACGCTGAGCGCCGCGGGCAGGACCTCGTGCAAAAGCTGACGGACCAGTACATCAAAGACGTCGACTCGGTGCTGGCGGAGAAGGAAGCTGACCTGATGTCGATTTGAGACGGGCTGGCAATCCCGGATGCCGTGAACGTGGAAATTGCAACGCCCGCCGTCGACGCGACCGAGTCGGATCCATCCGTTCCTCGTCATGTCGCAATCATCATGGATGGCAACGGCCGCTGGGCCAAGCAGCGGGACCGTCCCCGCACGGCTGGCCACCGCGAAGGCGTCAAGAGCGTCCGTGCGGTCGTTGAGGAAAGCGTGCGCCGCGGCGTGGGCACGCTAACGCTCTTCGCGTTCAGCAGTGAGAACTGGCAGCGCCCCCGTTCCGAGGTCAATATCCTCATGGAGCTCTTCATGAGCGCTCTCCGGGGCGAGGTGCGGCGCCTGCACGAGAACGACGTGCGCCTGCGCATCATCGGGGAACGCCGTGCATTTCCGGAGAAGCTCCAGCGGCGAATCACCGAAGCGGAAGAGCTGACAGCAGGAAACCGCACCCTCAATCTCCAGGTCGCGGCGAACTACGGCGGCCGTTGGGACATCACCCAGGCCGCCCGCCAGCTGGTCGCGGATGTCCAAAGCGGGCTGCTCGATCCGCGTGCAATCGATGAGCAGTCGATTGCGCGGCGCTTGTCTTTTCCCGACCTGCCGGAGCCCGACCTGTTCATCCGAACGGGGGGGGAGCAGCGTCTGAGTAATTTTGTGCTTTGGCAGTCCGCCTATGCCGAGCTCTATTTCACCAAGCTGTTATGGCCCGATTTCGACGCGGCCGCCTTCGCGCAGGCCTTGGATGACTTCGCGCGGCGGCAGCGACGGTTTGGTCGGATCAGCGAGCAGGTCGAAGCCACGAGTGTGGTGAGCTTGTATGGGCGGGGTTGAGGCTTGGCGGGCCAACGGGACACTCAAGCGTCGGACTGTCACGGCGCTCTCGCTGGTGCCGCTCGTCATCGCAGCCGTCCTTTGGCTGCCTACCCAGGGACTTGCGGTCCTGTTATCGGGTGTGTTGCTCGTCGCCGCTTGGGAATGGTCTGCGCTGGCCGGGCTGTCGAAGCCGGTCACACGGATCGCGTATCTCGCGGCGATGCTGTCGGCGATGGCGCTGCTCTGGCAATGGCCGCAGGGGCAAGTCTTGTTGGTCGGACTCAGCGCGGTCTGGTGGGTGATCCAAGGGATCAGGCTGCTGGGGATCAGGACGATCGCGCGTGTCGAGGGTTTGCAGGTATCCTTGCTGCCCATCGGATTGCTCGTCCTCGTTGGCCTTTGGGCAGCCTTGGTGCATCTCCACGCCCTGCCGCGCATCGGAGCCGGCTTGGTGCTGTTTCTGATGTTCCTGATGTGGACCGCCGACTCGATGGCGTATTTTGTTGGACGCGCTTGGGGCGGCGGGAGGGCGAAGCTGGCGCCGGCACTGAGTCCTGGCAAGACGCGTATTGGCGTCTACGGGGCAATGGTCGGGGCGGGTATCTGCGCCCTGATCTTCGCCTGGACACAGTCTGCAAGCTCGGGCGCGACCTTGCTCATCCTGCTGGTCTGCGGTGTGTCGGTTCTGATGTCCGTGGTCGGGGACCTGTATGAGAGCCTTCTCAAGCGTCGCCGCGGCCTCAAGGACTCGGGACAGCTGCTTCCGGGCCACGGCGGCTTACTCGATCGAATCGACAGCCTAACGGCTGCCGCGCCGGTCTTTTCCTTGGGCATCGTCTTGATTGGGGCGGCAGCGTGATCGGCGTAACCGTACTCGGCTCGACCGGCTCCGTCGGTGTCAGCACCCTCGACGTGCTTGACCGCCATCGCGACCGCTTTCGCGTCGTTGCCTTGACCGCGAATCGCGACTACCGGCGCATGGCCGAGCAGTGCCGCCTTCACCAACCCGACGTCGCGGTCATGGTGGATGCCGGCGCCGCAGTGCAATTGCGCGCATTGCTCTCGGACATGCCGGGGTGCCCGGAGATCCTGTCCGGTGCTGGCGGCCTTGACCAAGTCGCTGCCATGCCGGAGGCCCAGTACGTCATGGCGGCGATCGTCGGTGCGGCTGGCTTGCCGCCGACGCTCGCGGCGGCGCGTGCGGGTAAGCGCCTGCTCCTTGCCAACAAGGAATCTCTGGTGGTCGCCGGTGCCTTGCTGATGCGCGCCATGGACGAGAGTGGCGCGGAGCTCCTGCCGATCGACAGTGAGCACAACGCCATTTTTCAATGTCTTCCGCCAAACTTCGCAGAGGGGCTGCCGTCGGTCGGGGTGGAACGAATCCTCCTGACCGCGTCCGGGGGGCCACTGCGCGACTGGCCCCTGGATCGCCTTGCGCTGGTGACACCCGAGCAGGCCTGCGCCCATCCGACCTGGTCAATGGGGCGCAAGATCTCCGTTGATTCGGCGACCATGATGAACAAGGGGCTGGAGGTCATCGAGGCCTGCTGGCTATTCGGGACGGACACCGACCGCATCCAGGTCGTGGTCCACCCTCAAAGTGTGATCCACTCACTGGTTCAGTACCAGGACGGGTCGGTCCTGGCGCAGCTCGGGAATCCCGACATGCGCACGCCAATCGCCCATGCGCTCGGGTGGCCAGGTCGTCTGGATGCGGGGGTTGCCGCCCTTGATCTCTTTGAGGTCGCTCATCTTGACTTCGAGCAGCCGGATCTCGAGCGTTTCCCTTGTCTCGGGCTGGCCGTTCAGGCAGCACGTCAAGGTGGAACCGCGCCGGTGATCCTGAATGCGGCCAACGAGGTTGCCGTGGCCGCCTTCCTCGACCGACGCATCGACCTGTCGGGTATCGCTGCGATTGTGGATGGGGCGCTCGAGTCTTTGCCGAGTGAGCCCGTCGATGGTCAAGACCTGGCATTTCTTTTGGAAGTCGATCGGCGGGCGCGCCAGCGCGCGGAACAATTGGTGCGAATGCGGGTCAACTAGGCGCGATGGACATCCTCTTCACGCTGGCTTCGTTCACGGTCGCCCTCGCCATCCTGATCGCCGTCCACGAGCTCGGACACTTCTGGGTGGCGCGGCGTTTGGGTGTGAGGGTCTTGCGTTTCGCAATCGGATTCGGCCGGCCGTTGTTGCGCTGGCAGCGTAGTCCCGACGCAACTGAGTATGTGGTCGCCGCCTTTCCGCTAGGCGGCTACGTGAAGATGCTCGATGAGCGCGAGGAACCGGTCCCTCCGGAGCAGTTGCATCTTGCATTCAACCGTCAGGCCCTATGGAAGCGCTCGGCGATCGTCGTCGCCGGTCCCCTCTTCAACTTCCTATTCGCGATCCTGGCCTACTGGGCCATCTTCATGGCCGGTGATTCGGGCCTGAGGCCGGTCGTCGGTGAGGTCGTCCCGCAATCGATCGCAGATCAGGCGGGTTTCCAGGTCGGCGACGAGTTGATCCGCATCGGCGACCGGGACGCGGGGAGTTGGGAAACGGCGTTGTTCACCTTCATCGCAAAGTCATTGGACGGTGGAGAGCTCGCGGTACGGGTGCGTGACAAGTCCGGCAGCGAGCTGGAGCGATGGATCTCTTCGGATGCGGTTCGTAGCCTGGCCGAAGAGCCCGATCTACTCGGCCGTCTCGGTCTCGCGCCACGGCGCCCGATTCTGCCGCCCGTCATCGGGGAGCTCGTCGCCGGCGAGCCGGCCGAGTTGTCCGGGCTTAGGCAGGGCGATCGGATCTTGTCCGCGGATGGCCGTCCGATCGAGACCTGGCAGGACTGGGTGAGCCTGGTCCGCGAGCATCCAAACGAGACCCTGGAGATCGATGTCGAACGCGACGGCGGCGAGCAGCTTCGCCTGAGCATTACCCCACGACCGGTGAAGAACGATGGCGGGGAAGTCGGCCGCATCGGGGCTGGCGTGAGCGTGCCCGAAGGCTTGCTGGATCAATACAGCGTCGAGGTCCGGTACGGGCCGATCGAGGCGGTAGAGCGGTCGGTCGCCAAGACGTTCGAGATGAGTCTGATGACGCTGCGTGTGATCGGTCGGATGCTGATCGGACAGGCCTCAATCCAGAACCTGAGTGGCCCGATCACGATCGCCGAGACCGCCGGACGGACAGCGAGCCACGGGCTCGACTCCTTCGTGAAGTTCCTCGCGGTCGTCAGCATCAGTCTGGGCGTGCTCAACCTCCTGCCCATTCCGGTTCTGGATGGTGGGCACCTGCTGTATTTCCTCATCGAGGGGGTCAAAGGCAGCCCCCTCTCGGAAGCGGCGCAGGCCCAGGGGCAGAAGATTGGGCTGATCCTACTGGCCGGACTCATGACGCTGGCATTTTACCTGGATCTGTCCCGACTGTTGGGCTAAGCCTGACGAATCACTTATACTAGCGCGCCTGGAACGCCGACTGCGTCGCAGACTTCGGCTTGATCGAGGGGACCCTGTCTTGCGCGCGATATCTTTGATGCCCCCTTGCTGCGCCCGGCGCCAGCTCCTGCTCCTGAGTCTCCTGTTGGCGCTCCACACCCCCCTTATGGCCGAGGTATTCCAGATCTCGGACATTCGGGTGGAGGGTCTGCAGCGGATCGCGCCCGGAACGGTCTTCAACTATCTTCCTGTCCAGGTCGGCGACACGGTCGGTGACGGCGTCACCGGAGGCATCATCCGCTCGCTGTACCAAACCGGTTTCTTTGACGATGTCCGTGTCGAGCGCGAGGGCGATGTGCTGGTCCTGTGGGTTCGTGAGCGACCGGCGATCGCTCAGATCGATATTGCGGGAAACCGCGACATCGACACCAAGGTGCTCACGTCCGCCTTGGCCGACATCGGTCTCAAAGAGGGCCGGGTCTTCGACCGGTCCGTATTGGATCGCATCGAGCAGGAGCTTGAACGGCAGTATTTTGCTCGCGGCAAGTATGGCGTCCTCATTCAATCGACGGTTTCCCCGCTCGAGCGCAATCGCGTCGCGGTCCGAATCGAGATCACCGAGGGACTGACCGCGCGGATCAAGCAGATCACCATCATCGGGAGCAAGGCGTTCCCGGAGAAGGAGCTGCTTAAGCAATTCGAGCTGGGCCCGACCCGTTGGAGCTCATTCTATTCGAAGAATGATCGATATTCGAAGCAGAAGCTCGCTGGCGATCTGGAGTCGTTGCGATCGTTCTACCTGGATCGTGGTTTTATTAAGTTTGATATCCTCTCGACCCAGGTCTCAATCAGCCCGAACAAGAAAGACATCTATGTGACGGTCGTCATCGCCGAGGGCGAGCCCTTCCGTATCAGTGACATCAAGCTGGCCGGAGAGCCCTCGATCCCGTCGGCCGAGCTCTTCCCGCTCATCTATCTCAAACGCGGCGAGTATTTTTCGCGCCGCGCCACCACCGAGAGCGCAGAGCGCATCTCGAATCTGCTCGGCGACCGCGGGTATGCCTTCGCCAATGTCAACACCATTCCCGAGATCGACGAGGAGGCCAGGGAGGTTGCGGTCACCTTTTTTGTCGATCCGGGTCAACGCGTGTATGTCCGCCGAGTCAATATGAAAGGCAACACCCGAACCCGGGACGAGGTCCTGCGTCGGGAGATGCGTCAGTTGGAATCGGCCTGGTTCTCGGCCGACCTGGTGCGCAAGTCGCGTGAGCGGCTGCAGCGGCTGGGTTACTTCGAAGACGTCTCGATCGAGACGCCGGCCGTGCCCGGATCGACCGATCAGGTCGACGTGGACGTGACGGTGACGGAGAAGCCAGCCGGTAACCTCTCCGCTGGGGTGGGCTTTTCGCAGTCTCAGGGGATCCTACTCAATGCGAGCGTCACGCAGAACAACTTCCTGGGAACGGGTAAGCGGGTCTCGCTGGGCCTCAACACGAGCCGTGCGACGCAGCTTTACCAGTTCGCCTACACCAACCCGTTTTACACGGTGGACGGCATCAGTCGCGGCTTCAATGTCTCGTACCGTGAAACCGACTTCGATGAATTGATCGGCGCCGACTACACGACCGACGTCGGCGTGCTGGGGATCAATTTCGGACTGCCGATCTCAGAGACCAGCCGTGCCGGATTGGGGCTGCGCTATCAATATACGAATTTCACACCGGGTTTTTCCCAACTCGCGCAAGAATTTGTCGAAGACAACGGCGATGTCTTCAACGACTTCATCCTGTCGGCGAGCTATACAAACGACAGTCGCGATACCGCGATCTTCCCGACACGCGGTGGCTTGCGCACGCTGCGGGCCGACCTTGCGGTTCCCGGCAGCGACCTCCAATACTACAAGTTGATCTATCAAGACCAGATCTACGTTCCCTTGACGAGCCGGTTCGTGGTGTCCTTGTCGGGGGATGTCGGATACGGCGAGGGTTACGGCGACACGGACGAGCTACCCTTCTTCGAAAACTATTACGCCGGGGGGCCGCGAACGGTGCGCGGTTTTGTCGCCAATTCCCTGGGGCCCCGTGAGACGGATACCAATGATCCGGTGGGCGGAAATCTCAGGCTGGTGGGGAGCGTCGAGCTCTTCGCGCCCGCGCCCGTCGGGGGTGACTTCGAAAAGACCTTGCGGCTCGGCGCCTTTCTCGACTTCGGTAACGTTTGGCAGACCAATGACTCAGATCTTGTGAGTCCAACGGGCTTCGATCTAGGGGACCTGCGCTATTCTGCGGGTCTCTCGGCGACCTGGTTGTCGCCGGTCGGCGCCCTATCGATCAGCTTGGCCTTTCCGCTCAACGAGGAGGATGGGGACGATACCCAGGCCTTCCAGTTTGGCATCGGACAGACGTTCTGAGGGAGGGCTCGCGTGAGGCGGTTGGTTGGTTGTTGTTTTGGTCTCTTGTCCCTCCTGGCACTGCAGGGTGCGGCTGCGGCCGAGTATCGGCTCGCTGTGGTCGACCCCAACCGCGTGGTCGAGCAGTCGCCCCAGTACGAGGCGGCAGGGGCTTCCCTCCAGCGTGAGGTCGAAGAGCGTGAGCGCGTCCTGCGCGAGCAGCAGGATCAGATCTCCGCCTTGCAGGGGCGCCTCGAGCGCGAGGGCGCCTTGATGAGCGAGGGCGAGATCCAACGCCTCAAGAACGACATTCGCAGTCGGACCCGAAAGCTCAAGTACGCCCGTGATGAGTTCCAGGAGGACTTTGCGCTGCGTCAGAACGAGCTGCGCACGAAATTGGCCCTGCAAGTGCGAGAGGTCGTGGTCGAGGTCGCCAAGGAAGAGAAGATCGACCTCGTGATCAGTGAAGGGTTGGTGTATTTCAGTCCAAGGATCGATATCTCAGATAAGGTGATCGAGCGCCTTAAACAGGACTTTGGAGACAAGTGATGGGTGGATCAGGTCGTTGTCGGCTGTTTGTCTAAGACCTTGGAAATCTCGCTGAGCGAACTGGCGGGGCGCTTGGGCGTGCCCTTGCGTGGAAACGGGGCCGCCAGGGTTTCACGGATCGCCCCGCTGACGTCGGCCGACGAGATGAGCCTCAGCTTTCTCGGCGACGCCCGCCTTCGCCGGGCCCTCGAGTCGACTCGGGCCGGCTGTGTGGTCTTGACGGAATCGGATGCCGACGTCGCGACGGTTCCGGTCCTGTTGAGCGAAAACCCCTATCTCACCTTCGCACGCGCGGCCTGGATCCTCTATCCTCCGCGCCCCGTCGCCGGCGGTGTTCATGGGAGTGCGGTCGTTGCAGCCAGCGCGCGGATCGATCCGTCGGCATGGATTGGCCCCACCTGCGTCGTGGAAGCCGACGCGGTGGTCGGCCCCCGCGTGTTCGTCGGCCCGGGTTGCATCATCGGGGAAGGCGTGGAGATTGGTGAGGATACCCGGCTGGTCGCACGCGTCACGCTGTGCCCCGGGACCCGGATCGGCAAACGGGGGCTCCTGCACCCGGGGAGCGTCATCGGACGCGAGGGTTTTGGATTCGCGCGCGATGAGGATCGCTGGATCCGTATGCCGCAGGTCGGTCGGGCCATCCTGGGCGACGACGTCGAGATCGGTGCCAACACGACGGTCGACCGTGGGGCGATCGCGGATACCATCATCTCAGACGGCGTGAAGCTGGATAACCATATCCAGATCGGCCATAACGTGCAGATCGGTGAGAACACGGCGATGGCCGCCAATACGGGGATCTCTGGGTCGACGCGGATCGGGCGCAACTGCACGATCTCAGGGGCTGTGGGGATGGCGGGTCATCTGGAGATCGGCGACGGGGTTCATTTCACCGGCATGGCGATGGTGACCCGATCGGTCTTGGAGCCCGGCTCCTACAGCAGCGGCATCCCGGCGATGCCAAGCGCGGACTGGCGACGCAACGTGGCCCGTTTTAAACATCTGGATGAGCTGGCGCGTCGCATCAGAGAACTTGAGGCGCGTATCGATACGATGAATGAAGCAAAAGGGCGGGAGGCTACCTAGAATGGAGGGATCGCATCTGACGCCGACGCACGCGGACGCGCGTCTTGGCCGCTCGGAGGACGCCGTGAGCACAATGGACATCCATAAGGTGCTGAGTCTCTTGCCGCACCGCTATCCTTTTCTATTGATCGACAGAGTCGTCGATTTCAAGATCAACGAGTATTTGGTCGCCCTCAAGAATGTCTCCTACAACGAGCCCTTTTTTATGGGTCACTTCCCGGTGCGTCCGGTCATGCCCGGGGTCCTGATCGTCGAGGCCATGGCGCAGGCGACGGGATTGTTGGCGATGGCCTCGCGTCCTGATGAGGTGGGTGAGAAATCTCTCTATTATTTTGTCGGGATCGATAAGGCCCGCTTCAAACGGCCGGTCGAGCCCGGAGACCAGTTGATTCTTGATGTGAAGCTCGGTCCGGTGCGTCGTGGCATCTGGAAGTTCGACGGTGAGGCGCGCGTCGATGATCGCATCGTTGCAAGCGCTGAGATCATGTGCACGGCACGAGATTTCACTGCTTGATTCACCCCACCGCCGTCATCGATTCGTCCGCGCGGTTGGAGGCCGGTGTCGAGGTAGGGCCTTTCGTTGTGATCGGACCCGACGTCGAGATCGGGGCCGGCACCCGGGTCGGGCCGCATGCCGTGATCAGAGGACCGACACGGATCGGTCGGGACAATCGCATCTTTCAATTCGCCTCCGTCGGTGAGGATCCGCAGGACAAGAAGTACGGCGGTGAGTCCACCCATCTGGAGATCGGCGACCGTAACCAGATTCGCGAGTTTGCCACCCTCCATCGCGGGACCGTTCAAGACCAGGGCGTCACCCGGATCGGCAGCGACAATCTCTTCATGGCCTATACCCATGTGGCCCACGATTGCCGCATCGGCGATCAGGTGATCATGGCGAATGCCGCATCGCTCGGTGGGCACGTGCAGGTGCACGACTGGGCCATCCTCGGCGGCTTCACGATCGTCCATCAGTTCTGTCGGATCGGTGCGCACAGCTTTTGCGCCATGGGGTCTGTCTTGAGCAAGGATGTCCCGCCCTACGTCACTGTCAGTGGACAGCCCGCCGAGCCACACGGGATCAATGCCGAGGGACTGCGGCGCCGCGGCTTCCCGGATGAGACGATTCAGGTGATCAAGCGCGCTTACCGCACGCTGTATCTGGCGAATCTCAAGCTCGCAGAGGCCGTGTCCGAGCTGCGCGCGATGGCCGAGAGCGTGCCGGAGATCACCCGGTTGGCTGACTTCATCGACGACAGCACGCGCAGCATCGTGCGCTGATGTTGCGAGTCGGAATCGTCGCAAACGAGGCGTCCGGCGACATCCTGGGTGCCGCTCTAGCGCGTGAGATCCGCAGGCGCGTCCCGGACGTCCGCTTCGTCGGTGTCGCCGGACCCCGGATGTTGGAGGCGGGTTGCGAGAGCCTCTTCGACATGGAGCGGCTGTCTGTGATGGGCCTCATGGAGGTTCTCGCCCAGCTTCGCGAGCTCCTCGGACTGCGGCGGGAGCTCGAGCACTATTTCCGTCAAACCCCCCCCGATGTCTTCATCGGGGTGGACGCACCCGACTTCAATCTGGGGCTCGAACGGCGGCTGCGTCGCGTGGGCATTCGAACCGTGCACCTGGTCAGCCCAACCGTCTGGGCTTGGCGTCCGGGTCGGGTCAAGTCGATCCGCCGTGCCGTCGATCTGATGCTGAGTGTCTTTCCGTTCGAGGAGCCATTCCTGCGCCGGCACGGCGTGCCGGCTCGCTATGTGGGGCATCCGCTCGCCGACGAGATTCCGATCGAGATCGATCGGAGTGCCGCACGGCGCGCCCTGGGAATGCCGCGGGTCGGCTCGTTGATCGCCGTTCTGCCCGGCAGTCGGATGGCGGAGGTCGAGCGTTTGGCCGGGCCCTTCATCGAGGCAGCCAGCCAGTGCCTTGCGGCCCGCGGTGATCTGCACTTTCTGGTGCCTCTGGTCAGCGTTCGTGTGCGCGAGCGATTCGTCGGGGAGTTGGAGCGGGTCGCTCCGAGTCTGCCGGTCACCCTGGTCGACGGTCGGAGCCGCGAGGTCATTGCCGCCGCGGATGTCGTGCTCACTGCCTCCGGCACCGCAACCCTGGAAACGCTGCTCTGCAAACGTCCGATGGTCGTGGCCTATCGTGTCCACCCGATCTCCTATCATCTGGTCAAACAGCTCGGTCTGATCAAGGTCCCCTATATCGCGATGGCGAACCTCCTGGCGGAGCGGGAGCTGGCACCTGAGCTGATTCAGGAGCGCTGCCGTCCCGAGCTGCTGGCGCGGGCCGTGCTGGCTTTTCTGGACGACCCGGCACGCGTCGCCGAGATTCAGGCCGAGTACCGGCGTATCCATCTCCGGCTCCGGCACGACGCCGCCGGCGCCGCCGCCGAGGCCGTCCTGGAGCTGATCGGCCGTGAGCCGCGCCGGACATGACGTGCAGGGGGCGCGGGTGAGCACGAGCGACACCCCCATCCTGGTCGCCGGGGTCGACGAGGCGGGTAGAGGACCCCTGGCCGGCCCGGTGAGCGCCGCCGCCGTGATCCTCGACCCCTTCCGGCCGATCGCCGGCCTTGCCGACTCCAAGACACTGACCCCGGCGCGACGCCAATCGCTGGAGCTGGAGATCCGCGATTGCTCCCTGGCCTGGGCGGTCGCTTGGGCGAGCGCCGAGGAAATCGACCGGATCAACATCCTGCAGGCATCCCTGGTAGCGATGCAGCGTGCCGTCGCGGCGCTGGCCATCCGCCCGAACCGGGTCCTCGTCGACGGGAATCGTTGTCCGGATGTGGGTTGTGAGGCCCAGGCGGTGATCGGCGGCGATGGGTCGGTCCCTTCGATCGGCGCAGCTTCGATCCTTGCGAAGGTCGCCCGCGACCGCCTCATGTGTGAATTGGACCTCGCGTTTCCCGGTTACGGCTTTGCCGGTCACAAGGGCTATCCCACACGCGCCCACCTGGCGGCACTGCGCCGTTTGGGGCCCTGCCCCGAGCACAGACGCACCTATGCACCTGTCCGGGTGCTGATTCAGCCTCCGGAGGATGAACGGCGACCAGACGCGCGACCACGGAAATGACCGGGCATGTGCGTCAGGATTCACCCATCTCGCGTTCCAACCTGCGTTTGACGTCGCCGGGCGAGCCGGTGCGGCGGGCGAGCAGATCGTAGGCGACCGGGACCACGAAGAGGGTGAAGAGGGTCGCGGCCAGGACGCCGGCGAGGATGACGGTGCCGATGACGGAGCGCGTCTCCGCGCCGGCACCGCTGGAGAGGAGGAGAGGGACCGATCCGGCGGCGGTGGTGATTCCGGTCATGACGATGGGGCGCAGACGGACCTCGGCCGCTTCGACCAGCGCCTCACGGAAGGCCCTGCCCCGGTCGCGCAGCTGGTTTGCGAACTCGACGATGAGGATGCCGTTCTTGGCAGCAAGCCCGACCAGCATGATGAGTCCGATCTGGCTGTAGAGATTGAGCGTCAGTCCGGCGAGCCATAACGCAAGTAACGCGCCGGCCATCGCAAGCGGCACCGTCAGCATGATCACCAGGGGGTGAACCCAGCTCTCGAACTGCGCCGCGAGGACGAGAAAGACCACCAACAGGCCCAGCGCGAAGACGAACAGGATGTCCTGGCTGCTCGAGCGGAAGTCGCGGCTTTGCCCCTTGTAATCGATCTGGGCCTGCTCCGGCAGGTGCTCCGCGACCTTGGTTTCCAGGTAGCTCAGCGCATCACCGAGGGCAAGACCCGAATCGAGGTTGGCCTCAATGGTAATGGCTCGCAGCCGGTTAAACCGGTTGAGGCTCTGTGAATCGGCCGACTCGATCACGCTCACCAGATTGGAGAGAGGGATCAGCTCGGCGCTGCGATCGGATCGGACATAGAGATTCTCGAGGCTTCCGGGGGTGCGCTGCTCGTCACGCTCGCCCTCGAGGATGACGTCGTATTCCTCGCCCCCGTCCAGATAGGTCGTCACCTTGCGCGACCCCAGCATGGTCTCGAGCGTGCGTCCGACGTCGCCGATCGTGACGCCGAGATCGGCCGCCCGATCGTAGTCGATCTGGATCCTGAGCTGGGGCTTGGTCTCCTTGTAGTCCCAGTCGATCCCCGTCAGGCCGGGGTTGTCCCGCTCGATCGCCTCAAGCAGGGTGTCCCGCCATTCGGCGAGCTCTTCGTAGGTTCCTCCGCCGATCACGAACTGAACCGGCTTCTGGATCCGCGCACCGAAACCCTGGCGCATCACCGGGAAGGCGGTCACGCCGGGCAGGTCGGCCAGCTTGACCCGCACTTCGTCCATGATCACCCAACCGGAGCGGCGCTGCTCGAAGTCGTTGAGCACCATCACCACCATGCCGGTGTTGAAGAGCGCGGTGTTGGAGAAGGTGCGTGGCGCCCGTACCAGCAGTCGGATCGCCTCGCCGGATTCGACGTAGGGCATGAGCCGGCGCTCGATCTCGTCCATGTAGACACTCATGTACCGATAGGACGCCCCTTCGGGGCCGTTCACCAGCACGAAGAAGGCGCCGCGATCCTCTTTCGGTGCGTATTCCCTCGGGATCTGACCGAACAGCCAGACTGCCCCGGCGAGCGTCGCGATGAAGGCCAAGAGCACGATCCAAGGCTGGCGCAGCAGAAGCCTCAGGAGGGTGGCGTAACCGCGTCGGACCCGCTGAAAGGCCCGCTCGACCGCCTGGCTCAGCGAGGCATGCCGATGCACCCGCGGAAGGATCTGGGACGCGAGCATCGGCGACAATGACAAGGCAACGAAGGAGGAGAAGAACACCGCGGCCGCCATGGTGAGCGCGAACTCGGCGAAGAGCCGCCCGACGTCGCCTTGGAGGAAGGCGATCGGCACGAAAACCGAGACCAGAACGACGGTCGTCGCCACCACCGCGAATGCGACCTGGCGCGTCCCGCGATAAGCGGCCACGAGCCGCGTCTCACCAGATTCCTCCATCCGTCGATGGATGTTCTCCAACACCACGATGGCATCGTCGACCACCAGGCCGATCGCCAAGACCAACGCCAGCAAAGTGAGGATATTGAGAGAGAATCCGAGTGCGAGCAGAACCGTGAAGGTGGCGACCAGTGACACGGGCACGGTGACCGCCGGCACCAGCATGGCCCGCACGCTGCCGAGGAAGAGGAAGATCACCAGGATGACCAGCCCGATGGCGATGGTAAGCGTCTTGTAGACCTCCTTGACGGCGTCTTTGATGAAGACCGAGGAGTCGAAGCTCTGCTTGATCGCCATGCCCTCGGGCAGCGTTGGGTTGATCCGCGCCGCCTCGGCCTTCGCCGCATCGGCCACCGCGATGGTGTTGGCGGTCGACTGCTTGATCACGCCGATTCCGACCATGGGCACGCCGTTGCCGCGGAAGAAGGTCCGATCTTCCTCGGTGCCGCGCTCGACCCGCGCAACGTCTCCGAGACGTACCAGATAGTCGTCGCGCCCGCGCGCCAGGACCAGGCGGGCGAAATCGTCGGCCTCCTCGAAGGCCCGGCTCATGCGCACGCCGAATTGCCGATCGACCGACTCGATCCCACCCGCGGGGAGCTCGAGGTTCTCCGCCCGCAGGGCGGCTTCGACGTCCGTTACCGTCAGGCCGCGGGCGGCCAGCTCGTTGCGGTCGAGCCAGACCCGCATGGCGTACACCTGGCTACCGCCCACGCGGATGCGCGCGACCCCGTCCAGCACGGAGAAACGATCCACCAGGTAGCGCCGCGCGTAGTCGGTCAGCTCGGGCACGCTCATGCGGTCGCTGACGAGGTTCAGCCACATGATCACGTCTTCGTTGCTGTCAACCTTCTGGATGTCGGGCGGCTCGGCCTCGGCCGGGAGCTGATCCAGGACACCCGAGACGCGGTCGCGGATGTCGTTGGCCGCGCCGTCGATGTCGCGGTCGATACTGAACTCCACGGTGATTGCCGAGCGTCCGTCCTCGCTGACGGACTCGACGGTGCGGATACCCTCGACACCGGCGATCCGATCCTCGATGAGCTGGGTGATGCGCGTCTCGACGACGTTGGCCGCGGCTCCGGGATAGATGGTCTCGATCGAGACCACGGGCGGATCGATATCCGGGTACTCGCGCAGGGGCAGGCGGTCGAAGGCCACCAGCCCGAAGGCGACCAGCAAGAGCGACAGGACGGTGGCGAGGACCGGGCGGGTGACCGAGATGTCGGACAGGATCATGGGATCTGCCCCGTCCCGGGCCGCAGATAGGGCTGATCCTTGTCGGTCGAGAGGATCTCGACTGGCTGACCGGGCCGGATCTTGCCATGGCCGTGCACGATGACGCGGTCGCCCTGCGCGAGCCCATCCCGCACCTCGACCAGGCCCGGTTTACGCGTCCCAATGCGGATCGGGCGCCGTTCCGCGGTAAGACCCCCCTCGGCATCGACGACGGCGAGCACGAAGTGTGCCTCACCCTGATGAAGGACGGCCGCCTCGGGAATGACGAGGCCATCGCGCGGGTCGACCAAGAGCTCGACCTGCATCAGCAGGCCGGGCTTCAGGGAGCGTTCGGGGTTCGGGATGAGTGCACGCACCTGGATCGATCGCGCCACCGGATCGATGCGACTGTCGATGCCGCGCACGACGCCCTCGAAGAGCCGGTCGCCGAAGGCGCGCGTGCGCGCCTCGATCCGGAGACCGGGTGCAAGCGCGGTCAGATAGACGCTCGGGACCGTGAAATCGAGCTTCATGAGGCTGTCGTCATCAAGTGTCGTGATCACGTCCCCGGGTTCCACCAAGGCACCACGGCTGACATTTCGCAGACCCAGCACGCCGTCGAAAGGGGCCCTGATGAGCCGGTCGGAGAGCCGCGATTCGATCGCGACCAGAATGGCCCGGGCGGTGTCGAGGTCGCGCTTGCGCTCGTCGAGGAGGGATTCGGAGGCCGATCGTTGGGCTACGAGTGCCTTGACGCGCTGATATTGACGCTCTGCCTCACCGACCCGGACCTGCGCCTCGTCGAGCTGGGCATGTTGCTCGACACTGGTCAGCTCAACCAGGACGTCTCCCTCGCGCACCCGCTGCCCGTCGACGAAGTGAATGGCCGAGATGGTTTCGGTGACGTTGGAAGAAATGGTGACCGATTCGTTGGCCTTCAGCGTCCCCAAGGCCTCCACGCGCTCGGCGAGCGGGATCGGCCTGGCTTCCGCTACAGTGACGGCAACCGCAACGGCGGAGGACGGGACCGTCAGGGCCGCGGCAGCGATCACGGCGAAAACCAGCGTCAAGAGGTGCATCGGGGGTGAGCGGGATATCAAAAGGGGCTGGTTTGAGCAGCGATGCTCGCAGCGCACGGTCGCACACCGGATCCGCGCAGCCGTGGGTCGGCGACGGCGGCTTGCGGCCGCCGGCGATCGCACCCGCTGCCGCGCGAACCCGCTCCGGCTCAATGCCCGGCGCGGGAAGCGGACTCCGCCTGGCCCTTCATCTTGTTGACGATCGCATAGACACCGACGTGCCGATTCGGGCTCAGATGCTCCTGGAGTCGCAGTGCTTCGAAGAGCGTCTCGACATCCAGTGCGGCGATCTCGTCAGGGCGCTTGCGGGAGAAAAGTCCGACCAGGAGGGCCACGACGCCTTTGATGATGGCCGTATCGCAGTCGCCGCGAAACACGAGATGGCCCGGCTGGTCCGGGGCCGGGTGGGCCGAGACGTGCACCAGGCTCATACACTCCGTGACGCGGTTGGCGTCGGTCTTGTCCTCGGGGGGCATCGGAGTCAGCCGCTCGCCGATCTCTACCAGATATTGATAGCGTTGATCCCAGTCACCGAGTAACTCGAAGTTCTCGATGATCTCGGTCATCTCCGCGTTGAGCATCGGTTCGGGTCCTGGCGTCAGACGCTGAAGGACTCGCCGCAGCCACAGGTGTCTTTGACCCTCGGGTTGCGAAACTCGAATCCCTGATTCAGTAAGCTGGATCGCACGAAGTCGATCTCCATGCCGTCGATCCGACTGAGGCTGTCCTCATCGACGACGACCTTGACGCCGTGACTCTCGAAGATCCGGTCTGTCGGCTCGACCTGATCCGCGTAGTCGACATTGTAGGCGTAACCGGTGCATCCGCTCTTGCGGGTCCCGACACGCAGGCCAATGCCGTGCCCGCGCTTGTCCAACATGGCCGCAACATGGTTTGCGGCTGCTTCCGTCAAGCTCACTGCCATGGCGTCGTTTTCCTCGTATCGCTGAAGGGTCTCACGTCTGACGATGTCGACATGTGCACGCGCGGGATGTTTTCAACCCCGACCCGACTCACGGCCGCTGTGCTCGTTCGTTCGGTTGTACCCTGAGAGCGGCTGCGTGGCGCATGCGCTTTCGCAATTGACGAGGGGCGGCCGACATCGACCGCCGCCCCAGCCAGCGCCTGGTGGCGCCAGATCAATGCCGGTGCTCCGCAGTTTCCATGCTTGCCGCCGCGGCCATGTCCAACAGACCTCTCATGAGCGCGGCCCGGTCAACCGTCGGGAGCGTCTCGATCAGCGCCTGTTTGTCTTCCGGACTGAGCGGTAGGTGTGCGCAAAGCAGGTTCGTGAGGTCCGTGTCTGCCATCTGCTCGACATCATCCCAGGGCACCTCGACGCCCCGCAAGGCACAGTACGCCTTCAAAGAGGTCAGAAAGCCCTTGCGATCGGCGATCACTGAATCACTCTCTCGATAGTCTGCCGCGAATGGCTCCCAATCGACGCTGACCCGTCGATAGCCGCGCCTCTGCGAGATCTCCTTGACCACCTGGAAGCGGCACACCCCGGTGAGGACCAGCACGATCCTGCCGTCGCTCGTCTCGCTGTAGGAGGTCACCCGCCCTGCGCATCCGACGCGATGAATCTCAGGTACGTCTTCGGTCATCGTCTCACTGGTCGGCTGGATCATCCCGATCAGATGGTCCGATGCCAAGGCATCGAAGACCATGCTCAGGTAGCGCGGCTCGAAGACATTGAGCGGCAGTTGAACGCCCGGCATCACCACAGCCCCGGCCAACGGGAAGATCGGGATCTCGGCTGGCAGCTCAGCGAATTTCGGAAAGAAGGGGTTGCGGGTCATCGGATGCTCCAGTTCCCGGATCGCGGCGAGAGTCCGGCGATGCTGTTGATCGGTTTTGATCCCATGCCACCTAAATGGGGCGTCCGCTGAGGTTCCCTAGACGGGCGCTTCGCCAGCCCGCAAGATCGCGCCCGCCGGGGCCTCCTGGCCGATCGGCGCGTCGCGACCAGGCGTTGGCCGCGGACGACGGCGGTGATCCCCGATTATGCCCTAGATCTCTGCGGGCAAGCGGAGGATCTTTGCTTCGAGGCCCTGGAAAAGGCGGCCCTGGGTGCGAGTCTGCCCCGCAGCGGCCTCGATCCGGACAAGGGACTTGCGCTCCTGGAAGAAGCCGCCGCTGAGGCCAAGAATCCGGGGGAGTTGCTGGTCTTGTCGGGTCATGCCCGGAAAGCATCGGGCGACGACGCGCTCGCCGCGGTCCCTAACAGAGCTCGGGGAGCTCGAGGCCAGCGTGCAGGGGGAGGCGCCGGATTTTTCACCACCGGCAGGGGCCCGAGTCTCAGCCGAAACATTCCCCGTAGGCTGGAAATCCGCCGGGCTGGACACACCATCCCAGGCGAGGCAGCAAACGGCCGGGGCCGGCCCCCCCAAGCCTGCACGGACGAGGTGCGCCCTTCGGCGCGTCCCCGCTCACTGGCCGGCGTCGCTCAGGCCCGTGCGTCCCCAGGATGGCCTGCTCGATCCGTCCCCTGTGACTCGTGGCTATGGCCCATCAATTATCGAGAGCGAGACCCAGATGCACTTTTCCTCATCGAGCGCTGGTGCGGCGGATGCCGTGCGAGCGGACCTGTCCGGGGACTTCCGGCGTATCCGCGCCTTCACCGAGCACCTCTGCGAGCCCCTCGTCACCGAGGACTTCGGCCTGCAGACCCGCGTCGAGACCAGTCCCCCGAAATGGCACTTGGCGCACGTGTCCTGGTTCTACGAAACCTTCCTGTTGCGCCCGTATCTGCCCGGCTATCAGGTCTTTCACCCGCGCTTCGAGTATCTCTTCAACAGTTACTACGAGCAGACCGGAACCGGGTTCTGGCCGCGTCCTGAGCGGGGTCTGCTGTCGAGACCGACGGTTTCCGACGTCTACGCCTACCGCCATCACGTCGATGAGTCGATGGTCCGGCTGATCGAGCACTGCCGATCGGCCGACTGGCCGGTGGTTGAGCAGCGGATTCGGATCGGGTTGAATCACGAGCAGCAGCATCAGGAGCTGCTCGTCACCGACATCAAGCAGAATTTTGCACACAATCCGCTGCGCCCCGCCTATCGGGCAGAGCTGCTCACGGCTCCGCTCGGCGAACCAGAGCCGCTGCGCTGGGTGACCTTCGAGGGCGGACTGGTCGAGATCGGAGCACACCCGGTCGGGTTTGCCTATGACAACGAGTGGCCCCGCCACTCGACCTTTCTCTCGCCCTATGCCCTGGGGAATCGACCTGTCACGAACGGCGAGTTGCTCCAGTTCATCGCCGATGGGGGCTATCAGACGCCGGCCCTGTGGCTTGCCGACGGCTGGGCGGCGGTCCGCGAGGGCGGCTGGCGGGCGCCCCTGTACTGGGAATCGCGGGATGGTGCGTGGCAGGTGATGACCCTGGGCGGGATGCGTCCGGTCAACCCGGCTGAGCCCGTCTGTCACGTCAGCTACTACGAGGCCGATGCCTTTGCCACCTGGGCCGGGAAGCGGCTGCCGACCGAGGCTGAATGGGAGCATGCGGCCGCAGGCAGGCCCATCAGCGGGAACCTCGTCGAGGACGGTTACCTCCATCCGCAACCGGCACGCCGCGACCAGGCAACCAATCGGGACGGACTCGTCCAGCTCTTCGGGGACGTCTGGGAATGGACGGCTTCGGCCTACCTGCCCTACCCGGGTTACCAGTCTCCGTCCGGCGCGCTCGGTGAGTACAACGGCAAGTTCATGTGTGGTCAGATGGTGTTGCGGGGCGGTTCCTGCGCAAGCTCGCGAGACCATCTCCGAGCCAGTTATCGCAACTTCTTTTACCCCCAAGAGCGCTGGCAGTTCAAGGGATTCAGACTCGCGGAGACGCTACGATGACTCACCTCGGTGCGCTGCAACGACCGAATCCCGGGAGACATCCGCAGGCGACGACCGAGGAGGGGCAGGGAGGGGGACGGCGCTCGGGTCAGCCGTCCGGCTCGGTCCGTTTCTTCGACTACCGCCCGACCCCGGCCGATGTGTGTGCAGAGGTGCTCGAGGGGCTTGGACGGCCGGCTAAGCGGCTCTCTCCGAAGCTGTTCTACGACCAGCATGGGTCCAGGCTATTCGACGCCATCACCGAGCTGCCTGAGTATTATCCAACCCGCACCGAGATCGGCATCCTCCGGGAATACGGGTCCGAGATGGCCGACCGCCTGGGTCGAGACAATGTCTTGATCGAGCTCGGCAGCGGGAGCAGTCTCAAGATCCAGATCCTGCTGGCCGCCCTTCGGCCCAGGACGTACCTGCCGGTCGACATCTCCAGGGAGCACCTGCTGGAGTCTGCCTACGCCCTGGCCGAACGCTTCCCCGGCCTCGCTATTCGTGCTGCCTGCGCGGACTATTCGGCCCCCTTCAGGCTGCCCCTGGAGCCGGACTGGACCGACCTCGCGGCCTTTTTTCCGGGCTCCAGCATCGGCAACTTCGATCCGGACGATGCACGCCTGCTCCTCCGCCGCGTCGCCGGACTGCTCGGCGCGGGCGGTCGCCTCCTGATCGGTGTCGATCTGCCGAAGGATCCGGCGATCCTGAACGCAGCATACGATGACGCCCAAGGCGTCACCGCGGCCTTCAACCTGAATCTCCTGACCCGGATCAACCGCGAGCTCGACGGCGACTTCGACCTCGACGCCTTTGCGCACCGCGCCTTCTTCAATGCCGCCGAGAGCCGTGTGGAGATGCACCTCGTCAGCCGGGTCGACCAGCGGGTGCGGGTCGCCGGAGCGGCCTTCGATTTTCGGGCAGGCGAGACGATCCACACCGAGAGCTCCTACAAGTATGGCACCGAGGTCTTTAAGCGGCTTGCCCGGGATGCTGGTTTTCTCTCCGAGCAGGTCTGGACCGACCCCGAGGGGCTCTTCAGCGTGCATTGCCTTCGCGTGCGCGGGGTCCGCCCGGCGGCGTGCGCCGCCGCCCCCAATCAGGCATGACAGCGCGTTCGCCGGCGCGCGCACTTGCGGCAACCGGGACAGCGCTTTGCACGAGCGGCGCAGGGAGCGGGACGCCGACCTCGGTGCGTGCGCCAGTCGCTGCACCCGAGCCCTCAGCGGCGCGTGCGTCGGTCGCCGGTTGAGAACCGGGTGAAGAACCACGATTGCTGTTCGCCACGCCTTGTCAGCACGCAAGACTGCCCGCAGTCGCCCTCATTCAGGCGAAGATCGACAGCGCCCGGACGCCCAGGCTTTTGCAAGATGGGCAGGGGGAAGGTGATATCCTGTGCGCCACCGGCCGCGGTCGGCAGTCCCCCGCACACCGAGTCTTCCCCGATGAACGAGATTTCGAACGACGACGGGTTGGAGCGTGACGTCCAGCTCTTCACCGCCTTGCTCGGCGAGGTCTTGCGCGAGCATAGCCGCAAGCGTGTCCTGGTGATCGTCGAGCGGCTGCGCGATGGCTTCATGCAGCTGCGGGAGCGGGACGATCCGCAGCTGCGCGAGAAGCTCGTCAAGCGGATCGAAGGGCTGGATGCGCAGACCCTCTCGGAGGTGATCCGCGCCTTCAACATCTACTTCGGACTGGTCAATACCGCCGAGGAGCTGAGTGCCTATCTTGCGCGCATGGACCTCATCGCGGCGGGCGAGCGGCTCTGGATGGGTTCGTTCGATGACATGGTGCGCCAGCTCCACGCCGACGGCGTGAGCTCCGAGAACCTTCAGAGCCTGCTCGAGCACCTGGTGTATCTGCCGGTCTTCACCGCCCATCCCACAGAGGCCAAACGGCGGACCATCCTGGAGGATTTCCGCCGGATCTTTCTGCTCGGCCAGGATCTGCATCGGCGCAAGCTCAACGACGAGGAGCTGGAGGAGCGGCTCCAGGCGATCCTGACCCAGATCCAGATCCTCTGGAAGACCGACGAGGTCCGCATTCACAAGCCCCAGGTCACTGACGAGGTGCGCCAGGGACTCTATTTCTTCCGCGAGTCGCTGTTCGAGGCCGTACCCCAGGTCTATCGCTTTCTGGAGAAGGCGGTCCGGCGGGTGTATGGCGGGCAGAGCGGCATCAGGGTCCCGAGCTTCATTCGTTTCGGCTCATGGATCGGCGGGGACCGTGACGGCAACCCCTTCGTCAAGCCTGAGACCACCGAGCTGGCGGTGCGCATGCACGGCGAGCTGGTGCTCGAGCTTTATCTCGAGCGCATTCGAATGCTTCAGCGCATGCTCAGTCACGCCAGCTCGCTGTGTCAGCCGTCACCAGCCTTCTTGGACAGTCTGGATGCCGACGAGGACTACTGGGTCGAGACGATGGGACAGAGCCTCCGGCGGTATGTCCACGAGCCCTACCGGCGCAAGCTGGCCATGATGGATCATCGCCTGAGCGCCAACCTCGAGCGCATCCGCGCCCGGATGGCGGGTCGCTACGATCCCGATCTCCCGGAAGGCTACGACGGCGAGCCTGATTTCCTCGCCGATCTGTATCTCATCCGCGATTCACTGCATCACCACGGCGATGCGAACGCGGCCGCCGGTCCGCTACAGGATCTCATCCGACTCGTCGAGACGTTTGGATTCCATCTTGTTTACCTGGACATCCGCCAGGAATCGGCCCGTCACACCCAGGCCGTCACCGAGCTCTTCGCCCGACAGACCGGCGCCCCTTACTATCAGGCATTCGACGAGGAGCAACGCCTGTTGGCGCTGGCCGAGGCGATCGCGCATCCGCATCCGTTCGTGATCGACAAGGCCACCCTGACCCCGGAGACACGCGAGACCCTCGAGACCCTCGAGGTGATGGCCCAGATGCGCGCCGAGATCAGCAAGAGTCTGTTCGGTCAATACGTCGTCTCCATGACCCATGCCGCCAGCCATGTCATGGAGGTCATGCTGTTGGCGCGTCTGGCCGGCCTCGCCGGCAAGGATCGCCAGGGCTGGTTCTGCCACATTCAGATCTCGCCCCTCTTCGAGACCATCGACGATCTGAACCGGATCGCCGACGTGATGGGTCGGCTGTTTGAGGATCCGACCTACGGCGCGCTGCTGAAGGCGTCGGGCAATCAGCAAGAGGTGATGCTCGGCTATTCGGATTCGTGCAAGGACGGCGGCATCCTGGCCTCGGGCTGGCGGCTCTACGAGGCGCAGCGGAAGGTGATCCAGCTGGCCGACGATCACGGGGTCTCCTGCCGCCTGTTTCACGGGCGCGGCGGCACCATCGGGCGTGGCGGCGGCCCTACCCATGAGGCCATCCTGGCGCAGCCGACGGACACGGTGCATGGCCAGATCAAGTTTACCGAGCAGGGCGAGGTGCTCTCCTACCGTTACGCCAACCCGGAGACGGCGCGCTACGAGCTCACCATGGGCATCAGCGGCCTGATCAAGGCCAGCCGCTGCCTGATCGAGTCGCCTCCGGAAGACCGCAAGGACTATCTCGGCATCATGGACGAGCTCGCCGGCTACGGCGAGGAGGCGTATCGGGGCCTGGTCCAGGAAACCGACGGCCTCCTGGACTATTTCTACGAGTGCACACCACTCGATGGCATCGCCCTGCTGAACATCGGCTCGCGCCCTTCCCACCGCAAGAAGGCCGACCGCTCATTGAGCTCGATCCGCGCTATCCCCTGGGTCTTCGGCTGGGCCCAGTCGCGGCACACCCTGCCGGCCTGGTTCGGCATCGGGCATGCGCTGGAGCGCTATCGCGGAAACGATCTGGAACGGCTCGCCAAGCTGCAGAAGATGTATCAGGAGTGGCCTTATTTCCGTGCCCTTCTCTCCAACACACAGATGTCGCTGTTCAAGGCGGAGATGCACATCGCCCGGGCCTATGCGCGTCTGGCTGAGAACCGCGAGCGGGCCGAGGCGATCTACAAGATCATCGAGGCCGAGTATGAGCGGACCCTGACCCAGGTGATGAACGTCGCCGGCCTGCGCGGTCTGATGGAGGAGACCCCGGATCTCCAACGCTCCTTGGCGCGGCGCAACATCTACCTCGACCCCTTGAATCACATCCAGGTCGCCCTGCTCGAACGCTACCGCGGCGAGCTGGAGGACGAAAAACGCGAGCAATGGCTGGACCCCTTGCTGAGATCGATCAACGCGATTGCCGCGGGGATGCGCAACACCGGGTGAAGGCACGGATGGCTGGTGATTCGCACGGATGACCAGATTGGACCCGCGAAGGTGCGCAGGACGCAGAAATTGGCAGTGCTATCATGGCCGCTCGATGGCCCGACAGGCGGCGGAACGAAGAGCCGTACGTGTATCGAACCACCCGCCAGGAGAGATCCGAGCATGCCCGTCCCACAGCAAGGCGAGCCTAATCTGCCTTATCGGCCACCTTGGGGGATCCGGGTGCTCGGTGGCGTCTTGCTGACCTGCAGCGTGGGTCTGGTTTCGTGCCAGGCCATGTTCGCACTCTGACGGCCGGTCCGGTGAGCACGCCCCCCGAGCAGCGTCGAACCCTGGGCCTGACCGAGTTGATCCTCGGCGCCAAGCCCGGTCGTGAGCAGGCCGCCCAAGGTCTGCGACGCCCGCGCGCGAAAGGCACGCTCTTGTTCATCTTGCCGATCCCGCTGCTGATCGGTGCGCTGGTCGGGCTCGGTGCCGGGCGGCTGGACGCCGTTCTGGCCGATGGAGCGATCTTTGCCCTCTTCATGGCCGCGGCCGACCTGACCCGAAGGGGATTGCGGGCCGAGCATGCCGAGCAGATCCTGCGGTTCACGCGTCTGCAGCGGGTCCCTCTGAAGACGATCGGCGGTCTGCTGACCGGTTTGGCGACCGGGCTTGCCGCGCTGGTTGCGGTCGGACAGGGTTGGGGGATGAGCCTCGCCTTCGCTGCGGTGGCGATGCTCGGGTTTCATCTCCTGTATGCGTTCGAGCCACTCGGGCGGCCCCGCGCCCTGTCGTCCAAAGACGAGCGGGTGCGGACCGTCGCGGCGGCCTTGGCGGAGGCCGAGCGCAAGCTGATCGACCTGGACCGCGCGACGATTGCTATCGCCAATCCCGAGCTCAAGGCCCGGCTGCTGCGGATCGGCGCGCAGGGCCGGTCGATTCTCAATCAGATCGCGGACCGACCGACCGATCTGTTTCGTGCGCGCAAGTTCTTGAGCGTCTATCTCGACGGCGTCAAGCAGGTCACCGACGGCTATGCCCGGACCCATCGTCTGGTGGACTCCCGCGAGCTGGAGCAGAATTTTCGTAATGTGCTGGTGACGGTCGAGGAGGTCTTCGACCAGCAGCAGCGGCGTCTGCTAAGTACCGATGTCATGGACCTCGACGTACAGATCGAGGTGCTGAAGAAACAGCTGGAGCGCGAAGGGATCCAGTGACGACACCGCCGTCGGGCTGAGATGTAGCGTGACCGGGTGCTGATGACAGATGGTGCGTGAGAATCGAGACGGATGGGGAGAGATCGAGTGAACGAGCAAGAACGAACCGAGCTGGCATCCACCTTCGCCCAAGCCAGTCGCCCGGATACCGGCGACCGACCCACGCTCGCCGCCGAGCCGGCAGCGGAGGCCGTCCCCGCCGATCCGGCGAATGCGGCGGCCCAGCCCCTGACAGCCGTCGCAGAGGCGCACGTGGCGACGATCAGCGAGGACGAGATCGGACGCCTGCTCCAGGAGCTGGACCTCAACGACACGCACTCGATCCTCTTCTTCGGGGCCAAAGCCCAGGAGCGGCTGACCGAGGTCTCCGACCAGATGCTGGAGGGCGTGCGGGCCAAGGATGTGGGGCCGGCTGGTGCCGCGCTGAGCGAGATGGTGACCACGCTGAAGGGGTTTCACGTCGATGACCTGAACCCCAACCGCAAACCCGGGCTGGTGGCGCGCCTGCTCGGGAAAGGTCGCCCGGTGGTCAAGTTCCTTCAGGAATACGAGGCGGTGCGCGATCAGATCGAGGGCATCTCCGCACAGCTGGAGCGGCACAAGACCAAGCTGCTGACCGATGTGACGGCGCTCGACCGGCTCTATGCGGCCAATCTGGACTACTTCCGGACCCTGGAGCAGTACATCGCGGCAGGCGAGCACAAGCTCGCCGAGCTGGATGCGACGACGATCCCCGGGCTGGCCGCTCGCGTCGAGTCGGGCGCGGATATGGTCGAGGTGCAGCGGCTGAAAGACCTGCGCAGTGCCCGGGATGACCTGGAACGTCGTGTCCACGACCTCAAGCTCACCCGGCAGGTGACCATGCAGGGCCTTCCGAGCATCCGCCTTGTTCAGGAGAACGACAAGGGGCTGATCAACAAGATCAACTCGACCCTGGTCAATACCGTCCCCCTCTGGCGGCAGCAATTGGCTCAGGCCGTCACCATTTATCGCTCGGGTGCCGCGGCCGACACCCTCAGGTCGGCGACCGACCTGACCAACGATCTGCTGAGGGCCAACGCGGAGAATCTCAAATCGGCCAACGCCGAGGCGCGCCGCCAGATCGAGCGGGGGGTCTTCGACATCGAGGTGGTCAAGCAGGCCAACCAGGCCCTGATCGAGACCATCGAGGAAAGCCTGGCAATCGCCGATCAGGGAAAGCGTGCGCGTGCCGCAGCCAGTCAGGAGCTGGGGCGACTGGAGGCCGATCTCCGCCGGGCCCTGGCCTCCGCGAGCGCCCGAGGTGCGAGCGAACACTGATGGCCTGGCCAACCTGGCCGACAGTCAGCACGCAACGGGAATCGCCTTCCGGCAAACCGCCCGGCCGAGGCACCCCACCCAGACCATCGGACTCTGGAGACGAGGTGCGTTTCCCGGGCGACATGTCATCCGCACTTCCATTTCTCCGGAGATTCTGTATATTTGCCCGTTTACCCGCAGAGGCTTCTGCGCGAAGCCCAAACGCCTGATCCAGGACAGCAAATGGTCACGATTCGTTTGTCTCGGGGTGGCTCGAAGAAACACCCCTTCTACCAGATCGTCGTTGCCGACATTCGCGCCAAGCGAGATGGCCGCTACATCGAGCGCATCGGATTCTTCAACCCGCTGGCGCGGGGCGGCGAGGTCGCGCTGCGCGTGGACCGCGCGCGCGCCGATTACTGGATCAGTCGCGGGGCTCAGCCGACCGAGCGGGTGAAGCAGCTGCTGAAGCAGGCGGCGCGCGAGGCGGCCGCGGTGACGCCGGTTGCGGCCTAGGGTGGCAGGGGCCGCCTGACTGGTCTGACAGGTGGACAGCGACCCGGATTCGACCAGGATCGTCGTAGGACGCATCGCCGGGGTCTATGGGGTCCGCGGCTGGTTGAAGGTGGCCTCGGAGACGGACCCGCGTGACGGCATCCTCAGCTACTCACCCTGGCTGCTGGGCACCGACGCGAGGGGCTGGACGGTGCAGGAAGGGAGACGCCACGGCAAGGGTCTGGTCGTCCGTCTGGGAGGCTGCGAGGATCGCGACCAGGCCGCCGCGCTCGTGGGCCAGGAGATCGCCGTCCGGCGTGAGCAACTTCCGCCCCCGGCGCCCGACGAGTTCTACTGGATCGATCTTGAGGGCCTGTCGGTCGTCACGACGGAGGGTACCGATCTCGGTGTGATCGATCGTCTGTTCTCGACCGGCGTGAATGACGTCATCGTCATCCGGGGTGATCGAGAGCGCCTGCTCCCGTTCGTGTGGGGTGATGTCGTCAAGGACGTCGATCTCGAGCAGGCTCGGATGCTGGTTGACTGGGACGCGTCCTTCTAAACGGGCTGGACGTGACGTTGGAGGGTCGGTCGGGGCTGACCGGGATCAGCGGCGACCCGGCGGGGTGTCCGCGATGCGCTTCGATGTCGTGACGCTGTTACCGGAGCTCTTCCGGATCCTCCTCGATCAGGGGGTGACCGGCCGTGCACTCAGGCACGGGATTGCCGAGCTGCATCTCTGGAACCCGCGCGACTACGCGCATGATCGGCATCGCACGGTCGATGACCGACCCTATGGCGGCGGTCCCGGGATGGTGATGAAGGTCGAGCCGCTTCGCGACGCGATCGCCGCTGCCCGCGCCGAGGCGCCGGGCAGCCGGGTTGCCCATCTTTCGCCTCAGGGTCGGCTGCTGGATCAAGCGGCGGTGGAGGAGATTGCGACGGAACCCGGCTGGATCCTGGTCGCCGGTCGCTATGAGGGCATCGACGAGCGACTGATCGAGCGCGATATCGATCAAGAGTGGTCGATCGGGGACTACGTCCTGAGTGGCGGCGAGTTGCCGGCGATGGTCCTGATCGACGCTGCGATCCGGCTGCTTCCCGGTGCCCTCGGTCATCCCGAGTCCGCTGCTCGGGATTCGCACACGGATGGGCTGTTGGACTGTCCGCACTATACCCGGCCGCTCGAGGTCGACGGATGCGCGGTCCCCGCCGTCTTGATCGGCGGGGATCATCGCGCGATCGAGCGCTGGCGGCGGCAACAGGCGCTCGGGCGAACCTGGCAGCGTCGTCCGGACCTGTTGGTGCGGCGCGGCCTCAGTCCAGACGAGCAGACGCTGCTCGATGAATATATCCGGTTGAATCTTCGGGACGAAACCGGTTGAGAACAGGAGCCGAAGGAAACCATGAGCAACATCATTCTCGAGCTCGAGAACGAGCAAACGAAATCCGAGGTGCCGGACTTCGCTCCCGGCGACACCGTGGTTGTCCAGGTCAAGGTCAAGGAGGGGACGCGCGAACGTCTGCAGGCCTTCGAGGGCGTCGTCATCGCGATCCGCAACCGGGGTTTGAACTCGGCCTTCACGGTCCGCAAAATGTCACATGGCGAAGGCGTCGAGCGCGTGTTTCAGACGCATAGCCCGGCGATCGCGGGGATCGAGGTCAAGCGCAAGGGCGACGTGCGCCGGGCCAAGCTGTATTATCTGCGCGGTCGCACCGGCAAGAGTGCGCGTATCCGCGAGAAGGTCTAGCGCGGGAGCCGACTCGTTCGCCGCGTTGGCTGGTCGCCCGGGCACGCCGACCTTCCTTTGGCATGACTATGAGACCTGGGGCGCTGATCCGCGCCGGGACCGAGCCTGCCAGTTCGCGAGCGTCCGCACGGACGTCGATTTGAATGAGATCGGCGAGCCGTGCCTGGTCTATTGTCGGCCCGCGACGGATCTGCTGCCCCATCCGGAGGCCTGCCTGGTAACCGGAATCACACCGCAGATCGCCGACCGCGAGGGGTTGGTCGAGGCTGAGTTCGCCTCCGTCGTCAATGCCCAGCTCAGCGTCGCGGGTACCTGCGGTGCGGGCTACAACAGCATGCGCTTCGACGACGAGGTCACGCGCAATCTGCTCTACCGCAACCTGCTCGACCCCTATGCACGCGAGTGGCGCAATGGAAATTCGCGCTGGGATCTAATCGATGCCTTGCGCCTTGCGCATGCCTTGCGTCCGGAAGGTCTGGAGTGGCCGACCCGCGACGACGGCGCGACCTCCTTTAAGCTCGAGCATCTGACGGACGCCAACCGGATCGAGCACGGTCAGGCACATGATGCCCTGTCAGACGTGCGTGCCACGATCGAGCTCGCACGCCGGCTGCGCAGTGCCCAGACCAAGTTGTTCGACTATGCCTTGAGGTTGCGGGACAAGCGGGCGGTGCGGGGGCTTCTCGCCCGGCGTGCCCCCTTACTGCATGTCTCGGCCCGGTACCCGGCCTCGCTGGGCTGCATCGCCCCCGTGCTTCCGCTGTGCTCGCATCCGTCCAATCCGAACGGCGTGATTTGTGTCGATCTGCGCGCGCCGGCGAGATTGTTGCTCGATCTCTCCGCGGACGAGATCAGGGCCCGCCTGTTCAGCCCGGCGGGTGACCTTCCCGACGGGGTGGAGCGCGTTCCATTGAAGACGATCCACGTTAATCGTGCCCCCATCCTCGCTCCCATGAGCACCCTGACCCGCGAGGCGGCGAAGCGCTGGGACATCGCGCCGGCGGCGATCGCGGAGCAGGCGCGGTTGCTGCGCGATTCTGCGGCAGCGGTGCAGCAGAAGGTCCGGGCGGTCCATCTCGCCGGCGCGAGAGACGCGGAGACCGACCCCGACCTGATGCTCTACTCGGGAGGGTTTTTCTCGGACGCGGACCGTCGCGCCATGGAGGAGATCCACCGACTCGATCCGACCGGGCTGGCGGCTTATCCCGCGACCTTCCAGGACCCGCGGCTGGGCGAGATGCTGTTTCGCTATCGTGCCCGCAATTGGCCGGACACGCTGACCCCGGCCGAGCGCGACGATTGGGACCGGTTCCGGCTCGCCCGCCTGACCGACCCTGCTGCGGGCGGCGGGATCGTGTTCGCGGATTACCAGAGGCGTCTGAGTGCGCTGTCTGAGCAATACGCCGAGGATCCGCACAAGCTGCAGGTGCTCCACGCACTCGCCGACTGGGGCGAGCGGGTGCTCGGGCGCGAGGCCTGAAGCGGGGCGGCGACCCGATCGGGTCAATGCGGACGCGGGGCAGCTGGCGCTTGGGCCACGTGCTCCGGCCCCTCGACCAGTTGGCGAACCATGTCGCGGCACTGGTCGGCAGTGTGGATCCATTCCAAGCCGGCTTCAGCCGGGACCGCGCCGCTCTTGTCGCGGATCTTGGCGACCGCTGCGGCGATGAGTGCATCGCTCTGCGCCGGGTCGCTCACCAGGCCCTGCTCCTCAGCAGTCTCGACGGCCAGGCAGACACCGGCCTGTGATCCAATGACGAGTCCGTTCGCGGCCCCTATCCCGGCGCCGAAACCAAGTGCGAGAAATCCGCCGATGGCACTTCCGATGAGCAGGCAGATGAGGGCGAGGATCGCTGTCTTCATGGCATTCTCTCAGGGTTGAAGGTGAGTCTGGATCCCTGGACTAGCGGTCGCCCGAGCCCCACTGCGAGATGCTCTCGCCGCGGGGCAGCGTCACCTCTCCGAGCTGGTCGAAGTGCCCAGACAGGCCATCCCCGTCGATGCTTCCGGTGAATCGGAGCTCGCCGAAGACCGGATGGATGGCCGAGAGCGCGATGGTCTGGCCCTGGACATCAGCCTCCACGAGCTGCGGGCGGGCAGGCAGGCCGTCCGCGAACTGGATCAGAGCGGTGTAGGCGACCTCGCCGTCGCCGCTGCCCTCGACGTACGGCAGGATGAAGACCTCCATGCCGATCAGCTCCCCTTGCCCTACCGACGGCTCCATGTTGGAGTAGATCCCCTGAAGCTTGGGTCCGGCGGTAACTGCCGTCGCGCTCAGGGTGGCCACCAGGGCGGCGGTGGGTGTCAGCGTCGAGCAGCCGTGGCGAAGGCGCATGGCGTTGTCCCTGTCAGGTCGGCGCGGCGGCGCGACCCGGTCGCGCCTCAACAGAAGGGAGAAGTTTCGCCGACAATGGGTGTGTCGACAAGCCGATTCAGGATCCCCGAGTCCGTGCTCGCGCCGCTCTCAATGCACCGGCGGTCGCCGGCCCTCCTGCTCGCCGTCGGGGCGATCCTGCTCGCGGTTGTCCGTTGCGCGCAGGCGGATGATCGGGGCGCCTTCCTGGAGGCCCAGCGCGCTTTGAGCAGCGGGGACCTGGAAACCTTTCAACGCCTGGCCGCCCAGCTCACCGACTACCCCCTCTATCCTTATCTGCGTTTCTCCGAGCTCGCGCGAGACCTCCCCGCAGCATCGGACGACCAGATCGAGGACTTTCTGCGGGACTTTCCGCAGACCCAGCTTGCCAACCGGCTGCGCCGGGCTTATCTGGCGCGACTCGCCGGTGCGGAGCGCTGGTCGGACTATGCGCGGATCTATCGCGGCGACCAATCCACGGTGCGGCAATGTCTGTTCCTGCGCTCGCTGCTCGAGACGGGACGCCGCGACGAGGCGCTGGCGCAGGTTGAGCCCCTGTGGCTGTCGGCACGCTCGCAGCCGGAAGCCTGCGATCCGGTCTTCGCGGCCTGGCGCGACGCCGGCGAGCTGACGCCGGCCCGCATCTGGGACCGGCTGCGTCTGGCGATGGAGGCGGGGGAGCGGGGCGTCGCCCGCTATCTTGGCGGGCTGCTGCCGGCGTCGGAGAGTCTCTGGCACGACCATTGGCTCGCGGTCGATGCCGAGCCCGCCTTGGTGCTGGCGCCACTCGGTTTCGAGGAGAACGACCCTCGCGCGGCTCCGATCCTTGCGCATGGCGTCGCCCGCTTGGCGCAGCGCTCGCCGGAGGCGGCCCTCGAGGCGTTGGGCGCCTGGCGGCATCGTCTGGCCGCGGACGAGCGTGCCTCCGATCGCGCACATGCGGCAGTCGCACGTGCCCTGAGCGAGGCAGGCGACCCGCGCGGCCTCGTGGTGTGGAGCGCCATACGGGCGACCAGTCACAACCTTCCGGAGCAGGAGGCGCGCCTGCGTGCGGCGATTCGCCAAGGAGCCTGGCATCGGGTCGCCGAGTGGGTGGCGCGGATGCCCGAAAGCGAGGCGAAGCGCGATCGCTGGCTCTATTGGCAAGGGCGGGCCGAGGCGGCGCTCGGCCGCGAGGCGCAGTCCCGGATCGCCCTGACGGCGGCCGCGCAGGGGCGCAGCCTCTGGGCCTTCATCGCCGCCGATCGGCTCGGGCTGAGCTATCGTCTCGACCCTGCCGGGACACCGGCCGAGCCGGCGCGGATCCGAGCGTTGGCCGCGAGTCCGACGATCGCTCGGGTGCGCGAGCTGAGCCGTCTGGGCCGCGAGACCGACATGCGTCGGGAATGGCGGGAGCTGATCCGGGATCTCGAGGTCCCCGACCTCATGGCCGCGGCCTACGTGGCAGATGTCATGCGCTGGCACGATCTGGCCATCCAAGCGTCGGCAAGCGCCGGCTATTGGGACGATCTGGACCTGCGTTTTCCGCTGAAGCATCGCTCGTTGATCGGCGAGCGGGCCTGGCAGATCGGCATGGATGAGGACTGGGTCTTTGCGGTGATCCGACAGGAGAGTGTCTTCGCCCGGACCCTGGCATCCGACGCGGGCGCGATCGGCTTGATGCAAGTCATGCCGGGGACGGCGCGTGAAGTCGCACAGGGGCTTGATCTAGATCCGCCGACGCGTTGGGATCTGCTGGATCCGTCCGTGAACATCACACTGGGCAGTGCCTACCTGGCGCGGATGCGCGATCGCTTTGGGCATGTCGCCTTGGCCACGGCCGCCTATAATGCGGGACCGCAGCGGGTCGCACGCTGGCTTCCCGATGCCTGTATCGAGGCTGACCTGTGGATCGTCTCGATCCCGTTCCGCGAGACGCGTCGTTATGTTGAACGGGTTCTCGCCTATCGGGTGATCTACGCCGAGCGGCTCGGCCTGCCGGCGCGTGTGTCCGACTGGCTTCCCCCCGTGCCGGGCGCGGGCTTCTTTCAGTCTTGAATGAATCGCTGATGTCGAACGCCAATCGTCGCCGCCTTTCGGTCATGGCCGTCTGCCTCTGGGGCGTGCTCGCGTCCGACCTCTCCGCCGATGTCAACCCGAACCGCTCGGCGATGGCGGACGCCATGGTGCGGATGATGGAGGCGATGGGCCTGTTCGGTGCCGGCAGTGGTGCCTTTCCGGCGGGGCCACAAGGGTGGAGCAACCCGATGGGCATGTCCGGCTGGCCGTCCGGGTTCGGGTCCTGGCCCGGAGGCGTGCCGGGCTCGGTTCCCATGCCGTTCCCCGGCGGCTCGCAGATGGATCCGATGAGTCAGATGGGCCAGATGGGCCAAGCGGGGCAGATGGCCGAGATGATGGGGCGTCTCGCGCCCGGCGGTCCGATGGCAGGCGCGATGCCGTGGGGTGCGGGTCCGCTGGAAGGCATCTGGGAAGGCAGTGACGATGGGCTTCTGATCGTTCAGGGTGGACGCTATCGCATTTATGCGCCCTTCAGCGGATCCATCGATGGTGATATTCGCGTGACCGGCGATCGTGTCGAGCTGACCAATCGTCGCGAGAGCTTCGCTCAGGAGTTCGAATACGCCTTGGATCAGGGTCGCCTGGTCTTGCGGGATCGCCAAGGTCAGGTCTATCTCTATCGCCGGCTCATGCTCGACGGCGGGCGTTGACCGGGCTCAGTCGCCACCGGTCGCCAGGCGGATGGCGACGAGCAAGAGCAGGACCCCGAACAGACGCTTTAACAAGGCGACAGGCAGGCGTTGCGCCAGCTGTGCGCCCAGCGGCGCGGTCGGTATGCTGGCCAGCAGGATGCCGCAGACCGCTGGCCAGTGGATAAATCCGGTGCTCCAGTCCGGCAAGCCCTCGCGTCCCCAGCCCATGACCATGAAACCGACCGCCCCGGCGATCGCGATTGGGATGCCGCAGGCGGACGAGGTGCCGACGGCCTCGCGCATGTCGAGTCCACGGCCGTTGAGAAACGGGACCGTCAGGGTGCCGCCGCCGATGCCGACCAGCGCGGAAAGAGCCCCGATGCCCCCGCCGGCGGTCCACATGCCCAGCGGGCCCGGGAGGGCGCCATCGCGGCGCACGTTTCCGGGGATGAGCATGCGTGCGCCGACGAAGCTCAGGAAGCAGGCGAAGACCCGCTTCAGCCAGAGCTCGGGGATGAAGCTGGCCAGGGCAGCGCCGATCCAGGCGCCCAAGACGATTCCCGGCGCCAGTCCGGCGACCAGACCCCAGTGCACCGCGCGGCGCCGATGATGCGCATGGGCCGAGGCCGCCCCGGTGCCGACGATGGTGGCGAGCGACGTGCCTACGGCGAGGTGTGGTGTCCAATCCGTCGCCAGCCCGATTTGGGCGTAGAGCAGGATGAGTGCGGGCACCACGATCACGCCGCCGCCCACCCCGAAGAGCCCGGCGAGTAGTCCGGATGCGGCACCGATGGCGAGATAGGCGGTTAGCTCGAGCAAGTGACAATGTCCCTTTCGGTTTCCGGCGACCGCAGGCGCGACAAGCCGCCCGGCCGCCGATTCGGTAGGATATTACGCCGCGTTCACCGTGCCCGGGGCGGTCACATGCCCGCGATGGCGCAAGACAGGGGTCGGCGGCTGCGGACCCGAACGGAGGCCCGGCGGCACGGGGTGGCTTTGCAGTGCAGCCAGTCGGCTCCAGATCACGGGCGACCAGACGCCCCAGAGGAGTGACCTAGACATCATGAGACATCCGCGCGTTTGTGTCCTTGGAGGGACCGGCTTCGTCGGTCAGCATCTGTTGAATCGCCTGTCCGGCGCAGGCTACCTGGTCCGCGTGCCGACGCGGCACCTTCATCGGCATCGCCATCTTAGACTGGTGCCTGGCTGCGAGCTGTGCGGACTCGAGCGTTGGGACGAGGCCGGCTTGCGCGAGCCGATGAACGGCTGCGATGCGGTGATCAATCTGATCGGGATTCTCAACGAAGATGCCGGCCGTACCTTCGAGGCGGTCCACGTCGGGATGGTCGAGCTGGCGACGCAGCTGGCGAGTCAGTCCGGGGTGCGGTCGTATGTGCAGATGAGCGCACTGAACGCGGACCCCGCGGGTCCGAGCGAGTATCTCAGGAGCAAAGGGCGCGGGGAGGCCGTGGCATTGGCCGCCGCGGGGAAGGGTCTGGCGGTGACCGTGCTTCGTCCCTCCGTGATCTTCGGACCCGGCGACAGTCTCTTCAACCGCTTCGCCTCGCTGCTGCGACTGTTCCCCGGACCCTTCCCGCTGGCCTGCGCCGATTCGCGTTTTGCACCCGTCTATGTGGGCGATGTCGTGAGCGCCATGCTGCGTGCGCTCGAAGACACGTCGACCAGCGGGAAGTGCTATGAGTTGTGCGGTCCACGCACCTTTACGCTGCGTGACATCCTTGCCTATACGGCGGCTCGGATCGGGCGGCCTGTGCGCGTCATCGGTTTGAACGAGGGTCTGTCCCGGCTCCAGGCGCGTGTCTTCGAGAAGCTGCCGGGTCGCCCGTTCAGCATGGACAACTATCGATCCCTTCAGGTCGACAGCCTCTGTCGAGAGGACGGGCTCGGCCAGCTCGGCATCGCCGCAACCTCGGTCGACGCCGTGGTTCCCGGCTATCTCAAGTAGTCCCGCGCTGCCAGCCGTCCAAGTGACCGCTCCGTGCGAGGCATCCGCAGACAGGTGCGCCCAGATCCATGCTCTACCTGGATAAGTTGCTCAGCCAGTTGGCCTATCCGCTCGGCGCCTCGCTCGTCCTCGGATCGCTGGCGCTGGTCCTGATGCTGCTGGGCCGGGTCCGAGCCGCCCTGCTGAGCTTGGCGATCGGGATCCTTTGGCTCGCTCTCTGGTCGATGCCTATGGTATCGGATCGACTGCGTCTCTCCTTGGAGGGTCGCTTCGTCCAACAGGGGGTCCAGACCTTGCCGGCCGCGGATGCGGCGGTGGTGCTCGGGGGAGCCATCCGGGGCGCACCGCCTGACTGGTCCTATCCTGATCTGGGGCGGGCCGCGGATCGGGTGTGGCACGCGGCGCGGCTCTACCATGCCCGCAAGGCGCCCCGCATCATCGTCTCGGGAGGCGGCCTGCCCTGGTTGGGAGAGCGCGCCGTCGAGGCCGACGGGATGCGGCGGTTCCTGACCGATCTGGGCGTTCCGCCCGAGGCGGTGCTGTTGGAGGGGCGCAGCCGCAATACGCGAGAGAACGCCCTCTATACCGCCGAGATTCTGCGCGCGGAAGGGATCGATCGGGTTTTGCTGGTGACCTCGGCATTGCACATGCCGCGGGCCCTGGCGACCTTCCGTGCGGTTGGCATCGATGCGATACCGGCCCCGATCGACTTCGAGGTCATGCCTGAGCCGGCTCACCCGATCCGCTGGCTTCCGGATGCCGAGGCGCTGTCCGACAGCACCCGCGCGCTGAAGGAGTACCTGGGTTGGTGGGTCTACCGGCATCGCGGATGGGCGGGATCCTGAGCCGATTGCAGCGGGTTGCGGCGCTTGCCGCTTTGCAGTTCAAATGCGTGTTCTCGCGGTTATTCGAGCCTGGACCCGGTGCGGTCCCATCCGGGTCCAGGCTCAGCCAATCCACTCGAGGTAGCAAACAATGAGATCAGATCGATTCATTTTCAGTCTGGCACTGGCCGCTTTCCTGACCGGGCCGGCGCAGGCGTTGGACGGCGGCGTGGAGAGCCTGCGCGAGACCAGCAAGGCGTTCGCCTCGGTCGCACGGGCCGTTTCCCCTTCGGTGGTCTTCATTCAGGTCGAAGGTCAGGGCGCCGCCATGGGGGAGGCACCGCTCGGCGCGCCGTTCGGGGAGGAGTTCCCCTTCGGCGAAGAGTTCTTCAGACGCTTCTTCGGTGATCGCTTTCCCGGTGGTCCGAGCGGACCTCAGCCAGAGGCGCCGAGTGAGCCGCGCGTGATGGGGCAGGGCTCTGGTTTCGTCTTCACCGCGCAGAAGGGGCTCCTGGCCGACAAGACCTATATCATGACCAACAATCACGTGGTCGAGGGTGCACAGAAGATCCGCGTGACATTTCAGGATGGGCGGGAGCTCGAAGCCGAGGTGACCGGCCGTGATCCACAGTCCGATGTGGCGGTCATCGAGTTGAAGTCCGGTGGTCTGCCCGCGCTGACCATGGCTGACTCATCGCAGCTCGAGGTCGGGGAGTGGGTGGTTGCGATCGGCAACCCGTTCGGACTCAGCCATACACTGACGGTGGGTGTGGTCAGCGCAACGGGGCGCACCAGCCTGGGCATCAACGACTACGAGGACTTCATCCAGACCGACGCGGCCATCAATCCAGGCAACTCCGGCGGCCCGCTCGTCAATCTCGATGGTGAGGTGGTGGGCATGAACACCGCGATCTTCAGCCGCAGTGGCGGCTACATGGGCGTGGGTTTCGCTATCCCCATCAATCTGGCCAATGCCATCGCCAATCAGTTGATCGAGCGAGGGGAGGTCACGCGCGGATACCTGGGGATCGTCATTCAGCCCTTGACCGCGGATCTGGCGGAATCCTTCGGGATGTCCCAGGGTGAAGGCATCCTGATTGCCCAGGTTTCCGATGATTCACCCGCGGCCAAGGCGGGGCTGCGGCAGGGCGACGTCATTGTCGCCTATCGTGGTGAGCCGGTCAGCGACGTGGGGAATTTCCGGAATCGGGTCGCACTGACCACGCCGGGAACCAGTCAGGATCTCACCATTGTGCGCGAGGGTGAGCGCCAGACGCTGCAGGTGACCATCGGCACGCTCACCCCAGACGCGTTTGCATCTGCCGCCCCGGCCCAGACCAGCGACGAGCTCGGACTCACCGTGCAGACCCTGACCCCCCAGCTCGCCGAGCAATTCGGCGGTCAGCCCGGTGAAGGCGTCCTCGTGACCGAGGTCAAGCCGGGCTCGATCGCCGCCACGGCCGGAATCGAGCCAGGGACGCTGATCCTTCAGGTCAACCGCCAATGGGTGAAGAACGTCGGCGACTTCCAGAACGCCGTCAAGGCTGGGCGCAAGACGGGACGGGTCCTCTTTCTGGTTCGGAAAGAGGGCATGCAACGCTTCGTCGTGCTGAGCTGGTGAGCGCCACTCGTTCGCGCAGCGGCCTTTTTGGAAGCGCGGACGTTTAGAGCATTTTTCCGCCGGGGCAGGAGGCCCCGGCCTGTGCAGGCACCTCAGTGCCTGTACAGGGAGCCTTCCGAGCTGATGATGGTCGGGATCGCGATTGGTCAGCATCCCCCTCTGGACTTCGTCTGCCGCTTTTCGGTCCCGGGCCGCTCAGCCGGGGGCGTCCGGGTTTCCGGCCAAGCAGGGCCGTATGGACCTTGCCAATCGCCTGCCCAAGGACTATCCTTAGTTGCAAAACCAAGCGTAAAGGTTGGTTTTAACGGGCGGCGGCGGGACGGATTCCGGACGTGCGGCATGGCTTGCTGATTGACGAGCAATCCTCGCCAACCAACAGCACGGAGCAGCAGCTGGCGGGTTCGCCGTTTCTCCATGGCCATTCGGCGAAGGGCAGTGGGAGGCCTCGCCGTCGTGCGTGCCGGGAAGGGTCGATTCTTCAGCGCTGGGTGACAGACCGCGGGCCTTCGGCACCCTGTTGTGATGCGGGAGAACGGCGCGGTCATGCTCCGGGCCTGTGCGCCGCCGCAGCACAACGATTCTTGGGAGGAGTCCTCATGAGTACCGCAACCCATCTGCGCGGACATCCGGTCGGCGCGCTGCCCGTGTCCCATATTCCGCTGACGCGGCCCTTTGTCTGGCTCAGCAGGGGTTGGGATGACCTGCGCCACACGCCGCGCGCCAGCCTGGCCTACGGATTGATGGTGTCGATCCTGGGTACAGTGATCCTTGGCTTTTGGCGCCACCCGTACCTCATCGCGGCGAGCATCTCCGGTTTCCTGCTGGTCGGTCCGCTTTTGACGGCTGGCCTGTGCGAGTTGTCACGGCGCAGGCTGTCCGGTGAGCGCGGCGATTTCGACACCTCACTGTCGGTGCTCTCGCGCAATCGCGAGGCCTTGCTGCGGTTCTCGGGCGGCCTGCTGGCGATCAGCGCGGTCTGGTTCGCAGCCTCGACCATGATGCTTTATCTGGCCTTGGGTAGTGCAGGGCCGAGTGTCGGCGCGACGATCTGGGGTGGTGTGCTCGAGCAGGTGACCGCCGCACAGGCGGTGTCCTATCTGGTCGTCGGCGGCGTTCTGGCCTGCGTCGTCTTCGCGCGATCGGTTGTCTCGGTGCCGATGATCATCGACCGGGGCTCCGATGCGGCAACCGCTATCCGCACGAGCCTGCGCGTCACCTTGGCGGATCTGCCGGCGATGATCGTGTGGGCCGCGCTGATCGCCACGCTGGTCGGCGTCGGCTTCATGACGTTTCTCGTCGGGATGGTCGTCGTGTTTCCGATCCTCGGCCACGCGACCTGGCATGCCTACCGCGATCTGGTGCGGCAGCCGTGAGCCAACCCCGGGTGTCTTCTGGAGGCGCCCCGTTTGACCATTGCTGCCGGCCGCGCGTGCAACCGCGCGGTCGGTTCTCCTAATGATGGTTCTTGACCTCTCGCCTACCGGGTGAGGCTGCTGAGTCGAGCACGCCACGGGCAGCCTCCGAGCGGTAACCGCTCGCTCCACCCCGTCCCGGTCCATCTTCCGGCTGGACCCGGCCGTCACGCCGCGGGTTGTCCGGACCGGACCTCGCCAACAAGCGGCCCGCATGAGGTGGACCCGTCGGGGCGTCTGGCTTAAATTGCCGCTTTGAGCGGCATAAATCCGATGGGCGACGACGAGGTCTTCAGAACACGCGCAGCCGAGCTGGTGGCCGTGGGACGCTTCTGCTTTTCCCGCGGCTGGTTGCCCGCGACCTCCGGAAACCTTTCGGCGCGGCTCGACGGGCGCCGGATTGCCATGACCGTGTCCGGCCGTCACAAGGGCGAGCTGGACGAGAGTGGGATCATGGTGCTCGACCTTGACGGTGGCACCCTCACCGATGGCTGTCGGCCGTCCGCAGAGAGCCTTCTGCATCTCATGCTCTATCGCCGCGACCCGGCAATCGGTGCGGTGCTGCACACCCACTCCGTCCCGGCCACGGTCCTCTCACGCCTGGCGGGGGATGCCCTCGTCCTATCCGACTATGAGCTGCTCAAGGCGCTGCCCGGAATCGAGACACATGAGGCGATCCTGAGATTGCCCGTTCTCGACAACGACCAGGACATCCCGCGTCTTGCGCAGCGCGTCGAGCAGGCGCTGGAGCACGGGCCGGTTCTGCCGGCCTACTTGATTGCCGGCCACGGCCTCTACACCTGGGGCAGCAGCGTCGCCGACGCGCGTCGGCAGACCGAGGCGTTCGAGTTCCTGCTCGAGTGCGAAACCCTGACCAGGAGGATGACCCGATGAGCGAGCTGCGCGTCTATTCCGAAAACGGGCCGCCGTCCGAGTCTGTCTGCATAGAGCCCGCCGAGATCCGACGCGAGCTCGGTGAGATCGGCGTCAACTTCGAACGTTGGCGGGCCGATTCGGCCTTGTCCGCCGAGGCCACGTCCGATGAGGTGATCGCCGCCTATCGACGCGACATCGATCGCCTGATGAACGACTGTGGGTTCAGCTCCGTAGACGTCCTGCGCATGACGCCCGACCATCCCGACCGGGATGCCCTGCGCGCGAAATTCCTTGAGGAGCACACCCACGCCGAATTCGAGGTCCGTTTCTTCGTCGAGGGCAGTGGGCTGTTCTACTTGCATGCGCGGGAGCGGGTCTACGCGGTCATCTGTGAGCAGGGAGACCTCATCAGTGTTCCCCACGGCACGGCCCATTGGTTCGACATGGGACCGCGCCCGTCATTCACCGCGATCCGCCTCTTCACCAACCCGGAGGGCTGGGTGGCCAACTTCACCGGCAGCGACATCGCGTCACGTTTCCCACGCTACGAGTAGCGCGAATGGTCAGGGCGATCCTCACCGATGTCGAGGGGACGACCTCGAGCCTCTCCTTCGTCAAGGACGTCTTGTTTCCCTATGCGGCGCAACGGCTCCCCGCATTCGTCCGCGCGCGTCGCAATGACCCGGAGGTGTCGCGGCTGCTCGATGCGGCGCGCGACCATGCCGGCGGGACACCTCGAGAGGATGCCCTGATCAGGGAGATGCTCGAGTGGATCGCGGCTGATCTCAAGATCACACCGCTCAAGGCGTTGCAGGGGCTGATCTGGGAGGAGGGGTACGCCCGAGGCGACTTCCGCGGCCATGTCTACGAGGACGCGGCCCGCCGCCTTCGCGAGTGGCACGACGCCGGCATGCGTCTCTATGTCTACTCCTCCGGCTCGGTGCATGCCCAGAAGCTGCTGCTCGGCCATACGGAGCACGGCGACCTGACGCCGCTCTTCTCCGGATTCTTCGACACCCGGATCGGGGGCAAACGCGACAGCGCCGCCTACCGCGCCATCGTCGCCGCTATCGGCATGCCCGCCCGCGACATCCTCTTCCTCTCCGACAGTCGCGAGGAGCTCGACGCCGCCCGGCAGGCCGGGATGTTGACCACAGCGCTGCGCCGCGAAGCGGTCACCGGCCCCTGCGGCGATCACCCGGTTGCCGAGGATTTCGATGCTGTCCAACTGCGCCAGAGCTGACGTCCGTTGATCGGCCCCGGATCCAGGCGTCGCGCGTCCGCCTGACGGCGTTCTGACCTTCCCAGACACCTGGCCCGGACGAGCCCCACGAAGGGCAGGGCGCGTCCGCGGTGCCGGGACTGGCCTCTGCTCTGCGGTTGTGCAAGGGCTCCCGCGTGGACCGACGGCCGTCCTCCGATCAGGGGCGGTGGTTCCTCAGGCGGTGCAGCGATGGGGGGATGGTCCGAGAGAGGCAGCGGACCGGGGTCTGATGCGCGCCCCAGTGTGCTGGCATGGGGTGGTGCCGAGGAGAGGACTTGAACCTCCACGAGCTTTCGCCCACATGGACCTGAACCATGCGCGTCTACCAATTCCGCCACCTCGGCGTGAGGTCGGATGCGGCCGGTCACACCGGTCATCCGTAGCGAGGCCGGAATATTAGTGAGACAGTCAAAGGGTGTCAAGGGTACACTAACCCTTTGCGAAACAGAACCAGCTCACGTGACACGACGCCGAACCCCCACAGCCGCCAAGGATGCGGATCCGCATCGCCAGCGCGAGGCAAAAAAGTACGCGAACCCCATTCCGAGTCGGGAATTCATCCTCGAGACCCTCTCCAATCTCGGTGCACCGCTCGGCGCGGACGCGCTTGCCGCCACACTCCACCTGACCGACGAGCAAGACCTCATCGCACTGGAGCGCCGCCTCGCCGCGATGGTGCGCGACGGTCAGCTGGTCCGTAATCGCAATCAGGCCTTCTGCCTGGTGAACAAGCGCGACCTCATTGCCGGCCGTGTGATCGGGCATGCCGATGGGTTCGGGTTCGTGCGCCCGGACGAGGGTGGTGACGACCTTTTTCTCTATCCCAAGGAGATGCGCGCGCTCTTCCACGGCGATCGCGTGGTGGTGCGGGTCGCCGGCCGCGATCGACGGGGTCGGCTCGAAGGTGCGGTCGTCGAGATCCTGGAGCGGAAGACCCGGACCGTCGTCGGGCGCCTCTACAAGGAGAGCGGCGTCGGTTTCGTCATGCCGGACAACAAGCGGCTGAACCACGACATCATCATCCCGAGCGATCGGATGGCCGGGGCCGAGCAGGGCCAGATCGTGGTCGCCGAGATCACCGACCAGCCTACCCAGCGAACCCAGCCGATCGGTCGGATTCTGGAGGTCTTGGGCGACCATATGGCGCCGGGGATGGAGACGGACATCGCGATCCGCGCCCACGACCTTCCGGTGGAGTGGCCGCCCGAGGTGGAGGCCGAGATCGCCCGACTCCGCAGCGAGGTCCCGGAAGCGGCGAAGGCGGGTCGCACGGATCTGCGCGCGCTCCCCTTGGTCACCATCGATGGGGCCGACGCCCGAGACTTCGACGACGCCGTCTATTGTGAGCGCAAGCCGAAAGGCTGGAAGCTCCTGGTCAGTATCGCCGACGTCTCGGCTTATGTGTCGCCGGGCACGGCCTTGGATGCCGAGGCCTATGCGAGGGGGAACTCGGTCTATTTCCCCGACCGGGTCATCCCGATGCTGCCGGAGGTGCTGTCCAACGGCCTCTGCTCGATCAATCCGCGGGTCGACCGCCTGTGCATGACCGCCGAGCTGTATATCAATGCCGAGGGGAAGGTGACGCGCACCCGCTTTTTCGAGGCCGTGATGCGCTCCCATGCCCGTCTTACCTACGATCAGGTGGCCGCCATGATCGTGGGCGAAGACGTGGAGCTCTGCGAGCGCCACGCGGATCTGCTGCCTCATCTGCATGAGCTGCACGCACTCTATCGCACATTGCACCAAGCACGTGCAGAGCGCGGCGCCATCGACTTCGATACCGTCGAGACCAAGTTCGAGTTCAACGACCAGGGACGTATCGCCGCGGTCGTCCCGCTGATCCGCAACGACGCTCACCGCATGATTGAGGAGTGCATGCTGGCCGCGAATGTGGCAGCCGCGCGTCTGTTCGAGCGCAGGAAAGTCCCTGCGCTCTATCGCATCCATGATCTGCCGAGCCCGGAGAAATTGAGCGATCTGCGGGAGTTCCTGGGCCAGCTCGGACTCAGGCTTCCGGGCGGCGAGCGACCCACCGCGAAGGACTACGCGGCGCTGCTCGAGGTGGTCGAGGACCGCCCGGACCGCCATCTTATTCAGACCGTGTTGCTGCGCTCCATGCAGCAGGCGATGTACAGCTCGGACAACGCAGGCCATTTCGGCCTGGCCTACGAGGCGTACACCCACTTCACCTCACCGATCCGGCGCTATCCGGACCTGGTCGTCCATCGCATCGTCAAGCACATGCTCGCCGGAGGGACGGCAGCGGACCTGGACCTCTCCAAGACGGAACTGCAGCAGATCGGGGAGCACTGCTCTGGGACTGAACGGCGCGCCGACGAAGCAACCCGCGATGCGGAGGATTGGCTCAAGTGCGAGTTCATGCAGGACAAGCTCGGCGAGCAGTTCGACGGCACCATCACCAGCGTCAACTCGTTCGGCATCTTTGTCGAGCTCGACGAGGTGTATGTCGACGGACTGGTGCACATCACGGCCTTGGATAACGACTTCTACCATTTCGACCCCATCGGTCATCGTCTCCACGGGGAGCGTACCGGTACCGTGTATCGCCTGGGTGATCGCCTCAGGGTCCAAGTGGCCGCCGTGAGCCTGGACGATCGTAAGATCGATTTCGTGTTGGCCGAGCCGAAGGGGTCGGCCGAGCGCAAGCCCAGGCCGAAGGCCAAGCAGAGGTCTGCCGGCCAGGCACCTGCTCAGGCGCAGCCGGCCGCCGAGCGCAGCAACAAGCCGCGCTCACGCAGCCGACGCAAGCGCAAGCCCGCGGGAGCGGGGCCGGCGTCGTGATTGACTCCGACGACGGAGCTGAATCCACAAATCGAAACCCCGAAGAGATGCTGATTCATCGCCATCCTGGCCATCATCAGCCGGTCGCATGACGGGTTCGGCCCGCGGTGTCGAGAGTCGAGGCGGGGAGCCGCGGCGCGGCAAGGATCTGCACCCGGTTTGGGGCATCCACAGCGTGCGCGCGGCGCTGAAGTTCGGAAGCGAGGGGGTCGACGAGCTCTGGCTGGACCTCGGTCGCCGTGACCGGCGCCTCGTCGAGCTCGCGGATGTCGCGGGTGCTTCGGGTGTCAAGCTGCGTCAGGTTGAGCGCGGGGAGCTCGAACGCGTCACGGAAGGCGCCAATCATCAGGGCGCCTTGGCCTGGATCAGGGTCCCGGTCGCGCGTTCGGAGCAGGACCTCGTTGCACTCCTGGACCGGATCGAAGACCCGCCCTTCCTCCTCCTTCTCGACGCGGTGCAGGATCCCCACAACCTGGGGGCCTGTCTGCGCGCCGCCGAGGCGGCCGGCGTTCACGCCCTGATTGCACCGAAGGACAATGCGGTCGGGCTCACGCCCGTGGTCTGCAAGGTCGCGAGCGGCGCGGCGGAGACACTCCCCTATGTCCAGGTCACCAATCTCGCGCGAACGATGGATCGGCTCAAGGAGCAAGGTGTCTGGCTCACCGGTACCGCCGGCGACGCCGGGACCGAGCTCTACGCAGCGGACCTCACCGGGCCGCTCGGTCTGGTCATGGGCAGCGAAGGCAGCGGGCTGCGGCGGCTGACCCGCGAGCGGTGCGACCGCCTGGTCCGTCTGCCCATGTGCGGCAGGGTGGAGAGCCTCAATGTCTCGGTGGCCGCGGGTATCTGTCTCTACGAGGCGCTGCGCCAACGCCGGTTTGGGGCCTGACCCGTCACCGCAGCCATGGAGACCGAATCCGGCGTCTTGAATCGAATCAGCAACCAGGCCGGAAGCAAAGCCAATTGTGTTGTGGTGACCTGATGACTCACCGCACGATCGGTGAGCGCAGCATGGCTTCAAGCGTTGGGAATCCATTGCACGCTTCGCCCATTTGCGGCTCAGCCGTGCCTTTCCGCCCGATTCCCCCGACCCCTGACGGTTTCCTCGGCGACGGGTTCGACGGAGACCACCCGCATGGCGTCCGCGTCCATCCTCCAGCGGATGTTTCGATCGTATAGCCTGATGCCGAACTCCCGTCGTTCCGGATAGCGATCCATGTAGCCCGGGCGCGGGTCCTGGGCCAGGACCTGCTCGATCAGCTCGCGCAATCGGCGCTCGCCGTGCGGATCGGCTGCGGCGATCCCCTGCAAGGCCTGGTCGGAGAAGATGACCTGCCCCGCCCTGATCCCGGGCGTCGTGGCGAAGCCGCCTCGAGCAGCAGGGAGCGCGTCGGCATAGGGAACATAGGGCTTGATGTCCAGGACCGGGGTCCCGTCGAGCAGATCAATCCCCCGGACCCTGAGCGCCAGACCGCCTGGATCCCTGACCAGCCCGAGCTGCTCGACCGCCGAGATCCCGATCGGGTTCGGCCGATAGGGGGCGCGGCTGGCAAAGACGCCGACGCTCTCGCGCCCCCCCAGCCGCGGCGGCCGGACCGTCGGGCTCCAGCCGGCCGTGAGGCAGTCGTCATGAAAGACGAACAGGATCCAGATATGGGAAAAGCCATCGAGGCCCTTGAAGGCCTCTTCCCGTGCATAGTCCGGAAGAAGCTCCACACGGGCCTCGGCAGCCGTGACCAAGCCGGGTTGACGGGGGATACCGAACTTGTCGGTATAGGGGGAACGCACATAGCCGATGGGCGAGAAGGCCAGACGCATGGGCTCGCCTGTCTTGATCGTCATGAAGGCATTATCCTCTGCAACGCGGGCGGCGGTCAGCCTTCAGCCTGACCGGCCAGCCTTTCGTCGGGTGGCCGGCTGAACCCGCCTGTGCGACGACCGGCCGGACGTCCGGTCAGGGGACGAAGCCGCGGTGCCGTTTGCGCCGATCGGTGAGCGGGTGCGATGGGAGGCCTGGATGAGCGAGCAGGCAAGACCGGTCGGGCGCGGTGCGACCTTCAACCCGGACTGTCGCCATCCGGTCGTCATCACCACCAAGTTTGCCTCCGTTCTTCGCGATCGGGACCTCCTGATCCCCATGGCGCGGCAGCGCCTGATCGCGGTGCAGGTCCCGGTCACGACGCTCGATCCCGCCCTGGCGCGTTGTCTGGAGCCTCGGGCCGCCGCCCCCTGGCGTCGTCTGGGAGCCGTCCGTGCGCTCGCCCAGGCCGGCGTGCCCGTAGGCGTCCTGGTCTCGCCGCTGATTCCGGGGTTCACGGACGGGGACCTGGAACGGATCCTCGAGTGTGCCGCCGCGGCTTCCGGGGGATCAGCTCGACCTGTTTGAGGGATCCTGATTGGTGTCAGCATGACGGCATGTGCCGGAAAGGCGCTGGACGCTCACCAGGGTTGGACATCATTTTGTCACGCGGGCCAAACTCACTTATGCTTCTCCAGCCTTCGGCGGGTCGATGCACGGCCGCGTCCGAGGAAGCGCTGACAAGCCCGGCGCTTCCCACGGCATGTGTCGGTGCCGGAATGCTCGGTCGCCTGGGCGAGTGGTGATCAAGGCGCTGTGGAAGTGCGTTTTGGCGTTCGGCCGATCTTTGGACAGCGTCGCGTATCTAGCGGAACTGAGCAACGGGCTCGAGTGAATCAGAGGCGTGATGATGGCGAACCAGAATGTAACGCTGTTGGCGGCTGTGGCCGGACTGGGCATGGCTGCACTGGCCCAGGCATATGACCTCCCGGCGGTGAATCTCGGCTCGACCAGCTTTCTCGACGGTGCGCCGCCCGCCGGGCCGGGCTGGTATGTGCAGCAATATCTCCAGCTCTACCGCAATGGTCGGCTCAAGGATTCGGGCGGCGATGATCTGCGCCTGCCGACCGCCCGCGGTCTCGAGAAGGCAGAGGTCGACGTCAACAGCGGCCTGACCCAGCTCATCTATCAGTCCGATCAACCACTCCTGCTCGGCGGTAAGTGGGGCATGAACCTGATTCTGCCCTATGCCAGCTTCGATCTGGACCCAGAGGACAACTTCGCCTTGTCCGCAAACAGCGGGAATCTGGGCGACCTCCTGATCGGCCCCTACCTGCAATGGGATCCCATCATGGGCCCCAACGGGCCGAGATTCGTGCAGCGGGTCGAATTCCAGTTGATCTTCCCCACCGGGGCCTATGACTCGGACCGGGCACTCAACGTCGGCAGCAACGTGTTTTCGTTCAATCCATACTGGGCCGCGACGGTCTTTCTGACGCCCAAATGGACCGCCTCCTGGCGCCTGCATTATCTCTGGAACGCCGAGAACGAAGATCCCTTCAAGCCGCTCGGTGCCGAGGACGCGCAGGCCGGCCAGGCGATCCATCTCAATTTCGCGAGCGCCTACGAGGTGCTGCCGAATCGGCTACGCCTCGGTGTCAATGGCTATTACCTGAAGCAGATCACCGAGAGCAAGGTCAACGGACGGGACGTTCGCGACAGCGAGGAGCAGGTCCTCGGCATCGGTCCGGGCCTGGTTTACCACTTCTCGAAGGACAACCATCTCTTCGCCAATGCCTATTGGGAGACCAATGTGGAGAACCGGCCGGAGGGGACGCGATTCAATCTGAGGTTCGTGCATCATTTCAATTGATGTCCGGCACGAAACGGGCGACGTCCGGCGCGAACGATATCAGCCGCGGCCAAGGCATAGAGTTGGCCGTGGTCGAGCGCGAATGGATCGGAATCCTGTGCCTGTTGTTGGTGGGCGTGCGTGGGGGCATGGTCTTCCAGTCTTCCGGGGATCAGTTCTCGGCGATACGCCGCCCGTCGGCGAGCCAGGTCCGCAGTCGGTTCGAGTCGCCCACCGGGGTCAGCTTGCCAACCGCATCGAGCAGCACGACATAGAGACGCCGACCGCCGATGCGAGTCTGCATGACCAGGCAGTGGCCGGATTCGTTGATGAAGCCGGTCTTGCTCAGCTCGACGTGCCAGTTGGGGTTTCTGACCAACGGGTTGGTGTTGCGGTACTCTAGCGGACCGGCACCGGCGAACGGATAGACCGAGAGCTCGCCCCGCGTCGTGGCCTCGCGGATGAGGCGGTACTCGGCCGCGGCGCGGATCATCTTGACCAGGTCCTCCGCGGTGGAGCGGTTGCGATTATCCAGTCCGGTGGCGTCGGCGAACCAGGTGTCGGACATGCCGAGCGTCTGCGCCTTGCGGTTCATGGCGTCGACGAAACGTGGGGTGCCGCCGGGGAATGTGGTGCGGGCGAGCGCAGCGGCCGCGCGATTGTCGGACGACATGAGTGCGACCGTCAGCATCTCGCGGCGCGAGAGGGTCGCCTCGCCGATCCGCAACCGTGAGCGGCTGTTGCGCACGCGATCGCGATCCTGGTCGACGATGGTGATCGCCGTATTCATCGCCGCGCCCGCGTCCAGGACGACCATCGCCGTCATCAGCTTGGTGATGGAGGCGATGGGTTTGACCTGGTAGGTGTTCTTACCATAGAGGCGCTGACCCTTGTCGTCGATGATCAGTGCACTGGCCGAACGAATCTGCAGAATCGGGTCGGCGTCGCCGGATGCTGCGCTGCCACCGTGTTGGGCCGCCGCCGAGGTGTCTCCGGCGAGCAAGAGACCCATGATCAACAGGACTGACGCGAATGCAGCGCCCTGGCCTCTCACCAGGGTCGCTGGCTGGGCGGGCGGCAGGACTTGCAAGGATGACGGCAACGAAGGCATGACAGCGGCTTCTCGATGATGATGGATCGGGGGTGCGTGCAGCGGGCGATTGGAGGGTTGGCCGGCTGTGTCCGCGGATTATCGCACAGGCGACAGCGATCGTTGGGGTCCGCTCAGATTGAGGGTGGCGGTTGCCTGGGGTTGGCTCAGGGTCGATTCCGGGGATGAAGCTTTGCCGGTGGGTCGCGGCAGTGGCCGATGACGACACTCAGACGAGACAAGACGATGGGCGCTCGCCGCTGGACTGACTGGTCGGACCGCTGGCGCGGATTACGCGACGTCCTGCTCGAGCCGAAGATCGACGAGGGGACGCTCGCCGAGGCGTTGCGGGCGGCCCGCGCGAGACACCCGTTACCGGTTGTCTGGATGATCGGTAAGACACAGTCCGGTAAGACCTCCATCATCCGCGCGCTGACCGGGAGCCCTCGGGCAGAGATCGGCAATGGTTTCCAGCCCTGCACGGCGACGACGCGTCTCTACGACTTTCCGACCGAGGCCCCCCTGGTTCGCTTTCTCGACACTCGGGGACTCGGCGAGGTCGCCTACGACCCGGATCCGGACATCAGGTATTGCGAGTCGCAGGCGCACCTCCTGCTGGCCGTGATGAAGACGACGGATATTCGTCAGGAGCAGGTGCTCGAGGTCTTGCGCGAGGTCCGCCGGCGGCACCCTGAGTGGCCGCTGGTGATCGCCCAGACCGGACTCCATGAGGCCTATCCCCCGGAAGGCGAGCATCCCCTGCCTTACCCGTTCGATCAGGAGCCTTGGCCTGCATCGGTGCCTCCTGACCTCATCCGTGCGCTGCGAGCCCAGCGAGACCGCGCGGGCAAGCTGCCGGGAGAGGTTCCCGAGCGCTGGGTCCCGGTCGATCTCACCGCGCCCGAGGATGGATACGATCCGCCGGATTACGGTCTGGAGGCACTGTGGCGTGCGATCGATGCCGTTTCCGCGATCCGTCTTCATGCGTTGCTCTTCAGCGATGCCGGTGTCCGTGACGCCTATGAGCGGTCCGCGCATCCCCATATCCTCGGCTATGCCCTCGCGGCGGCGGGCGTAGGCGCCTTGCCGGTGGTCGATCTGGTGGGCGTGCCGGCGATCCAGGCCAAGATGCTCCATAGCCTTGCCGCGCTCTATGGCCAGGAATGGGATCGCCGCGCCATTCTCGAGTTTCTGGGCCTGTTGGGCACCGGGATCGGCGCCGGCTATGCCGCGCGCAGCGCGGGCAGGGGGCTCGTCAAGCTGATCCCGGTCTGGGGTCAGACGGTCGGCGCCCTCTGGGGCGCCACCGCGAGCGGGGCCACCACCTATGCGCTCGGCAAGGCCGCCGGCTTTCATCTCACGCGCCGCAGGCGCGGACTGCCGGCCGATGCTGAGGCCCTGCGCCGTGCCTTTGCCGACGAGCTTGATCGGGGCACGGCGCTGCTGAAGGACCTCGTCAGGTCCGACCGATCATGAAGGCGCTTCTGACCCGCATCGATCGCGTGCGTCTGGCCGCCCTGTCGCTGTGGGCGGTCCCGGTCGCGGCCCTCGTGCCTTTGGGGCTCCTCTGGCTATGGGAGGCGCATGCGCTGCGGCTCTGGCTGGTCGCGCTTCTGGTGCTCAGCGCAGCCGGCTACGGTCTGCAATTCTGGCTGCATCGGCGCGAACGCAGGTGGCTGCTGGCGGTGGAGACCGCGGCCAACCCGGAATGGCCGCCCGAGGCCGACGAAGCCTGGGTCTTGGTCGAAGACCTCGCGGCGAAGGTCAAGCCGGAGGACTGGCCGATCGGCGAGGGGACGCGGCTCGGTCTGCTGGGCCAGCAGACGCTGGAGCGCGTCGCCCGGCACTATCATCCCGAGGTCGAGCAGCCTCTTTTGGAGCTGACCGTCCCGCATGCGCTCCTGATCATCGAGCGGGCGAGCCGCGATCTGCGCGACACCATTGCGGAGAACATTCCCTTCAGCCATCGGTTGACGGTGGGCTCGCTGGTCCGCGCCTATCGCTGGAAGCCCTTCGCGGATCGTCTGCTCGGAATCTATCGCGCCGGGCAGTGGGTCATCAACCCGGCACACGCGCTCCTCAGCGAGGCATGGATCCACCTGCGGGGCCGTGGCTACGCCATGGCCCAAGAGGAGATCCATCGCTGGCTGCTGCAGGAGTATGTGCGCAAGGTGGGCGCCTACGCCATCGAGCTGTACAGCGGCCGGCTGCTGCTGGCGGACGAACGGCCCGACGTGCGACTGACGCCCGCCTCCCGGCGCGACCTGCGCGACGCCGACGCGGGGCCGGCCGGCGAGCCCTTGCGGATCCTGGTCCTGGGCCGCTCCAACGCTGGCAAATCGAGCCTGATCAACAGCCTGTTCGGTCAGCTTCGAGTCGCGACCGATCTGCTGCCGGATACCACACGCCGTTTGACACCTTACCGGTTGGAGCGCGAGGGCCTCGACATCGCACTTGTCTTCGACACCCCGGGATCGGAGACACTGGACGATCAGACGTTGCGCTCCGCGGCCGCGAACGCCGACATGATCCTCTGGGTCAGCGCGGCACATCGTCCGGATCGGCAGGCCGATCGCGAAGTCCTGGATTCCTTGCGGGCGACCCTGCGAGATCAGCCGAGCCGACATCCACCCCCGCTCTTGGTGGTGCTCACCCATATCGATCGGCTGCGGCCGGTGCGCGAATGGCTGCCACCCTATGACCTGGCTGAGCCCGAGAGCCTGAAGGCCGAGAGCATCCTGGCCGCGGTGGAGGTGGTTGCGGCCGATCTCGCGACCCCGATCGAGAGTGTGATCCCGGTCTGTCTTGCCGCGGGGCGGATCTACAATGTCGAGGATGTCCTGTGGTCCGCCATCCTGGACCGCCTCGACGCCGCGCAGCGCGCACGCCTGTTGCGCTGCCAGGACGCGCGCAGACGCGAGGAGAATTGGTCGCTGGTGCGGCGGCAGCTGGCCAACGCCGGCCGCTTCCTGGTGGCCCTTCCCGAACGGGGCGGCCCCGGGCGCACTCGTCGATAGCCGCATGGCGGCGCATGGGGACAGGGACGTCGCGCGGACCAACTCCGATCACACTCGGTCGAAGAGCACACGCGTGGCCCCGGCGCGGCCGCTGAACACGGCGATGTCCGTGCGGATCAGCCGCCAGCAGGGCTCACCGAGATCGTCTTTCGGGCCACTGATCTCGACCTTCAGGGTCAGGTTCGGCTCGATCAGACAGACACAGAGGCGCAGCTCGATTGGTCGCATGTCCGGGGTGCGGCGGCCGTAAAGCTCCAAGGTGAGATCGAATGAGCCGCTGGACAATCGGGGCCGCTGCGTCTCGACCCGGACCAGACCGCATTGCGGGTCGGCGCAGCGGCGACGCAGCGCATAGCTGAGCTCCCGGTCACAGAAGACGCAGAGCGCGCGATCGACCTCTGCCAGCCGGCGTTGCGCCTCCCGAAGCCTTTGAGGGTCGGGTCTTTCGTCGCGGATCTCCTTGCGCAGCACCCGTCGGAGGCGATCGAATGCCTTTGGCAGGGTTCCGCTGTGAAAGCCGCGGCGAAGCATCCCGCGCATGGTTTCACCATGGCTGCCGATCACTGCCGGCTCGATCGGGGTGCTCGGCAGGTCGGCCCGCCGCACCGCTTGGACCGGTCCCGCGGTCCCCGCGACGGGGCGCGCCTCGGCATGGTTCGCGGCATAGATCTTCCAGTTCTCTTTGAGCTCCCAGACCAGAAAACCGGCAAGCCCCGGAGCCAGGAGGATGGTGACTGTCACGAAGGGGTACGCGATCAGCTTCGGCAGGACCGGATCGGTGAGCGCGACCAGCAGCCCCGTGAGCGCCGGGAGGAAAGGCAACATCAGCTTGTGGGCGATGGTGACCAAGGGAAAGTGCTTGATCGGATTGACCTGGGGCTCAACCAGGACGGTCACGTAGAACTGGATGACGGATTCCATGACCTTCCACACCGGCAGGAACAGCGATTTCAGCACAAGCTGCAGGCGCGATTCCCCCAGGTGGTGACTGAGCAGCTCCTCGATCCGATGCAGAGCCTGGTCGAATCGGCGGGTGACTTCCTTGAAGAAGTGGAGCAGCTCCTTGACGACGCCGATCACCAGGGTCTGGTTCACGCGCCCAAGGAACTGACCGGTTGCGCTTGCCGCATTGTCCAGCATCCGACGGCCGGCCGGGGTGTTGCGGGCGAGGGTGCCGAGCGCGAATGCCAGCACGAACAACGACCACCCCAGCTCGACGTCCAACCCGTCGATCAAGAGACCGATGCCGAGGAACGGCAGGATGAGGAGGATCCCGACGAACAGGGGTTTGACGAGATTGCGATCCAGACCGCGCATGAGGCTCGTCGCGAGGAGGCTTGCGACCGGCCCCCAGCGGACCAGCCTGCGCAGCCCGTCGAACAACAGCAAACGCAGTGTCCACCAGCTGCCCCGCAAGATCGCCTGTGCCCATTGGCGCCCGACCCGCGTGTAGGCGATCCCGTTGATCAGCATCCCCAGGACCAATACCGCCCACCAGGTCGTCAGATGAATGGCTGTCCCTGCCGAGGTGGCGAGACCAACCAACAGGTCGAGCGTCTTGAGAGCCAGGAAAGCCAAACCGAGCGGGACGACCAGATGGCGCAGGATCAAGCGGCCGCGCGGCGTGCCGAACAAGGGGGCGCCGAGCTGCTGCAATCCCTTGATATAGAGCTCGCCGGGTTTGTAGACCCCGGGCAAGGCCCTGGCCGCGGCGCGGTCGAACCGCGCCAGGCGGTCGCCTCGAAGGATCTCCTCGATGCTGGGGTCGGGGAGTCGAAGGATGTTGCGGGCGACGATGTCGCGGACATCGGTGAACTTGAGATGCCGCCGACGCTGGATCACGTCCAGCAACTCCTCCCGCATCTTGTGGGCGGCCACCTCTTCACGATGGTTGGTTGCGGCGAAGCCGGCCTCCTCGAGTGCCGACCGCAGGTGCGGTCTGAGCTCGGTTGCGAGCCTTTCGGTGAGACGATCGGAGAGCTCCTGCAAGGGGACCGAGAAACGCTCCAGATCGTCGATCGACCAGCCCAACAGCTCCAGTCGGCTGGTTGCCCCGTCGAGTGCGCGCAGCGCCTTGAGCTGTGCCTGGAAAGGCAGGATCCGGCGGAGCTGGACCTTGCCGGCGCTCGCCAGCCATCTTACTGGGCGCAGCTCGTAGTAGGTCGTGCGGCTTTCCAGCAGCACCCGTTCCAGATCGCGCAGGAGTGTCTGGGCCGCGCGAGCCGAGCCGGAGCTGACCACATCCTCGCCCAGGCGCCGGACGAGTGTCCGAAGCTCGCCTGTCGTGCGCGGGCTCAGCTTCCATTTGGCGGCGATCAGATCGGTGAGGGCCTCCTCGGCAGCGACCGCTCGGTGTGCGAGGGTCTGCTCGAGCGTGCCGGACTCGCGGATGCAGGGCTCGCCGATGCGGCGGAGGCGCCGCTGCGCCAAGGCCAGAAAGACGAGGGCGGACGCGTAGCGGTCGCCGAGCTCGTTGCGCTGGGCGGTCCGGACGGCATGACCGAAGAGCATCAAATGCAGCTCCGAACCGATCCCCGGCGGCCCCGAGTCAGCGCGACGCTGCCGCCGGACAGCCGGAACGGCGAGCAGCCAATCGAAAACGGGACCGGCCAGTGACAGGGTCGCGTCACGCGCGCGAGCCCGCCAGTCCTGACGAGACAGGAGTGAGGCGCGCTGCAGTACCCGGAGACAACGTGCCTCGACATCGGGGGCTGGCCGGCCTGTCGCCTCCGCCATGCGGATGTTGGAGGCCGGCTCGGTCGGGCCCCGATGCAACACTCTTGCAGCTCCCTCGGTCTGCGCGTCCGCTTGCCGGGTGTGGAGGCCGGCGCGGACATACCCGAAATCGGGATCGGAATCGCCGTAGGGGAGACCCGAGGGGAGGAGGGGAAGGTATGCCGGCGCGCCGCAGCGGTGGTCCGGGCGCGTCCTCTCCAAGAGTTGGGGCAGCCGACCTCCCTGGAGCGAGGGCGGGAGGTCGAGCCCGCTGTCGATGAGCCAGAGATCCAGTGCCCGCCAATCGCGTATCGTCGGGAAGAAGAAGCCGCGTGCACCCGGTGAGAAATAGCGCAGACGGGTGACCAACGCGACGAAGCTGCGGCAGACAAACGCGTCGCCGATCCCTGCGGGGATGACCTTGTCTCGGGTCAGGAGGTCGCGGACCTCGGCAAAGGCCAGGGCACCGATCTCGCGGGTCAGGCCGACAGGTCCGAAGCGATCGGCGTCGAGGTTGTCGTCGCGCGCCGTCTGCCATGCCCGGGCGACCTCAGCCTCGAAGCGGCGGGCCCAATAGTCGCGAAGCAGTCGCGTGAACCCGATCTGATCGAGCCGCTGCTCGGGCGGCATCGGCAACAGGATGACATAGTCGGGCAAATTGAGCCCCTCGATGACCGCCAATGCCTCCGGATTCTCCGATTCCAGACCGGTCAGAAAGGGGCCGCACGGCATCAGGTAGTAGGTGAGCTCCGGAACGGAGATGTCCTGTGCGGCGGAGGACAGGTGCTCCGTGATGAGCCGGTCCATCGCCCTGGGATGAAACAGGAAGACGCCCTCGGCGGGCTTGAGCACCCGCGCGCGAAACAGCTTCGCGGTGGTCTCGGCGCTTGCTTGGGGGGTGCGGTCTGACACGGGGATCTGGTGCCTGGGTCGAAGGGTGTCGCGGGGTCGGGCGACAGCGGCTGCTCAACCTAGAAACGTCGGTTGACCGCTTCGCAACGTTTGCAAGTGATTGGATTGTTGAGCATTCAGCGTCGTGTCCAAGGTCACCCGCTGGGTGAAGGCCGCTCCGGCCCCCGGGGCGCGCCCCGCGCGGCCGCTATCCTAAATCCATTAGGGATCGAAAGGGAAACGGCGTGGCCAGCCTCGCGGCCACCAACCGCGAGGCGCGACCGCCACCGCTCCGGCGATTTCGGCCCAACCCTGCAGGGCGCGGTCTGTCGGCGGGATTCGCTGTCTGCTCACGCCGTCGATTGCCGTGGGGCATTCTCGAGGATGCCGAGCTCGCCCTCGCTCTTGGCAATGATGACGGCGCCGCAGGAATCACTGAAGACATTGACGGCCGTCCGCGTCATGTCCAGGAGACGATCGACGGCCAGGATCAGACCGATTCCCTCCAGCGGCAGGCCGACGGCGGAGAGGATGATCGAGATCGCGACCAGGCTGGCGGCTGGAATGCCGGCGACGCCGATCGAGGTCATCAACGCGAGGGTGACGATCAGAAATTGGGTCGCAAGGGTCAGCTCGACGCCGTAGGCCTGGGCGATGAACATGACGGCGACGCATTCATAGAGCGCCGTCCCGTCCATATTGACGGTTGCGCCAAGCGGCAGCACGAAGCTCGAGGTGCGATTCGAGACCCCGGCGTTCTTCTCTACGCACTCCATGGTGACCGGCAGCGTCGCCGACGAGGAGGCCGTCGAAAAGGCGGTGAGCAATGCGGCGCTCATGGCCCGGTAGTGGTGGCTCGGCCTCACGCGGCCCAAGAGCAACAGCAGAAGCGGCAAGGTCACGAGGAAATGGATACCGAGCGCGATCACCACGGTGAAGAAAAAGAGTGCGAGCGGTCCGAAGGCTTCCACACCCGTATCCGTGACCGTCTTGGCAACCAATGCGAAGACGCCGACGGGCGCGAACCGCATCACCAGCTCGGTGATCTTCATCATGATCTCGAAGACACCGTTCCAGAAGTTGAATTGGGTCTCCGCGTAGGTCCCGCTGAGACGGGTCATGAAAAACCCATAGAGGAGGCTGAAAAAGATCAGTCCCAGCATCTGTCCCGCCGCCGCGGCCGCGACGATGTTGGTGGGGATCATGCGCAGAAAGACCTCGACGACGTCGCTCGCGCCCTTGTCTGCAAACTGCGCCTCGAGCTCGCTCTTGCTCGCGGTCAACCCGAAGACCTCTTCGGCTGATCCTTCCACCACACCCGGTTGGAGCAGGTTGACGACGAGCAGGCCCACGACGATGGCGAGCAGGCTTGTCATCGCGTAATAGCCGATGGTCTTCCCGCCGAGACGCCCCAGGTTGCCCGATCCGCCGATTCCGGCGACCCCGACGATGATCGACGAGAAGATCAGGGGTACAATCAACATCTTCAGGGCGTTGAGAAACAGCTCGCCCAAAAAAGCAAAGATCGCGTACAAGGTGACCCCGAACAATCCGGTGTCGCGCTCGATCAGCAGCCCAATCGCGATGGCGAGCACGAGCGCAATCAGGATCTGCCAGTGGAGTCTCAGCTTGAGAGCAGACATCGATGCCTCCGGATGACGTCGCGTGGCCCGGCTCAGGTCAGCGCCGCCGGCGCTCGCTCGCCGCCGGCAGCTTGCTCCGGGATCGAGCGGACAGTGATCAGGGTGCCCCGCTCAACGGGCCAGGTCCAGGCGCGGCGCGTTGGATGAGCCCGCAACCTGCGGTCATCTTATGCCGTGCTTTCGCTCCGGGCCAATCGATGGGTTGCGACGGCCCGCCGTGTGCTCCCCCGACGGACCGATCGAGAATCATCCCGAATCGCTTGATTGATGCTTGTCCTCGGCGTCGTTTCTCGAGATTCGAGCCGCTGGGGCAATTGGGTCAGGACACCTTTCCACAGTAGACGCAGAGCGAAGACCGTCGATTATGCACTATCGTGTTTTCTACATGTTCGAACGCTCTGGGGAGTCCGTCTCATCGGCAAGCGCCTTGGAGGTCAGCAGTCGCGTCATTCGCGAGCAGCTGCTGCCCCGACTGCAAGGCGAGGACGACTTTCTCGGCATCATCGATCAGGAGGAAAACACACTGCAGATCCTCTGCGAACCGGGGCATTCTCGCTATTGGGTCGAGCTGCCGCTGGATGCGGCCAAGGCATCGTATGGCCGACATATGGATTTCGATCAGCTGCATGACCTGTTGCGCGATCTGCCGCCGGTGTTCGATCGCGATGCGATTCCCGGACTGGAATATCGGCCTTGGTAGGCCGAGAGGCGTGCATGAGCGAATCCTCCGGGGCGCGTCGACCGGTCGTCCAGCCCCCCGATGACCAGTCGTCGCCGAAGGCGGTTGCGACCTGGGTCTACATCCTGCAGGCCCTGTCCTTCATTCTTGGCGTGACGTCCATTCTCGGTGTGATTCTCAACTATCTTCGTCTCGACGAGGCCCGGGGCACCTGGGTCGAATCCCACTTCGTCTGGCAGATCCGCACCTTTTGGTTTCAGTTGCTCTGGGGGATCGTGGGTCTGATCACAAGCGTCGTCCTCATCGGCTTCGTCGTCTGGGGAGTGGTCTACTTCTGGACCCTTTACCGCGTCGTTAAGGGCTGGCTCAATCTCGCGGACGACCGGCCAATGTATGCCGAGATCTAAGTGCCGTTCCTGCCTCAGTGCGTCCGTGGGGGCTTGAGTCGGCCGTTCCGTGGGACCCTCCCGGCTCTGGACGATCGGCCACCGCGACGAACGGTCGAGCTCAGCGCACGGCCAGGATCAGCAGGATGACGAAGGCGGCCACTGCCCCAAGCGGCACGATGGCCGCTTGCCAGTCACCTTTCTCCGCCTTCGGACCATGCTCCTGCCAATGCTTGTAGGCTGGCCACATGTAGAACAACAGCAGCACCAGGACCGCGGCAGCGGCGATCTTCAAGGCTAGCTCCATAGGTCACCTCTTCAATACCCCATCAGGTCGAGCATCGGTGAACACCCATCGAGGGTGCGCCCGGACGCCAAGAATACACCGTACCCGAGAATGGGTCGGGCGTGAGCCGTGGCGGCGTGCCGGGCTCGCGGGAGATGCCGAGTCGACGGCCGCGTGCAACAAACAAAAACCCCGGCGCGCGGCCGGGGTCCCCTCTACGCGGGCGCCAGGGCGTCATTCGTCGCCCATGATCCCGAGGAGTTGGAGCAGGCTGATGAAGATGTTGAAGATGGACAGATAGATCCCGTAGGTCGCCATGATGTAGTTGGTCTCCTCACCCCGTGCGATCCGGCTGGTGTCGAACAGGATGAAGCCGCTCATCAGCAGGATGATGGCCGACGAGATCGCAAGCGACAGCGCCGGCATCTGCAGGAACAGGTTGGCGACGATCGCGAGGATGACGACCATCATGCCGGCGAAGATGAAGCCGCCCATGAAGCTGAAGTCACGCTTGCTGGTCAAGGCGTAGCCCGACAGACCCAGGAAGATGGCCGCGGTGCCCCCGAAGGCGAGCGCGACGGTCTGCGGTCCGTTTGGCAGGGCCAGATACATCGAAAGAATCGAGCCGAGACCGAAGCCCAACAGACCCGTGATCAGGAAGATGACACCGATTCCCGTCGAGGAATTGGCCGTGCGAGGCAGCACGAAGATGCCCATCAGCATCGCGGCGATCACGGAGACCAGGTACATCCAGCTCGGCACGGCCAGCGCGATTGACAGCATGGCCGTCAAGGCGCTGAAGCCCAATGTTGCGGCGAGCAAAAGGTAGGTGTTCTTGAGCACCTTGTTGGTCGTGATGACCGCCTGGGTGCTGCGTACGACCGAGAAATCAGTATTGGCCATTGATGTGGTCACTCCGAATCTAGAGACAATGGTGAATTCGCCGAGTCAGACTCGACGAGGACAATGGAGTTCCGGAAGCATACCCGAGGATTCGGTGCACGCAAACGGCGGCGCTTTTGGCTCGGACGCTCGTGCGCTATCCTACCCCAGGATGTGCTGTGGCTCCGTCCCGTTTCCAAGGGCGCCCCCAAAACAGTGCAATCAAACCGGAGAGGTGGCTGAGCGGTCGAAAGCGGCGGTCTTGAAAACCGTTGAGGAGCAATCCTCCGGGGGTTCGAATCCCTCCCTCTCCGCCAGATAGGCCCGTTGCTCAACATGGGCACTCAGGGCGCTGCAACGGCCGGCCGACTTGAGTGGATCAAGCGCACGCGGCTGTCCGACCCACCGCCGCGGTGCGCCCTGCCGATCGGGCTGGATGCCGGCAGCACCCTGGGTCCCTGCCAACTGCCGCCGAGGGTCCAGACAACCGTGGTTAACCTCAAACGGATCGTCCTCGACGTCCTCAAGCCGCACCAACCGGATGCCCTGGAGTTTGCCCGGGCCGTCGCCGCCTGCGGCCACGACTATCGCGTCAAGCTCACGGTCATCGAGATGGATGACAAGACCGAGACCCTTCAGGTGGTGGTGGAGGGGTCTGACGTGGACATGGTGCAGGTGCGCGAGGCGGTCAACCAGCTGGGCGGCTCTCTGCACAGCATCGATGAGGTGGAAGTCCACGCCGCAGCAGACGCGGAGTAAGGCAGCGCAATGGGCTTCGGTCGGGTTGGCTTCCTGCTCTATCTCACCCGCACCCATGGGATCGTCCGCCGCTATTTCGTGGTCAACGGGTTCGACGGCGCTCTGACCATGCTCGGCATCGTCACCGGATTCTACGTGGCCGACGGCGGAGACCTCGACGTTGTCATCAGTGCCTGTCTCGGCGCCGCCGTCGCGCTTGCCATGAGTGGACTCAGCAGCGCCTATATCAGCGAGCGCGCGGAACGGCGCAAGGCGCTGGCCGAGCTCGAGGCGTCCATGATGGCGGACCTGAGCAGCTCCGACCATGGCAGCGCCGCTCGCTGGGTGCCCCTCTGGATCGGCGCCGTCAACGGTCTGGCGCCCTTTATGCTGTCGCTCCTGATCATCTCCCCGCTGGGGCTGGCCCAGGCCGGGCTGACCCTGCCACTGTCGCCACTGCTCATGGCCATGGTGACCGCCCTCGGGGTGATCTTCCTGCTCGGCGTGTTCCTGGGGCAGATCGGTCGCACCTTCTGGCTGCTCAGCGGCGTGCAGACGCTGATTATCGCCGTCGTCACCATCGCCATCATCCTCCTCCTTGGCCGATGAGCTCGGACAACTCCAGCCGCCAGACGCCGGACTGGCACACGCGCTCGCTGCCGCAGCTCCTGGAGGCACTGAGCAGCGATCCGGCCCGCGGCTTGACCCGTCAAGAAGCCCAGCGGCGCCGCGAGGAGCTTGGCCCGAACCGGCTTGCCGAGAGCCGACGCCGTTCGCTGGCCGCGATGTTCCTGGGTCAGTTCGCCGACTTCATGATCCAGGTGCTGCTCGCTGCGGCACTCATCTCCGGCGTCATCGGCGATCCCCAGGATGCCGTCGCGATCCTGGTGATCGTCCTTATCAACGCGGTGATCGGTTCGGTCCAGGAATACCGGGCCGACCGCGCACTCGCGGCCCTTCAGGCCATGTCGCCCTTGGCGGCGCGGGTGGTTCGCGACGGCGAGCACCTGAGCCTCCACGCGGTTGACCTGGTGCCCGGGGACCTGGTGCTTCTGGAGGCGGGCGACGTGGTGCCGGCGGATCTGCGCCTGATCGAGGCGGTCGAGCTGCAGGCCAACGAGTCGTCCCTCACGGGAGAATCACAGGTCGCGGACAAGGCGGCGACGCAGCTGGCCGACGCCGATCTGCCGCTGGGCGGCCGCGTCAACATGATGTTCAAGAGCAGCCTGGTGACCCACGGGCGCGCGCGGGGCGTGGTGGTGGCCACCGGCATGGCCACCGAGGTCGGGCGCATCGCCGAGCTGTTGCGCACCCAGGAGACGGTCAAGACACCACTTCAGCAGCGTTTGAGTCGGTTCGGCCGCTACCTGGCGCTGGCGGTGATTGCCATTTGTGCCGTGGTCTTCCTCAGCGGACTGCTGCAGGGACAGCCGGTGCTGCTGATGTTCCTCACCGCGGTGAGCCTTGCGGTGGCGGCCATCCCCGAGGCCTTGCCCGCCGTGGTCACGGTCTCGTTGGCATTGGGTGCGCGCAGCCTCAGCCGCCAGAACGCATTGGTGCGCAACCTGCCTGCGGTCGAGACCCTCGGCTCCGTCACCTACATCTGCACCGACAAGACCGGCACGCTCACCTTGAACCGCATGACGGCGGGCGCGTACCTCGTGCAAGGCGAGCGCTTCGATCGACCGCCCTCAACGGAGGCTTCCCCCTGGCGCGAGCTGCTTCAGGCGATGGCCCTGAGCAACGACGTGACGGAGCGCGACGGCGAGCCGGCTGGCGACCCCACCGAAGTGGCCCTCTACGTCGCGGCCCGCGAAGCCGGGATCCAGAAGCAGGTGCTGGAGGAACGCCTGCACCGCAGCGCCGAGCTGGCCTTTGACAGCGAGCGCAAGCGAATGGCCACGCTGCACGAGAAGGCCGGCGGTGTGATCGCCTTTGTCAAAGGCGCGCCGGAGGCCGTCCTGAGCCTGTGCAAGGATCAATTGGACGTCGCCGGCACCGCGGGCATCGACCTCGAGGCGCTCACCGCGCAGTCGGCGCGACTGGCGGAGAAGGGCTATCGCGTGCTGGCCCTCGCGCAGCGCAGCCTGCCCGCCATGCCGGTCGACCTGCGGCCGGGCGCGATCGAGCAGGGGCTGACCCTGCTCGGTTTGGTCGGCTTGATCGACCCACCGCGTCCGGAGGTGCCCGACGCGCTAGCCGACTGCCGGGCGGCCGGCATCATCCCGGTGATGATCACCGGCGATCACCCCGGCACAGCGCGCGCCATCGGTCTGCGTCTCGGCATCCTCGAGGAAGGCGGCGAGGTCATGACCGGCCGGGGTCTGGCGCGCTTGTCGGACGACGATTTCGACCGGTGCGTGAAGTCCATCCGCGTCTACGCGCGCGTCAGTCCGGAGCAGAAGACCCGCATCGTCGAGGCGCTGCAACGCAAGGGCGAATTCGTGGCCATGACCGGAGACGGCGTCAATGACGCGCCGGCCCTGAAGCGCGCGGGCATCGGTGTGGCGATGGGACGGAAGGGCACCGACGTGGCTCGGGAGGCAGCGGACATGGTGCTGCTCGACGACAACTTCGCCACCATCGTCCAGGCGGTGCGGGCCGGGCGGCGCATCTTCGACAACATCCGCAAGTTCATCCGCTACACCATGACCTCCAATTCGGGGGAGATCTGGACGCTGTTCCTGGCCCCCTTTCTGGGCCTGCCGGTCCCGCTGCTGCCCATCCACATCCTCTGGATCAACCTGGTCACCGACGGTCTGCCGGGCCTGGCCCTCACCGCCGAGCCGGCGGAGCCCGGACTGATGAAGCGCCCTCCGCGCTCGCCGCAGGAAAGCATCTTCGCGCACGGCATGTGGCAGCACATGGTGTGGGTGGGCCTTTTCATCGGGGGGCTCTCCATCGCGGCCCAAGCCTGGGCCTGGAGTCGGGGCGAGGCCTATTGGCAGACCGTGGTGTTCACCGTGCTGACCTTCTCACAGTTGTTCCACGCCCTTGCGGTCCGTGCGGAGCACGCCTCACTGTGGCGGATCGGTCTGCTCAGCAACCTGCCGATCCTGGGCGCGATCCTGCTGACCGTGGCGTTACAGCTGCTGGTCGTCTATCTGCCCGCGCTGAACGGGATCTTCCACACGCAGCCATTGCCCGTGCCCGTGCTGCTCGGCTGTTTCGCCGTGTCCGCGCTGGTGCTGGTGGCCGTGGAGGTCGAGAAGTGGCTGGTGAGACGGGGTGTGATCTACAAACCTCAGCCCGAGGTCCGACTGGACTCGAAGAAGAGGTGAGCGCCGGCACGGGTTGCGAGCTCCTGCCCTCCCTGGCGCTGGGCCCCGCGGTCCCTGCCGGAGCGACGAGGCGGTTTGGTCTGTGACGCCGTCATTGCGTGAGAGCCTGCCCCGGATGCGTTTCGGGGAATTCTCGAAATCCAGGGCCATGGATGGCAATCTTTTGACGCCGACTGAGGTTCGACGCTGATCTCTTTGCTCTATGGCCAGAACGCGCTAAGGACGGCGATCCTGACTGCCGCGGCATTGGTGGCCTTCGCCGCCAACTCGCTGCTGTGTCGCCTCGCACTCGGGGCCGACCAACCCGGCTTTGAGATGGGCATCCCCATTCCCGTCCTGCCGGTCGTTCCGCCACACGCCCTTCGGGATCTGCTGAGACAGAAAGGCGATGACGTCCTGCTGAACGCTCTCGTCCCGGTTCTCCTGGATCATGATGGCCGCGGTCGCCCCCTGCGCAGCAGATCAGTCTCAAGTCAGACAGGCTCGTGCCTAGAGGTACTTGATGCGTTGACGCAGGTCCTCGACGTCTGTGACCACGTCCCGCAAGGTGGCACCGTCGTCTGCCGTGCCGATGACGACGCCCTTGCCCGCGACGGGAATCACCCGGTCGATCTGAAAGCGCCCGCTGG
>NZ_JAJDNA010000062.1 GCF_022340925.1 Thiocapsa sp.
GGTCGGCATTTGGGATCTCCCTATCAGGGTCCTTGTGGTGGCCTGACGGCTTGCCCTCAGCTGCGGCAATCCCGTCAGGCGTTCCTCGCGCCGGAGCCCCCGGGGGCATGCTCATCGCGTCGGGGCGGTGACCCGGCCTGCGGCGCCGCCGAGGGGCGCTGTCGTTGGTCCCGGGCGATGCGCGGCTCGATGGCCGTGGCGCCTGCGGATCAGCGGACGCTCGGGGCAGGAGCCCCCGGCCGGTCTCGCGGGTGCTGTCGCGATGTACCCCGCGGCACTGCGTGCGCCTGTTCTCCCGTACGCTTAGCCTAGGTCCCGAGCCCCATCGGCACTAGATGTCAAAGGGAAGAACCCGTTTATAATGAAAGGCATATATCCGGCCCCTCGGTCCGGTGCCGAATCCCACCCGGACCGCTCGCGGGAGGCGCGGCTGGCCGGCGACAGGGCGCGCATCGGGCGACACCCCTGCGGGATGAAGGACAGGGCTGTTGCCGCCACTCCAGCCGCCTCCAGCGCCGCGGCATGCTTGACACCTGGGTGCGGAAACCGGACGATGACCGCCTGCGTGACTACTCGATCGGCCGTCCCGGGGTTGTAGACGGTCTGTCCCCACCTCATCCATTGACCCACCGGGCGGTCGCGCACTCCCTTCCCCTAGGCGCTTCATGCTTCGCAAGCTCTATATCCAGACCTACGGTTGCCAGATGAACGAATACGACTCCGCCCGCATGGCGGACGTGTTGCGTGCGGCCGCGGATCTGGAGCTGACCGGGCGCCCCGAGGATGCGGATGTCCTCCTGCTCAATACCTGCTCGATCCGCGAGAAGGCCCAGGAGAAGGTGTTCTCCCAGCTCGGACGCTGGCGTCCGTTGAAGATTGCGAATCCAGACCTGGTCATCGGCGTGGGGGGCTGCGTGGCGAGCCAGGAGGGTGAGGCGATCCGGGCACGCGCACCCTTTGTTGATCTGGTGTTCGGTCCCCAGACTCTGCACCGGCTCCCGGAGATGATCAGGACGTTACGCCAGCAGCGCCGACCCCAGGTGGACGTGTCGTTTCCCGAGATCGAGAAGTTCGATCGGCTCCCGGCGCCCAAGGCCGAAGGGCCGAGCGCCTTCGTCTCGGTGATGGAAGGCTGCTCGAAGTACTGCACTTACTGTGTCGTACCTTACACGCGGGGTGAAGAGATCAGCCGCCCGTTCGACGACGTCATCGCGGAGGTCGCGAATCTGGCCGAGCAGGGTATCCGCGAGGTCAACCTGTTGGGTCAGAATGTCAACGCCTATCGAGGTGCCCTCGCAGACGAGCAGGGCACCGACCCCACCGCGGATCTCGCCCTCCTGATTCGCTATGTCGCGGCGATCGACGGCATCGACCGCATCCGCTTCACGACCAGCCACCCGGTGGAATTCTCCGCCGGCCTGATCGAGGTCTACGCAGAGGTCCCGAAGCTGGTGAGCTTCGTCCATCTGCCCGTGCAATCCGGCTCGGACCGGATCCTTGCAGCGATGAAGCGGGGCCACACGGCCCTGGAATACAGATCGACGATTCGCCGACTGCGCGAGGTTCGCCCGGACATCGGCATCTCCAGCGACTTCATCGTGGGTTTCCCGGGCGAGACCGAGGACGACTTCGCCGCAACCCTGGGGCTGGTGGAAGACATCGGATTCGATCAGAGCTACAGCTTTATCTACAGCCGCCGGCCGGGGACCCCGGCCGCAGAGTATCCCGACCATGTGCCGCTCGCGGAAAAGAAGGCCCGCCTGGATCGGCTGCAGGCGCTCATCACTGCCAATGCCCGGCGCTACAGTCTCGAGATGGTCGGATCGATCCAGCGGGTCCTGGTCGAAAGGCCTTCGCGTAAAGATCCGCTGCAGCTCTCCGGGCGAACCGAGAATAATCGCGTGGTCAACTTTGCCGGTGCGTCGGGGCTGATCGGCGATTTTGTGGACGTCGAGATCACCGAAGCGCTCCCGAATTCGCTCCGCGGTCGTGTCCTCGGGCCCGTTCCGGCGCGGATGCCGATGACCGGCCCGGGGGGGTGAGGCTGGCAACCGGCTTGTCCACGCAGCCCCAAACATTGGATCTGGAGCTCGAGCCCGCGGACAACGAGCGTCTGGCGAATCTCTGCGGTCAGCTCGATGGCCACCTGCGCCAGCTGGAGCACCGTCTCGGCATCGAGATCAGCAACCGGGGGGTAAGCTTCCGTCTGATCGGCGACCCCGAGGGTGTGCGCCTGGGCGAGCAGCTGCTTCAGGACTTGTACGCGGAAACCGAGCACGCGGTCTTGACGCCCGAGGCGATCCATCTCTCGTTGCAGGATTCAGGCGCCGATGCGTTGTTGGAGACGGCCGAGTCGCGACTGCCGGACGTCGTCATCAAGACCAAGCGTGGTCTCATCAAGGCGCGCGGGCCGAATCAGCAGAGCTACTTGCACGCCATCCTCAGTCACGACATCAACTTCGGCGTCGGCCCCGCCGGCACGGGCAAGACCTACCTCGCCGTCGCCTGCGCGGTCGAGGCACTGGAGGCCGATCGCGTGCGCCGGCTTTTGTTGGTCCGTCCGGCGGTTGAGGCGGGCGAGCGGCTTGGTTTCCTGCCCGGTGATCTGGCCCAGAAGATCGATCCCTATCTGCGTCCGCTCTATGACGCCCTTTTTGAGATGCTCGGTTTCGAGAAGGTCACGAAGCTGCTCGAGCGCAATGTCATCGAGGTCGCCCCACTCGCCTATATGCGGGGTCGGACGCTGAACGACTCATTCATCCTCCTGGACGAGGCGCAGAACACCACGCCCGAGCAGATGAAGATGTTTCTCACGCGGATCGGATTCGGCTCGACCGCCGTGATCACCGGCGATGTCACCCAGGTCGACCTGCCGCGCGGGCAGCCGTCTGGCTTGCGTCAGGCCGTGGAGATCCTGAAGGATGTCGATGGCATCAGCTTCACCTTCTTCAATGCCCGGGACGTGGTGCGCCACGCCTTGGTGCAGCGCATCGTCAACGCCTACGATGCCTTCGAGAAACCGAGTCCCCTGCGCGGTCGGACGGCTCCTGGTGCCCGTCAGCCAGGCGGGGGTTGAGCGAGACCGTGTCTGTCCGACTCGAGCTGGATCTGCAGATCGCAACACGGGCCACGTCCCTGCCCGAGGCCGCTGCCTTCGAGCGCTGGGCCGCCGCCGCCCTGGAGGGGCGGCGCGCTCGTGCCGCCCTGACGATCCGTGTGGCCGGTACAGAGGAGGCGACGATCCTGAATCGGGTCTACCGGGGGCGCGATGGGCCCACCAATGTCCTGTCTTTTCCCTTCGAGCTGCCCCCAGGGGTGGATCCCCGGGATCCGATCGCCGAATTGATCGGCGATCTGGTGATCTGCGCTGATGTCGTGGAGCGGGAGGCGCTCGCGCAGCGCAAGGCCGCGCCGGCTCACTGGGCCCATATGGTGGTCCACGGGGTCTTGCATCTGCTTGATTACGATCATCTGACCGAGCCCGATGCCGCCCGGATGGAAAGCCTGGAGACCCAGATCCTAGGCGGGTTAGGATTCCCGACACCCTATGAAACCGGAGCTGTGCGGTCAGGATGACCCGCTTCACAACAGCAACATGAGGACAGACGGCACACAATGACGAGCGATCGATCTAGCGAGGGTTCGCGTCCACGCAATTGGCTTGAGCGGATCGGCCATATGCTTGGGGGCGAGCCACAAGACAAGGAGCAGCTCTTGGAGGTGCTCAAGGACGCGCGGGAGCGCGAGCTGCTGGACACCGATACCTTGAGCATGGTCGAAGGGGCCTTGCAGGTTTCCGATCTGCGGGTCCGGGATATCATGATCCCGCGTGCCGAGATGGTCTATCTCAAACGCGATGACCCGCTGGAGACGATCCTCGAGATCGTCGTCAAGTCAGCCCACTCGCGCTTTCCCGTGACGGGAGAGGACAAGGGCGAGGTGGTCGGTATCCTGCTCGCCAAAGACCTCCTCTCGTTCTGCAAGGGCAACGGCCGGCGAGCCTTCAATATTCGAGAGCTGCTGCGCTCGGCAGTCTTCGTTCCGGAAAGCAAGCGCCTGAATGTGCTGCTGAAAGAGTTTCGCTCCAGCCGCAACCACATGGCCATCGTGATCGATGAGTATGGAAGTGCGGCGGGCCTCGTCACCATCGAGGACGTGCTCGAGCAGATCGTCGGCGAGATCGATGACGAGCACGACTATGACGAGGGTCCCGGCATCTTTCGGCGCGGCAAGAACGAGTTCAGTGCCAAGGCGCGCACGCCCATCGAAGACTTCAACGAGTATTTCGGCAGCGATTTCTCCGATGAGGAGTTTGACACGATCGGCGGCTTGGTGGTCAACGCCTTGGGGCATCTGCCGAAGCGGGGCGAATCGGTCGAGCTCGGCCGGTTTCGCTTCACCGTGATGCGTGCCGACAGTCGCCGTGTCCACTTGCTAAGCGTTGAATCCCTGGATTTCAGCGACGAGGCGTCCCACCCCGCAGAGGCCGCCCGGCGCGCCGATTGAGTCCAGCTCGCGATTCGACAATGCGATGTCTGAATCGCTAGGTTGACAGACCCGCGCTCCTCCCGGCCTGCGGCCCACCAATCTATGCTGGGCGCGAGGGCCCCGTCCCAGGGCAGCGGTGCCACGGACTCCCCCGCGGGCCCGGCTCGCTCTCGAGCCCCGCAGCGCAGCGGCAGTGCCCGGCCCTCAGACCTTACGGGCCTCCATCATGCGCTCGATGATGGGCTGAAGGATGATCTCCATGGCCATCCCCATTTTTCCGCCCGGCACGACCATGGTGTTGCGCCGCGACATGAAGGAGTCGTGAACCATGGAGAGCAGATAGGGGAAATCGATCTCCAGCTTTTCCGGGTTCTTAAAACGAATGATGACGAAGCTCTCGTCGGGTGTCGGGATGTCGCGGGCGATGAATGGATTGGATGTATCGACCGTCGCCACGCGCTGGAAGTTGATATCCGTCAGCGAAAACTGGGGCGTGATATGGCGGATGTAGTCCGGCATCCGGCGCATGATGGTGTCCACGATCGCCTCCGCCGAATAACCCCGCTCGGCATTGTCGCGGAAGATCTTCTGGATCCACTCCAGGTTGATGATCGGGACGACGCCGACCCCGAGATCGACGTGCTGGGCGACGTTGTCGCTCTCGGTGACCACAAGGCCGTGCAGGCCCTCGTAGAAGAGCAGGTCCGTGTTTTCCGGCAGATCCTCCCAAGGTGTGAACTGCCCGGCGTTGAGCTGGGTTCCGAGGCGTCCGTTGTGATACTCGGCTTCGGCGTCGCTGTGGATGTAGTAGCGCTTCTTGCCGGAGCCGCTTTCACCATAATTGCGGAACAGGTCCTCGAGGAGATCAAACCGGTTGGCCTCGGGCCCGAAGTGGCTGAGGTTTCTGTGCTCCTCGGCCGCATGAGCCATCTCTCTCTTCATCTCGGCCCGGTCGAAGCGATGGAAGCTGTCGCCCTCGATGACGGCCGAGTTGATCCCGTCACGATAGAAGATGTGCTCGAAGGCGCGCTTGACGGTTGTCGTACCGGCACCCGAGGAACCGGTCACCGCGACGATCGGATGCTTCTTGGACATAGTCTCTCTCCCCGTTCTCTTGAGCCAACAGCCGCAGCACGTCCGCCGGTGATCCGGCGGGGTGCGCAGACGGACCGGTCGATCCTGTCGCGCGGCATCGGACCGAACCATCGCCCGGTGAGCGCGAAGCGATTGGCTAATATACCATGATCCTTCGAATGACATTCGACGGCTTCTCTTCTCATCCAACCAATTGAACTGGCGGGCATTTGGTGGCGCGGATGGACCTTCCGCCGCGCGAGCTCGGCGACCTGCCCGCCCGCGCGGCAGGGCCGTACGCACGCCAAATGGATGTGTTGCCCCGGTGCCCTCGTGCCGACGTCGTCGGCCTCGAAGGGTAGCCGCGCCTTGCTCCGTGTAGCACAAAAAGCGCTCGAATTCCCGAGAAAGGTGTACAATTCGTGTGCGACCTGTCCGCAATGGCGAATGGCCATGTCCAGCCTGACCCCGTGCGGAACGGGCAGCGGGACCCTTTTAAGGGGATGCTGATTCATGGCTGTCCCGGTCAGAATCAGCACGAAGCGGCAAGACACGGTTTTTCCGTTCGCGGATTGTCGATCGCTTGAGCGACTGCGAATGGCTGCACCTCCGTGTGCCGCGGGAAGGGCCGAATTGTTCAGTGCGGTCCTCAGGGGCGGGAGTGGGAGGCGGGTGGATGGGCGGACTCATGCGGCGTTTCGGTCTGCCAGGCGCGCTGGGCGGGAACCCGGAATTCCAGTCTGCGCTGGTTCGTGTGACCGCCTGTCTCCTCGGCGCCCTCTACATTGCCTTGGCTGCCTTCACGGGGTACTACCGGATCGACGTCCCCGATTACCTGGTCCTGTTCGCACTCTACCTGGCGTCGAACATCGGTTTCCTGGCCAGCATCCTGCGTCGCCCCGACTGGCCGGCACGCGTCTATCTGGGAATCTGTCTGGATGTCGTCGCGATCAGTCTCGCCATCTTCATCACCCGCGAGGCGATCAGCCCCTTTTACCTGCTCTATATCCTCGTCTTCATCTCAGCCGGTACCCGATTCGGGAAGTCTCAGCTCGTCGTCGCCTCCACGGTGGCCGTCGCCGCCTACACGGTCGTCCTCATCGCGCTCGACGAATGGCCGCGCCACACCTTCGAGGCGGCCTTCTTCCTGGCGCTGCTGGTCCTCCTCCCACTCTATCAGTTTTTCTTGGTGCGCCAGGTTCAGCTGGCTCGCGCGGAGGCCGAGAAGGCGAACAAGGCCAAGGGTGACTTTCTGGCCTTCATGACGCATGAGCTGCGAACTCCTCTCACTGGCGTCATCGGCATGACCGATCTCCTCCGTGGTACCCGCCTCGATGCGGAGCAGCGTGATTATGCGGAGGCCATCGCCACCTCGGCCGACGTCCTCGGCGCGCTGATCGGAGACATCCTGGATTTCTCCAAGATCGACGCTGGTCAGCTTGTGTTAGAGCGGATTCCGTTCGATCCGCGTGTCCCGGTGCGAGACGTCTGCAACGCGCTTGCGAGCCGCGCCCGCGCCACCCGCCTGGAGCTCATCTGTGACCTGTCCCCCGATGTTCCGCCAAGCGTGGTGGGCGATCAGCTAAGGGTGCGCCAGATCCTGTTCAATCTGATCGGGAACGCCATCAAGTTCACCGAGCAGGGTGAGATCCTGGTGCGCGTGCGCGTCCAAACCGCGGTGCCGGGCCTCGACCGGCAGCACCTGCTCTTCGAGGTCCTCGACACGGGGATCGGCATCCCGGAAGACGCACTCGCGCATCTGTTCGAGCGTTTTCGGCAGGTCGATGAGTCCACCACGCGCCGCTTCGGAGGAACCGGTCTCGGCACCGCCATTGCCCGTGAGCTGACCTTGCTCATGGGCGGAACGATCGGCGTCGACAGCAAGGAGGGCCAGGGCAGCCGGTTCTGGATCCGGCTGCCGCTGATCGGCGCCGTCTCGCCGGGAGACGCGCCGAAGCGGCGACTCGGCGACATGCGGGTTCTGGTGGTGGAGCGGAACGCCACCTACCGGGATCTCGACCGGGCCGTGCTCGAGCGGGAAGGGGCGCGCTGCGAGGCCGTTGCAGAAACCGCGCAGGTCACCGCGCCGGACATCCGGGGCGACGGTGTGGATCTGATCGTCATCGCCGATCACCCGGAGGGTTTGGGCTTCCAGACCGCGCTCGCGCAGGTCACGCGGGCGCTGGCTGCTTCAGTACCCTGCCTCTTTCTGGTCTACCCCGGACGGCGCCCGGACCTGGGTTCGGCGCGGTGCGCCTATCTGGGCAAGCCGTACCTACCCGAGGACCTGGTCGCGGCTGCCGAATCGCTCCTCGGACGCGCGGAGCTGCGGTCGGGAGAGCCCCGAGCCGATCCGCTCGACCCGGCACCCCGTGCCGTCCGGGAGGTGTCGACATTCGATCGCTACCCTGTCCTGGTGGCGGAGGACAACGAGATTGCTGCCCGAGTGATCACCAGCCACCTGACCAAGATGGGGCTCGCCGTCACGCGCGTGGCGGATGGTCGGACTGCCTTGTCCGAGGCCCTCTCCGGGGCCTACCGGGTCGCCATCGTCGATCTGCGGATGCCCGGGCTCGACGGGATCGGGTTCGCCCGGTGCTATCGCCAGCAGGCGCCCGATCGACCGCTGCCGATCCTGGCCCTGACCGCGAATGCGTCGGAGGAGGTGAAGCAGCGTTGCCTCGCCGCCGGGATGGACGCCTTCTTGGCCAAGCCGGTTCGCCCGGATGCGCTGAGGCGGGCGTTGGAAGTGGCGGCTCAGGGACAAGACCGGTCCGCGGCGTCGAAGAACCCGAACCGTCAAGCGCTCGCGGACCAGTCCCTGGCGCTATGAAGCCAACCATTCGCTCAGCCCGGCGCGATCGCGCCGCTCGCGGGTGCCTGTGGAAGCTCGGGATGTGCCGCTCGCGCAGCTGCGCGGCGTCTGTTCCGTGCGTCGATCAGGTTCTTGAGCGCGATCAAGAGGCCCAGTCCGATGAAGGCCCCGGGCGGGAGGATCGCGACGAGGGCGCCCTGAAAGCCAGCGCCGAGGCTCAGGCTCAGGCCGGTCGCGGCCTCCCCGAGCAACAGATTGGCCTGATAGAAGAGTGTCCCCTGGCCGACCAGCTCGCGCATTCCCCCGAGCGCGACCAATGCGAGCGTGAAGCCGATGCCCATGGCGATCGCGTCGAGCAGCGCACGATCGACCCGGTTCTTGGATGCGAAGGCCTCGGCCCGGCCGATGATGGCGCAGTTGGTGACGATCAAGGGGATGAAGAGACCCAAGACAAGATAGAGCTCGTAGAAATAGGCTTGCATGCTCAACTCGACCGTAGTGACGAAGGAGGCGATGACCAGCACGAAGACGGGGAGCCGCACCTCCGGGCGCACGAGGTTGCGGATCAGCGAGACGGTGACATTGGACAGGATGAGCACCGCAGTGGTGGCAAGTCCCATACCGAGGCCGTTGGTGGCGCTGGTGGTGGTCGCAAGCAAAGGACAGAGGCCGAGCAGTGCAACCAAGGCCTGGTTATTGCGCCACAAACCGTCGCCGATGATGCTGCCGTAGGGTTGGGGGGCCGCCATCAGCCCGTCCCCTTGGTGGCGGTCACGTCGACCGGATCGAACAGCGTGTCACCCTGCTGCCGGACATAGATCAGCGTGTTCTTGACCGCATTGACGATTGCGCGGGGTGTGATGGTCGCCCCCGTGAACTGATCGAACTCACCGCCGTCGCGCTTGACCGCCCAGCCCTCGATCGTGGGGTCGGACAGGGACTTCCCGTCGAAACCCAGGACCCAGTCGGACTTGCGTTCCTCGATCTTGTCACCGAGTCCGGGCGTCTCATGGTGGAGCAGCACCCGCACCCCGCCGACCGTTCCATCGCGCAGCACCGACACCAGGAGCTTGATGGGTCCCGCATAGCCGTCCGGGACGACCGGATCCAGGATCACCGCCACCGGCTCGTCGCCCTTGCGAACGCGATAGACCCGCGTGCTCTCGGCACCCAGAAGCGGGCGGGCGCTGACCTGGATCAGGTCCTCAAGCGGGTCGTTGTCGAATTGTCCGCTCGGGATGATCGACTCGATCTTGCCCTGCATGGCCAGGCGTTCGTTCTCGGCGATGCGGCCATCCATCACCTGATGGGTCACGGCAACCAGCGCAACACCGGCCACTGAGAAGGCGCTCAGAACGACGGCGGCGAGGAAAATGGGTGCTGTCTTCATCGGTCGGCTCGGTCTTTGGCATGTCCGAAGACACGGGGTTGGGTGTAGTGATCGATCGTCGGGGCGGCGATGTTCATCAGCAAGACCGCGAAGGCGACCGCGTCCGGGTAGCCGCCCCAGGTGCGGATTGCGAAGACCAGCAAGCCGATCGAGGCCCCGAAGATGAGCTGTCCGTTCTTTGTGGTGCAGGCGCTGACCGGGTCGGTGGCGATGAAGAAGGCCCCCAGGATCGCCGCACCGCTGAACAGGTGGAAGGCCGGGAAGGGGTGAGTCTCAGGGTCGAGCAACCAGAAGATGCCCGCCGCGATCATCAGGGCGAGCAGCATCGCGGCGGGGATGTGCCAAGTGATGATGCGTCGCCACAACAGATAGAGCCCGCCCAGCAGGAACCCGTTGGCGACCCACTCCCAGCCGCGGCCGCCGAAGTCGCCCCACAGCGGACTCTGCCGGATCTCCTCGATGCGGAGACCCTGATCGAGCTTTCCCCGCATCTCATCCAGGGGGGTCGCTGCCGAGAGGGCGTCCCACTCCAGGCCTGTCGGCAAGGCGCCGGTGAAGATCAGTCGGAGTGATTCCGCAAACGACAATGGGTGCTCGGCCAGCACGTCGGGGGCCAGCCACGTGGTCATCGCCACCGGGTAGGAGACCAGGACGAAGACATAGGCGGCCATGGCCGGGTTGAAAGGGTTGTAGCCGAGTCCGCCGTACAGCTGCTTGACCAGGACGATGGCGAAGAGCATCCCGAGCAGGGTCATCCACCACGGCAGCGTCGGGGGTACCGAGATCGCGAACAGCACGGCCGTGACCACGGCGCTGTAGTCCCCGATGGCCGGGGTTACGGGGCGCCGCCGCAGCAGCATGATTGAAGCCTCGGCGGCGACGGCGACCAGCGTGGCGAGGGCGATATTGATCAGCGTGCCCCATCCGAAGAACCAGGTCATGACGATAACGCCGGGCACCAGCGCCAACAGGACCTCGAGCATGACGCGGTCGACCCGATACGGCCGGGGTCCGTGCGGGGAGGACACCACTGGCCCGCTCATGCCGATGCCTTCTTGGCCGCGGCGCGCTGCCGCGCGGCGGCGATGGCCGCCTTCTTCGCATCCTGCTCGGACTGTCCTGCCCCTGGGGCGGCGTCGAGCGACGCCTTCTTCTGACGCAGCCTGGCCTTGCGCTCGCGCTCCTGGCGTTCGAGGCGCGATTGCCTTGCCTCATGGCGTGCGCGTGCCTGTTGCGCACTGCGTTTCTCCTGCTCGCGCGCCCAGACTTCGTTCTTGGCATACCGATAGTACTGGACAAGCGGGATGTGGCTCGGACAGACCTGCGCGCAGCAGCCGCACTCGATGCAGTCGAACAGGTGGTAGTCCTGAGCCCGGTCGAGATCCTTTGCCCGGGCGTGCCAATAAAGCTGCTGAGGCAGCAGCTTGGCCGGGCAGACCTCGGCGCAGCGCCCGCAGCGGATGCAGGCGAGGGCCGGACCCGGGTCGGGCGCCTCCGCCTCGGTCAACGCCAGGATGCAGTTGGCCGATTTGGTCACGGGCACGTCGGCGCTCGCGAGGTCGAAGCCCATCATGGGTCCTCCGCACACGAGCTTGCGCGGGCGCTCGCGATAGCCGCCGGCGCGTGCGATCAGCTCCGAGACCGGCGTGCCGATCCGCACCTCGAGGTTTCGCGGCTCGCCAATTGCGCGTCCCGTGACGGTGACGATGCGCGAGATCAGGGGGCGGCCCTCTAGGACCGCGTCGGCCACGGCCGCCGCGGTACCGACATTCTGGCAGACGATGCCGATCTGCGCCGGGATGGCGTGGCTCGGCACCTCCTTGCCGGTCAGGATCCGGATCAGCTGTTTTTCACCGCCGCTCGGGTAGAGGGTCGGGATGGATCGGATCTCGGTATAGCCGCGCATGTCCGTCTCGGCCAGCGCGAAGCGGAGCGCCTCACAGGCCTCGGGCTTGTTGTCCTCGATCCCGATGAGGATCCGCGCACCTCCGAGCAGATGTCGCATGATCCGGGCACCCGCCAGGATGCTCCCGGCGCGCTCGCGCATGAGCAGGTCGTCGCAGGTGATGTAAGGCTCACACTCCGCACCGTTGATGATCAGGGTGCGGATCCGATGATCGGTGCTCGGGTTGAGCTTGACGCTGCTCGGGAAGGAGGCCCCGCCGAGCCCGACCACGCCCGCCCAACGGATGCGCTCGCGAATCTCGGCCGGATCCAGCTGGGGATAGCCCCCCATCGGCTCTGGCAGCTCGGCCCAGGTGTCCTCGCCGTCGGTCTCAATCACCGCACAGGGTGCCGAGAGGCCGGAGGGGTGGGGCACCGGGTGATCCTCGATGGCAACCAGTGTGCCCGAGCTGGATGCGTGGACGCAGGCGCTGACATTCCCGTCGGCAAGCGCCAGCAACTGCCCCTTCAGCACGCGCTCGCCGACCTGGGCGATGGGGCGTGCCGGCGCGCCGATATGCTGCAGCAAAGGGATGATGAGGCGCCTCGGCAGGGGCGCGCCCTCGACAGCACGCCCGTTGGAGAGGGCCTTCTCGTCCGGCAGATGGAGACCGCCGTGGAAGGTCCAGAGGCGCCGCCGGCCAATCAGTGGAAGCAGGGCTGCCATGCGTCTCCTCCGGTCAGGCCGCCTGGGGGGCCTCATGCTCCGGCGTGGTGGCTCGGGCCGACGACTTGCTGGATGGGTAGGGCCAGCGCCAATGCGGAATGTCCGCTGCGATCGGGACCATCCGAATGCAATCGACCGGGCAGGGCGGGAGGCACAGCTCGCAGCCCGTACAATCCGCGGCGATCACCCCGTGGAGCTGTTTCGCGGCCCCGACGATCGCGTCGACCGGGCAGGCCTGGAGGCAGAGTGTACAACCGATGCAGGTCTGCTCGTCGATCACCGCGACCGCGGGCGGCTTCTCGGCGATCTCCAGTGCGACGGGCTCACGTCCCAGCAAGTCGGCCAGGGCCAGGAGGGTGGCCTCGCCCCCGGGCACGCACTTGTTGATCTCGTCCTCACCCCTGGCGAGTGCCTCCGCGTAGGGACGGCATCCGGGATGGCCGCACTGCCCGCATTGGGTCTGAGGCAGGAGGGCGTCGATCTGATCGGCGATCGGGTTGCCTTCCACCCGAAAGCGCATCGCCGAATAGCCGAGCAGGAGACCGAGGGCACAGGACAGGCCGGTCATAGCCAGGATGGCGGTCAGCACATCGATTCCCCGTCAGCTCGACACGAGCCCGGCGAAACCCATGAAGGCCAACGACATGAGCCCCGCGGTGATGAGTGCGATGGCGCTGCCCTGGAAGGGTTCGGGGACATCCCCCACGGCAACCCGCTCGCGCACCGCGGCGAACAGGGTGAGCACCAGGGAGAAGCCGACCGCGGCACCGAAGCCATAGAGGGTCGCCTCGACCAGGCTGCGCTTGGCCTGGAGGTTCAGCAAGGCGACACCAAGCACGGCGCAGTTGGTCGTGATGAGTGGCAGGAAGATCCCCAGCACCTGATACAGGAGGGGGCTGGACTTGCGCATGACGGTCTCGGTGAACTGCACGACGGCCGCGATGACCAGGATGAAAGCGATGATGCGCAGATACTCGATGCCCAGCGGTACCAGCAGGTACTGGTTTACGAGCCAGGAGGTGATCGAGGAGAGTGTCAGCACGAAGGTGGTCGCCAATCCCATCCCTGCGGCGGTCTCGAGCTTCTTGGACACCCCCATGAAGGGGCAGAGTCCGAGGAACTTCACCAACACGAAGTTGTTGACCAACACGGTGCCGATAAGGATGAGGGCGTATTCAGTCATGCTGTCTGCGGGGCGTGCGACCGGAGCTGTGCAAACGCGGCCAGGGATTGCCGCGGGTGCGAAATCCTCGAAGGATACGCCCCCGGGCCGGATCGCTACAAGATTGGCCGAGGAGGGTTTTGAGGCAACGCGCCGAGCCGCCGGCGTGCAGCATCCTCGCCCTATTTCACCCGCATGCCCGGCTCGGCGCCCGCGTCCGGACTGAGGATGAAGATGTCCTTGCCGCCTGGGCCGGCAGCCAGAACCATGCCTTCTGAGGTGCCGAAACGCATCTTTCGAGGGGCCAGATTGGCGAGCATCACCGTGAGGCGGCCTTCTAGATCACGTGGGTCGTAGGCGGCACGAATGCCAGCGAAGACGGTCCTGGTCTCGCCGCCGAGGTCCAACTCGAGTCTCAGAAGCTTATCAGCGCCCGCGACTGGGCCGGCCGAGCGGATGCGGGCGATCCGGAGGTCGAGCTTGGCAAAGGTCTCGATGTCGACCACAGCGCCGATCGGGTCCCGAGCCAGGTGTGGGTTGGTGGGCTCAATCGCCGATGCGGGGCGGGCCGCGCTCAGGTCTTCCTTCGAGGCCTCCAGCATCGCGGCGATGTGGGCCGGCTCGACGCGGGTCATCAGGGGCTTGAACGGGGCGATCTCTCGGTCGAGCAGGGGTTCGGCCAGCGCCGCCCAGGTGAGGGGGCCGATCCGCAGGAAGGACTCCGCATCGGCGGCGGTGCCGGGCAGGATGGGGCGCAGATAGCCGATCAGGATGCGGAAGAGATTGAGTCCCAGGGAGCAGACGCCGTGCAGCCGCGCCTCCTGTCCGGCTTGTTTGGCAAGGACCCATGGCGCCTGCTCGTCGATGTACTGGTTGGCCCGGTCGGCCAGGGCCATGATCTCGCGCACAGCGCGACTGAGCTCGCGCCTCTCGTAGGCGTGGGCGATCGACTCGCCGGCCTGGACGAACGCGTCGAAGAGTCCCGTGTCGCACAGCGTCGGTGCGAGCCTGCCGGCGAACCGCTTGGTGATGAAGCCGGCGCTGCGGCTGGCGATGTTCACGACCTTGCCGACCAGGTCCGAGTTCACCCGTGCGGTGAAGTCCTCCAGGCTGAGGTCGACATCGTCGACGCCCGGGCCCAGCTTGGCCGCGAAGTAATAGCGCAGGTATTCGGGGTTGAGATGCTCGAGATAGGTCCGGGCCTTGATGAAGGTGCCGCGGGACTTCGACATCTTCTGACCGTCAACCGTCAGGAAGCCGTGCGCGAAGATGGCGCTTGGTGTGCGGAAATCCGCGCCATGCAGCATGGCTGGCCAGAAGAGGGCATGGAAGTAGATGATGTCCTTGCCGATGAAGTGATAGAGCTCGGCCGTCGCGTCCTTGGACCAGAAATGGTCGAAGTCGAGCCCTGCGGCCCGCCCGCGCGGGCTGTCGCAGAGGTTGCGGAAGCTCGCCATGTACCCGATCGGCGCATCCAGCCAGACATAGAAGAACTTGCCCGGATGGTCCGGGATCTCGAAGCCGAAATAGGGCGCGTCACGCGAGATGTCCCACTCCTGCAGACCGGCGGCGAACCACTCGTCGAGCTTGTTGGCGACCTGGGGCTGGAGTCCACCGCCGCGCGTCCAATCCTTCAGCAGGGCCTCGAAGTCGCCCAGACGGAAGAAATAGTGGTCCGACTCGCGCTGCTCGGGTACCGCACCGGAGACCGCCGATCGCGGGTTCTTGAGCTCGTTGGGTGAATAGCTGGCCCCGCAGACCTCGCAGTTGTCGCCGTACTGGTCGGCTGCCCCGCACTTGGGACACTCTCCCTTGATGAACCGATCGGGCAGGAACATGTGCTCGACCGGGTCGTAGGCCTGGGTGATCGAGCGCTTGCTGATGTGGCCCTTGTCGCGGTTGCGCGCGTAGATCAGGTTGGCGTAATAGCGGTTCTCAGCCGAGTGGGTGGAGTGGTAGTTGTCGAAATCGATCCGGAATGCCGCGAAGTCCGCGCGATGCTCCTCGGCGACCCGCGCGATCAGGTCCTCCGGCGTGATTCCCTCATGACGCGCCCGCAGCATGATCGGGGTGCCGTGCGCGTCGTCCGCGCAGACGTACCAGCAATGATGTCCGCGCATCTTCTGAAAGCGTGCCCAGATGTCCGTCTGGATGTATTCGAGCAGGTGACCGATATGGATCGGTCCGTTGGCGTAGGGCAGGGCGCTGGTGACGAGGATGTCGCGGATCTCACTCATGGAGCGGCTCAGGGGTCTCGAACGGAGGGCCTCAGTATCTCACGGGCCCTCCTTGCTGGAACAGCGCGGCCTTGCACCCTGGGCCCGGTGCGCGTCTGCGTGGCCTGCGGCCGGCAGGCCCGGCGATACTTGATTTAACGCCCGTCCATACCAACCGTGGGCGGAAAGTTTGTCGACTCGATTGTACGACCCCGTGCGCATCGACGGCACGAGCCTCGCGCGAGGACCGGCATCATCATTCACTTTGGAGTACCTCATGCCCGAACCCACGAAAGAAGCCATCGAATCCGCGATCAAGGGCTACACGGAGCCGCACCTCGGTCGAGATCTGGTGGCGGCGCACTCGATCAAGGACATCGCAATCGAAGGTGATCAGGTCCGCATCAAGGTCGTTTTGGGGTTCCCGGCGAAGGGTGTCCGCGAAGCGATCGCGGAGGCGGTCAGGGCGGCCGTGCTGAAGGTCGATGGGGTTGGCATGGTCCAGGTCGACGTGAGCTGGGAGATCAGATCCCATTCCGTCCAAAAATCGCTCAAGCCGATCGACAACGTCAAGAACATCATCGCCGTGGCATCCGGAAAGGGGGGGGTCGGCAAGTCCACGACCGCCGTCAATCTGGCGCTTGCACTGTCAGCCGAGGGCGCACGCGTCGGGATCCTGGACGCTGACATCTACGGTCCCTCCCAGCCGCGCATGCTGGGTATCACGGGTAAGCCCGAGTCCAAAGACGGCAATAGCCTGGAGCCCATGAACAGCTATCATCTCCAGGCCATGTCCATCGGCTTCCTCATCGACGAGGAGACGCCGATGATCTGGCGCGGTCCCATGGTCACCCAGGCGCTCGAGCAGCTCTTGAATGACACCAACTGGTCCGAGCTGGACTACCTGGTGATCGATCTGCCGCCGGGTACCGGAGACACCCAATTGACCCTGGCCCAGAAGGTGCCCGTCTCAGGCGCGGTGATCGTCACCACCCCTCAAGACATCGCCCTCCTGGATGCACGAAAGGGCCTCAAGATGTTCCAGAAGGTGGAAGTGCCGGTGCTGGGGATCGTCGAGAACATGAGCACCTATATCTGCTCGAGCTGCGGCCACGAGGAGCACATCTTCGGGGAGGGCGGCGGAGAAAAGATGTCGGAGCAGTACGGCGTCGACCTGCTCGGGTCGCTGCCGTTGAATGGCCATATTCGCGAAGAGACGGACAATGGCCGGCCGACCGTCGTCGCGCAACCGGAGTCGCGCGTCACCGCCATCTATCGTGAGATCGCGCGCAAGACGGCCGCCAAATTGTCACTCCAAGCAAAGGACTATGCGGCCAAATTCCCCCGGATCGTGATCCAGAACAACTGACCCCTGTCGATTGCCAGGGTTGGGTTCGGGAGGCGCACGGGCGCGAGGTCTCGAGCGCTCTCGTGCGGATAGAGGATGAAAGACGTCGGCGATGTGCGGGCGGCTTCCAGGCCGGCACGCGCCTCGCGCCCTGGTGACTGTCCGCTTTCGGCGCGGCGTTCCGCAGAGACGCGCGCCGTCCTGAGCTTGTTGAGGACGGCGGCGCTGGTGTAGCCTTCGCGGCTGTCTGCTGACCCAGAGGGCGCCATGGCCATCAAGTCTGACCGCTGGATCCGCCGTATGGCCGAGGAGCACGGCATGATCGAGCCCTTCGAGCCGACCCAGGTGCGCGAGGGCGAGCATGGCCGGGTGATCTCCTACGGCACGTCCAGCTACGGCTACGACATCCGCTGCGCCGACGAATTCAAGATCTTCACCAACATCAACTCGGCGATCGTCGATCCCAAGAATTTCGACTCCAATAGTTTTGTCGATCTCAACGCCGGCGTCTGCATCATCCCTCCCAACTCCTTCGCACTCGCCCGCACCGTTGAGTATTTCCGTATCCCGCGCAACGTCCTCACCATCTGTCTCGGCAAAAGCACCTACGCGCGTTGCGGCATCATCGTCAATGTGACGCCCCTCGAGCCCGAGTGGGAGGGTCATGTCACCCTGGAGTTCTCCAACACCACGCCCCTCCCGGCGAAGATCTATGCCAACGAAGGGGTGGCCCAGATCCTTTTCTTCGAGTCGGACGAGGTCTGTCAGACCTCGTATAAGGACCGCGGCGGGAAATATCAGGGACAGCGCGGGGTCACCCTGCCCAAGTCATAGGGACTGTTGACCATGACCGGTGTCGCGTGCCCCTGACGGGAAACGCCGAATACTCCTAGGACCGGCGCGGCTCGCGCCAGCGGGTCTTCAGATCGGATCGTCGGCCTCGAGGGCCGGATCGACCGAGGGGCCGGACGCCCGCGAGACGGTGCGGCGCTTGATCACCTGTTCATAGAGGTGCAGCATGCGCTCGGCGAGTACCGGCGCCGACCAGGATCTGGCGTGCTCGGCCGCCTCGCGGGCGAGTCGTGCACGCAGCTCGGAGTCGGTGAGCACGCGGACGGCCTTGTCCGCGAGGTCCCGCTCATCATCGTCGGCGATCAGGGAGCCGCGTCCGCCGGCCAGGACCTCCTTGGTGCCCATCACGGCCGTGGAGACGACCGGCACGCCGAGCGCCATGGCCTCCAAGAGGACCAGCCCCTGGGTCTCGGTGCGCGAGGCGAAGACAAAGGCGGCGCCGGCGCAATAGCAGTCTTCCAGTGAGCCGTCGCGATCGAGATAGCCGGTGAACAGGGTATTGTCGGTGAGGCCCAGACGACGGGTCAGCCTCTCCAAGTGGCGGCGCGCCGGTCCTTCCCCCGCGATGACCAGGAGGACGTCCGGAATCTGGACCTTGATCCGCGCGAGGGTCCGGAGGATGAGCTCGATATTCTTCTCGAAGGCCAGGCGACTGACATGGACCAGGACCGGCCGCTCGGCCGGTATGCCCCAACGGGCCCGGAAGCGGCTGCCGTCACCGTCACTGAACCGCCCAAGCTCGATCCCGGTCGGGATCACCGCGGCCGGCGTCTTCACCCCGTAGTGCTTTAGGATGTCCAGCATGGCGTGAGATGGCACGGCCAGGGCGTCGACATCGTTGCACTGGGCCGCTGAGAAGTACCGGGCCACGCGTTGCATCCAGGCGGTCGGCACAAAGGGGACGTAGTGATGGAGGTACTGCTCGAAAAAGGTGTGATAGCTCTCGACGACCGGAACGTCCAGGCGTCTGGCCAGGGCAAGACCGGTGTAGTGGGCGAAGAACGGGGTGTGGATGTGCACCAGGTCGTAGCCCCGGCGCGCCAGGGTCTCATAGTGGCGGCGGATCTCCCGCGGCCGCAGCATGCGGTCCTCCGGGTCGATCGGCAGATAGCGTGAGGGGATGCGCAGGATCTCGAAGGGCTCGGAAGGGGCCTCTGCGCCGGCGGATGCATAGTCCGGGGCGATCAAGGTGACGCCATGCCCCTTCCCGACGAATTCCCGTGCGAAGGTCTGGATCGACGTCGACACGCCGGTGATGCGTGGAAAGTAGACGTCCGAGATCATCAGGAGGCGCATGACGATGGGCTTGCAGGCTTCCGGCAAATCTAGTGATCATACCCCGAGTGGACCCCGAAGCCCATCCGACGAAGGTCTCATGACGCATTCCGCCCGCCGGCGCTCCGCTCGCATCCGGGGCTGCCTCCTTTTGATCGGCATGACACCCTGGTGCGCAGCAGTCGCGACCAGTCTCGCCCCAGCTGTCCCGGTCCTCTGGGGGGCCGGAGTCAAGCCCTGCAGCGATTTTCTCATGGCCGCACCTGCCGATGGGGCGGCGAACGCGATCGCCGGCGAGGGCTATCGACGCTACCGAGAATGGCTGGCCGGTCTGGTGACCGGGTTGAACCTCGCCACCGGTCGCGATGTCCTCGCCGGAGCCGATCTCGATGCCGCCCTAACCCGCATCCGGGCCAGCTGCGAGCGTTACCCAAGCGATGATTTTTTCGGTGCAAGTATGCGCTTGGTGCGGTCTCTGAGTGATGTGGGCTCCGACTGATGCGCTCGACGACAGGCCATCGTTGGCCCGGTCGTCATCGAAATGTCATATCGGGGTCATACAATGACCACACTTAACATAGAGAATCCAGGGTCGCTTCCAACCATTCTGGAGATATGTCGTGAGAATCACCATCATCGCCGCGGCCGTCACGCTCGCCGCGTCCTCTCTGTCGAGCCAGGCAATGGCCCGCGATTCGATCTGGATCGCCGGCTCGTCGACCGTCTTCCCGTTCTCCACGGCGGTTGCCGAAACCTTTGGACGTGAGTCGTCCTTCCCGACGCCCAAGGTCGAATCACTTGGGACGGGCGGTGGCTTCAAGCTCTTCTGCTCCGGCGTCGGTGTCGACAAGTCGGACATCAGCAACGCCTCTCGCCCCATGAAGCTGTCCGAATACGAGCAATGCCAGGCGAACGGCGTCAAGGACATCACCGAGGTCAAGATCGGTTATGACGGGATCGCCATCGCCCACTCGAAGGCCGGTCCGACGCTCGATCTCAGCCTCGGTGAGATCTGGCTTGCCTTGGCCAAGGACGTGCCGAACGAGGCGGGTGAGCTGGTGCCCAACCCCTATCGGAAATGGAGCGAGATCAACAAGGACCTGCCGGATACCCCGATCGAGGTCCTGGGTCCGCCACCCACCTCGGGGACTCGCGATGCCTTCGTCGAGCTGGCGATGGAAGGAGGCTGTAACAGCTTCGATGCCGTGAAGGCGCTCAAGGATGCGGACAAGGACAGGCACAAGGCGGTGTGCCAGGGCATCCGTGAGGACGGTGCCTTCGTCGAGGCCGGTGAGAACGACAACCTCATCGTTCAGAAGCTGGTCGCGAATCCAGATGCCCTGGGCATCTTCGGATTCAGCTTCCTCGATCAGAACACGGACAAGATCCAGGGCACCAAGATCGACGGCATCGAGCCAACGTTCGACAGCATCGCCGACGGCTCGTACCCAATCTCGCGCTCGCTCTACTTCTATGTCAAGAACGCCCACGTCGGCACCATCCCGGGTATCCCGGAGTATATCGCCGAGTTCACCGCCGACAAGGCGTGGGGCCCCGACGGCTATCTGGCCGACAAGGGTCTGATCCCGTTGCCCGAGGCGATGCGTGTCTCGGTGGCTGCCGACGCCAAGGCGCTCAAGCCGATGTCGCAGCCGTCCAAGTGACGTTTGACGACTAGAGGAGAGGCTGATTCATGGCCATTCTGGTCATCATCAGCACGCCGTCCGAGAGTCGCGACTCTCGGACGGCACCATTTTGAAGCGGTCAGGTGCCTGAAAACGCCGGGCCATGCGTGGCCAGGACGGGAAATGCGCTTAGTCGGCCTTTCCCAAACGAGATCGGCCCGAAGCCCGGGCCAGACCTGCCAGCGGCCTCTTGGCCGCTGGCGTTTTTGCAGGGGTAGCGCAGTCCCTCCATGCACTCATCGACGCTGCTGATCGTCCTGCTGGGGCTCATCGGTCTGGCATACCAATTCGGGCGCAGGCGTGCCGTCGCCACGGCGGGCGGCACCCGGCACATCAACACCCTGCATTCGCTCCCCGCCTACTACGGCCTCTACGCGGCGCTCTGGGCGGGTATTCCGGCACTCTTGCTCTTGGGACTCTGGAGCGGCGTCCAAGACGAGATCCTGATCGCAATCGTCAAGTCAGAGCTCCCGCCCGCCATGATCGAGGGGCTCTCGCCGGGCCGGGTCGGACTGCTGGTCAACGACATCAAGAACCTGGCATCCGGAACCATCGTTTCAGGCGCGGTCACCCCCGAGATTCAGGCCGCCGCCGATCGTTACGTTCAGCTCAAGCAGATTGCCGGCTGGGCCATGTGGCTGGCGGTGATGGCGGTCGCGCTCGGCGGGACGACGTTTGCGTGGAGCAGGACGCGGCCGCAGATGCGCGCGCGCAACCGGGTCGAATCCATCTTCATGGTCATCCTGGTGGTCTTCTCCTCGATCGCCATCCTGACGACCCTGGGAATCGTCCTCTCGGTCCTGTTCGAGTCCCTGCGGTTCTTCCAGGCCGTCTCCCCCCTGGAGTTCTTCCTCGGTACGCTCTGGAGTCCGCAGACCGCCCTGCGCGCGGACCAGGTCGGCGCCTCGGGTGCCTTTGGTGCCGTCCCGCTCTTTACCGGAACGTTGATGGTCTCGGCGATCGCCATGCTGGTGGCCGTCCCGATCGGGCTCATGTCGGCGATCTATCTCTCCGAATATGCCCCACGTCGTGTCCGTGCGCTGGCCAAGCCGGCCCTCGAGGTGCTGGCCGGCATCCCCACCGTGGTGTACGGGTTCTTCGCCGCGCTGACCGTGGCCCCTTTTGTCCGCGATCTCGGCATGTCGCTGGGGCTGGACGTGGCCTCCGAGAGCGCCCTGGCCGCGGGCCTGGTCATGGGCATCATGATCATCCCCTTCGTGTCCTCGCTCTCGGAGGATGTGATCAACGCCGTTCCGCAGGCCATGCGTGACGGCTCCTATGCCCTGGGGGCGACCCAGTCCGAGACGATTCGACGGGTCATCATCCCGGCGGCCCTGCCGGGGATCGTGGGTGGTATCCTCCTGGCCGTGTCACGGGCCATCGGCGAGACCATGATCGTCGTCATGGCGGCGGGTCTCGCGGCCAATCTCACCGCCAATCCGCTCGACAGCGTGACCACGGTGACCGTTCAGATCGTCACCCTGTTGACGGGTGACCAGGAGTTCGACAGCCCCAAGACCATGGCCGCGTTCGCACTGGGCCTCACGCTGTTCGCAGTGACCCTGACGCTGAACGTGATCGCCCTCCAGATCGTCCGCAAGTACCGGGAGCAGTATGAGTGAGACCTCGGCGGGCGGTGCCCCGCGTCCGCGCACCATCGACGTCGTGAATGCAAGCCTGAAGCGGCGCTACGCACGAGAGCGGCGTTTCCGTCTGCTCGGCCTGACTGCGCTGGTTCTGGGCCTGTTGTTCGTGGTCCTGCTGTTCGGGGACATCCTGAGCAAGGGCTACACCGCGCTTCAGCAGACCTACATCCGGTTGCCGGTGACCTTCGAGGCGGCCGTGATCGACCCGGAGGGCACACGCGAGCGCGAGACCCTGATGCGGGCCAACTACGCCGGGCTCATTCGCAACGCGCTGCGCCGGGCGTTCCCCGAGGTGACCGATCGGCGCCAGGTTCGTGCCCTCGCCGGCATGATCAGTGTCGGGGCGCCGACGCATCTGCGCGACATGGTGCTGGCCGATCCCGACCTGGTCGGCACGACGGTGGAGGTTTCGCTGCTCGCCGATGACGACATCGATATGCTGGTCAAGGGGCACATCGACCGAACACGCCCGGAGAGCGAGCGACGCGTCGATGATCAGACCCTCGGCTGGGTCGAGCGTCTCGAGGAGGGCGGGCGGGTCCAGAAGCGGCTCAACACCGTTTTTTTCACCCATGGCACCTCACGCGAGCCAGAGCTTGCGGGGATCGCGGGGGCGCTCATGGGGTCCTTCTACACCCTCTTGCTGACCCTGTTGTTCTCCTTCCCGATCGGTGTCGGCGCGGCGCTCTATCTCGAGGAGTTCGCCCCGAAGAACCGCTGGACGGACCTGATCGAGGTCAACATCAACAACCTCGCCGCGGTCCCCTCGATCGTCTTCGGACTCCTGGGACTGGCGGTGTTCATCGGTGTCTTCGGCGTGCCCCGTTCGACGCCGCTCGTCGCGGCCTTGGTCCTGACCCTGATGACCCTGCCGACCATCATCATCGCGAGCCGGGCCGCCTTGAAATCGGTCCCGCCGTCCATCCGCGAGGCCGCGTTGGGGGTCGGCGCCTCGCCGCTGCAGACCCAGCTCCATCATGTGCTCCCGCTCGCCATGCCCGGCATGTTGACCGGGACCATCATCGGCATGGCGCAGGCCCTGGGGGAGACCGCGCCGCTGCTGATGATCGGCATGATCGCCTTCATCGTGGACATCCCGAGCGGCTTCACCTCGCCTGCCACGGTTCTCCCGGTGCAGATCTTCCTCTGGGCCGACAGTCCGGAGCGCGCCTTCGTGGAGCGCACATCGGCGGCCATCCTGGTCCTGCTCGGCTTCCTGATCCTGATGAACCTGACCGCGGTGATGCTGCGGCGCAAGTTCGAGCGACGCTGGTGAGTGCGTCCCCGCGGAACCCACATTCGAGGTCAGACATGAGCACCACGGTCGAAGAGTTGAAGCAGCGCAGCGGCGCGGTGAGCGCGAAAGAGCTGGCCGGGGATCGTGAGTCGCGTGCGACGGTTGGGGACGTGACGGTCGCGGATCCCCGTATGGTCTGTCGCGCCGTCGATGTCTGGTACGGGGACAAACAGGCCATCAATGGCGTGAGCCTGGACATCGGTAAGAACGAGGTCGTGTCGATGATCGGGCCGTCGGGTTGCGGCAAGACGACCTTTCTGCGCTGTCTCAACCGCATGAACGACACCATCGACGGCTGCCGCGTGACCGGGTCGATCACGCTGGACGGTCAGGAGATCTACGACAAGGGGCTCGACCCGGTGCCGCTGCGCGCGCGGGTCGGCATGGTGTTCCAGAAGCCCAACCCCTTTCCCAAGTCGATCTACGAGAACGTCGCCTACGGGCCGCGCATCCATGGGCTCACCAACAACCGGGCGGAGCTCGATGAGCTTGTCACCAGCAGCCTGCAGAAGGCGGGGCTCTGGGAGGAGGTCAAGGATCGCCTCGGCCAGCCTGGCACGGGGCTTTCCGGGGGGCAGCAGCAGCGCCTCTGTATCGCGCGAACCATCGCGGTCTCGCCCGAGGTGATCCTCATGGACGAGCCCTGCTCGGCGCTCGACCCGATCGCGACCGCGGTCATCGAGGAGCTCATCGACGAGCTGCGGGCCAACTACAGCATTGCCATCGTCACCCACTCGATGCAGCAGGCCGCGCGCGTCTCTCAGCGTACCGCCTATTTCCACCTCGGGGATCTGATCGAGGTCGGCGAGACCAACCAGATCTTCACCAACCCCCGGCACAAGCTGACCGAAGACTACATTACGGGGCGTTTCGGTTGATGGCCGATCAGCGCTCTTCGCCGCCGCGCGGCGACATTGCTGGCGGCCACACGGTGCGCCGTTACGACCGCGAGCTGGCGGCCCTGCGCGGCATCATCCTGGACATGGGCCAGCGGGTGATCGAGCAGACGCGCTCCGCGTTTGCTGCCTTGGTGGATGGCGAGGAGACCCAGGCCTACCGCGTGCTCGATCGGGAGCCCCAGATCAACTATCTGTCACTGGACGCCGACGAGGAGATCTTCAGGGTGATCGCGCGGCGGCAGCCGACCGCGGTTGACCTGCGGATCGTGCTCGCCCTTTCCCGCATCGCCGGGAATGTCGAGCGGGCCGGTGACAAGGCGGTGCGGATCGCCCGCCAGTCGCTCGCCATGGGCGAAAGCGGGCTCGCCCCGGGTGCCCTCCCGTCGGAGACCCTGCAGGGGCTGCTGCGCAGCCTGGAGGAACAGGCCTGCTGCATGTTCGAGCGCAGCATCCAGGCCTTGCTGGGGTTCGACGTGGAGCTCGCCCTCGGCGTCTTCGAGGACGAGCGCCTGCTGGTCGAGATAGCGGACGAGACCCGCGCCTTCCTCGGCCGCGAGGATCTCGCGGGATTCAAGCCGCGTCAGATCGTCTGCCTCTTGACGAGCTCGCACGCCCTCGAACGCATCGGGAACCACGCCTGCAATATCGCCGAGCAGATCATCTATGTGGCCGAGGGCAAGGACATCCGCTACCGCAATCGCGAGATCCTGATCGAGGCCCTGCGGCGCGATCGTACCCGCTGACCTCGGCCGTCCCGACCAAGACGGCGTGAATGATCGGCCATCCCTAGCCGGAATGCGCCGGTGCGCCGGCATTCGGCACGCGGCGGTTGTGTTTGGTCGCGTCACACCCGAGAATCGACTGGCGCGCAGCCGCGCGTTCGATGAACCAACCGATTCGGAGATGCATCTATGGCGAACGAGGGCTACCACGAGCCGGTCGACGAGTTGTCCGACGAGACCCGGGACATGCATCGGGCCATCATCTCGCTCATGGAGGAGCTCGAAGCGGTCGATTGGTATAACCAGCGGGTCGATGCCTGCAAGGACGAGGATTTGAAGGCGATCCTTGCGCACAACCGCGACGAGGAGAAGGAGCACGCCGCCATGGTGCTGGAATGGATTCGGCGGAAGGACCCCGCATTTGACAAGGAGCTCAAGGATTATCTCTTCACGGAAAAGGCGATCGCCCATCACTGAGCGGGCGAAGGTGTCATCGGGGGCGCGCAACCGGGCCTCGTGCCATCTGTGCCAGCGGTCGTTCCCTCGCGGCCGGCCGCATCCGCGCCGGCGAAGCGCCGTCGCAGGTGTGTCTCGGACGTCGGGCGGGCGTGCCGCGAGCGAATCGTCGCAATGTCTTCGGTCCCACTTGGGGGAGCCATGACCTCATCACGACTGGACTCCCGGGCCATCGAAGCGGCCCTGTCGGAGCTGAACGCAGCGGCCGCCTCTCCGTGGAGCCTGAATGGCGAAAAACTCCACAAAATTTTTCAATTCAGAGACTTCGTGGATGCTTTCGGCTTCATGAGCCGGGTTGCACTGGTGGCGGAGGCGATGAATCATCACCCCGATTGGTGCAATGTGTACAATCGGGTCCTGGTCGACCTGTCCACCCACGACGCGGGCGGCCTCACGGCCCTTGATTTCACCCTCGCCCGTCGGATGGAGGATCTGGCCGGTTAGCCGGCGTTGGGCCTGGGTCGATGGCGCCGCGTCGATGCCGGCAGTGCAGGGGCCATGCTGTCCATCCCCGCTGGGAATTCGGGACTCCGCCGCTCGGGTCGGCCCTTGCCCTCCACGTCCAGGGCGCAGCTTCCCTGCAACCCGGGCCCAAATCCATTACCGCTGCGCGGGCCGGTCCGGGCTGGCGCACCGCGATCCTTCGCCTCCTCCGGGCTCGAGCCTCACCTGGACGATGTGGAGTCTCTTCAATGCCGTGCTGCCCTGCATCCTGTCGGTCGGCCTCGCCTGGCTGGCAGGTCTCCAGGCAGTCGGCCCACGCTTGGTTTGGCTCCGGTCGACCCAAAGACTCACCGGGAGAGGGGGTCAGGTTGCCCCCGTCAAGAATCGGAGATCGTCTTGGACACCGACATCCTCACGCGGATCGAGATCAGCAAGGAGTATCTCAACTTCAGCGCCGGTCATTTCACCATCTTCTCGGGGGGCGACCGTGAAAACCTCCACGGGCACAATTTTCAGGTCCGGTGCCATGTCACGGCGGCGGTCGGCGCCGACGGCCTGGCGTTCGACTATGTCATGCTCAAGCGTGTGCTCAAGGAGCTGTGCGATGCGCTCGACGAGCGCCTCCTGCTCCCCGAGCAGTCGCCGCATCTGCGGATCGAAAGCGCGGACGGGATGGTGATCGCCTGGTTCGGCAAGGAGCGCCTCACCTTCCTGGAGCGCGACGTCTTGGTGCTGCCGATCCGCAATGTGACGATCGAAGAATTGGCCGGCCTCTTGTTGGAGCGCCTCCGGTGTCGGCCGGAGCTGGCCGGTCTGGACCTCCGCGAGATCGAGCTCGGGGTCTCGTCGGGTTCGGGACAGTGGGCGTTTTCATCCTGGGAGTCGACATGAATCTCGTCATCATCTCGGGCGCCAGCTCCGGCATCGGGCGCGCAATCGCCACGCGCTTCCTGATTGAAGGCAGCGTCGTCGTGAACATCTCGCGCCGACCCTCTCCGGAGCCGGGGATAGTGAACCTGCCGTGCGATCTGGCCCAGCCCGGCGCAGTGGACGCGCTGGCGGCGCCCCTCGGCAGCTGGCTGGCCGATGCCGATCGGGTCTGTCTGGTCCACAACGCATCCGTGATGCGTCGTGACCGGGTCGACTCCTTGCTCAGCGCCGATCTGCGGACCGTTCTCGAGCTCAACCTGGTTGCCCCCAACGGGCTGAACCAGCTGGTTCTGCCGCATATGCGTGCGGGCTCGAGCATCCTGTATATCGGCTCGACCCTGGCCGAGAAGGCGGTCCCTGGGGTCGCCAGCTACGTGATCGCCAAGCACGCATTGGCAGGCATGATGCGTGCCACGTGCCAGGATCTCGCCGGTCGTGGCATCCATTCCTGCATGATCTGTCCCGGGTTCACCGATACGGAGCAGCTCCGTGCCATGATTGGAGACAATCCCGAGACGCTGGCCGCCGTCACCTCGCTCTCTGCATTCGATCGTCTCATCGAGCCCGAGGAGATCGCCGAGACGGTCGCCTTTGCGTCGCGCGCCCCTGTGCTCAACGGCGCCCTGATCCATGCCAACCTGGGTCAGCGCGAGCGATGAATCCGGATCGGCCGCGCGTCGTCTGCATCAGCGGCGGAACATCGGGAATCGGGGCGGGGCTCGTCGGCGCATTTCTCGTGGCAGGCGATCGGGTGCGGACGTTCGGGCGCGACCCGGCCAAGGTTGCCTCCCTCTCCGAGCGGTGGGCGGAGGCGACGGGCGCAGGTGACTTGACGGCATCGGCCGGCGATGTGACCGACGGCGATTTCCGTTCGCGCCTGGTCGCGGATATCGCTCAACGGCACGGCCGACTGGATGTGCTGGTGAACAACGCGGGTGTGATCCTGGGCCAGGGGGATATCGAGGAGCCGGTCGAGGCCTGGCGGGCGACCCTGGAAACCAACCTGATTGCGCCCTTCGCCCTCATCCAGGCCTGTCTGGAGCTGCTCGAGCGCAGCCCGGACCCGGTCGTGGTCAATATCTCATCGGCCTGCGCCCAACACCCCTTTGCGACCTGCACCTCCGGCAGCTACTCGGCGAGCAAGGCCGGTCTGGACATGTTGACACGGCGCCTTGCGATGGGCCTGGCCCCGCGCGGAATCCGCGTCAACTGCGTGGCGCCCGGTGTCGTCGAATCCCCCATGTGGGGCGGGGCGGGTGACCTGATCGAGACCACCGTGACGCACCGCCATCTGCTGGGGCAACGGGCGATCGAACCCCGGGATATCGCCGAGGCCGTGCTCTTTCTCGCCTCCCCGGGCGCACGCCTGATCACCGGGGCGACCCTGAATGTCGACGCCGGTTATACGCTCGGGTAGCGGGCCCGGGGCCTTTCTCCTATCCGTCCTGCCAGCTCAACAGACTTAGACCTGAGGCTGGTCGTAATGCGACTCCATGGCTTGAAAATATGCTCGGACCTGCCCCGGACGAGGGGCAAGGAAACCAGATCCCGCTCGGCGATTTCGTCCTCAGCGAGCGGGCACTCTGCCCAGCATCGGATGGCCTGACGAGGGCGACCCAGATCGATTGGGGAGATCAATCATGATGAACACCGCTGCGTTTTCGAAGACTGCTGCCGCGCTGACGACCATCCTACTGGTCGCCGGCTGTACCCAGGAAACCCAGAACAAATTCGGGCGCTCGATCCAGAACTGGACCGGCGTGAACGGCGTTCTCGAGGTCTATGCCGGCGAGAAGCTGGTCAAGCGCTTCATCAAGATCGACAAGCTCACCACCGCCGGCGCGACACAGGGTTCCGGCTCGCGGCCCTATCGCTTCGGTTACGGCGTTCTCGACACCAATCTGAACGGCGCTCAGGACAACGGCGAGAAGCGGGTCTATTTTGAGATCAGCGACTACTCGACCAACTATGTCTTCTTCGAGGATCCGCGGTCCTGACGCGGCGATGCCGTTCCCTGCAGTTCTCCGCCGTCTTAGGGTATGCCAGACGCCGTCCTGAGCCGGTTTTCCAGCCTGGCGCCGCAGCCAATCGCGCGATTGAGCGCCGCGGTTCGCCGCTCGACAGCCCCCGCGAGTGTGGCAACGGCCGCCTGATGAGCGGTGTCGATCTCGGTCGCGCCGAACGGGAAGGCGCCCAACTGCTTCAGGTCGTCCCCGAAGCCGGTTGGCCGGACAGTCGAGCTCGTTCGTCTCTCGATTTGGGAGCTAGGATGGATCCCCCCGCGACGGTGATCCGCTCGTGGTCGGTCATCAGACGAACACATGACTGATATAAGCTGAGGTGCCGACCCTATGCTTCGGGCGGGCGGAGCATCTGCAGCGGCTCGGGTGACTGCGCCCGCTGCCGAGTCGCCGCCCGAGGTGGGACGGACTCGGAAACGGCCGATCGATTCCAGGCGAGTGAGGAGCAAGCGATGAAGACCGAGAGCGACAAGTCCGCCACTCAGCAGGAGCACACCCGGACCGGCCTGTCCAAGGAGGCGCTGAAGCGGGCCTTTGTCGACAATCTCTTCTACCTGCAGGGGCGCTTTCCGGAGGTTGCCACCTCGCACGACCTTTACATGGCGGCCGCCTACACGGTGCGCGATCGGCTGCTGGAACGCTGGGTGAAGACGGCCCGGACCTACAAGGAATCCAATGCCCGGACCGTCTGCTATCTGTCGGCGGAGTTCCTGCTCGGCCCACACCTGGTCAACAACCTGATCAACCTGGGGATCCTCGAGGCGGCGCGTGCGGCGGGTGAGGAGCTCGGCCTCGACTTCGAGGCGATCGTCGAGCAGGAGGAGGAGCCGGGGCTCGGCAACGGCGGCCTCGGGCGGCTCGCCGCCTGCTACATGGACTCGCTCGCGACGCTCCAGATCCCCGCCATCGGCTACGGGATCCGTTACGAGTTCGGCATCTTCGACCAGAGCATCGCGAACGGCTGGCAGGTCGAGGCGACCGATGCCTGGTTGAAGAACGGCAACCCCTGGGAGCTCGCGCGTCCCAAGCTGCGCTTTCCGGTGAAGCTTGGAGGCTACACCGAGATGTACCGCGACGACGGTCACCTGCGGGTGCGCTGGGTGCCCGATCTGGTGGTCAACGGCGTCGCCTACGACACGCCGATACTGGGTTACGGTGTAGAGAACGCAAACCTGCTTCGCCTCTGGAAGGCAGAGGCCTGCGAGTCGTTCGATTTTCAGGTCTTCAACACCGGCGACTACTACGGGGCCGTCAACGAGAAGATGGTCGCGGAGAACATCTCGAAGGTCCTCTACCCCAACGACGAGCCCGAGGCCGGCAAGGAGCTGCGCCTGAAGCAGCAGTTCTTCTTCGTCTCCTGCTCGCTGCAGGACATGATCCGCCTGCAGCTCGGGACCGCGGGGTCGCTGGAGGGCTTTCACGAAAAGTTCGCACTCCAGCTCAACGACACGCATCCGGCCTTGGCGGTGGCGGAGCTGATGCGCCTGCTGGTCGACGAGCATCAGATGGGCTGGGATCAAGCCTGGACGATCACCCGCCAGACCTGTGCCTACACCAACCACACCCTCCTGCCCGAAGCGCTCGAGACCTGGTCGGTGGCGCTCTTCGGTCGGCTGCTGCCACGGCACCTCGAGATCGTCTACGAGATCAACCGCCGCTTCCTCGACGAGGTGCGCATGCGGTTCCTGGCGGACGAGGCCCGGGTGGCACGCCTGTCCCTGATCGACGAGCAGCATGGCGGGCGGGTGCGTATGGCCCATCTGGCCACCGTCGGCAGCTTCGCGGTCAACGGTGTGGCCGCGATGCACTCGGATCTGGTCAGATCGACCATCCTCAAGGATTTCCATGACATCTGGCCGGAGCGCTTCCACAATGTAACCAACGGGGTCACCCCGCGTCGCTTCATGGTCGTCAGCAACCCGCGCCTGGCGGCGCTCCTCACTGACTGCTGCGGCAGCACGGACTGGGTGCGTGACCTCTCCGCCCTCAAGGCGCTCGAGACACGCGCCGACGACACCGCGTTTCAGGGGGAGTGGCGCGCGGTGAAGCGTGCCGCCAAGCAGGATCTTGCCAAGTGGTTGAGCGTACAGGCGGATGTGACGGTCGATCCGGAATCGATGTTCGACGTGCAGGCCAAGCGCATCCACGAGTACAAGCGGCAGCACCTGAACGTGCTGCACATCATTACACTGTATGAGCGTCTCAAGGCCGACCCGAACCTCGAGCTTGCCCCGCGCACCTTCATCTTTGGCGGCAAGGCGGCCCCGAGCTATTTCATGGCCAAGCTGATCGTCAAGCTCATCAACTCGGTCGGTGAGGTGATCAACGGGGACCCGCAAATCAACGGCACCCTGCGAGTCGCCTTCATGCCCGACTTCAACGTCAAGAATGGCCAGCGGCTCTATCCCGCGGCGAACCTCTCCGAGCAGGTCTCCATGGCGGGCAAGGAAGCCTCGGGGACGGGCAACATGAAGTTCTCCATGAACGGGGCGCTCACCATCGGGACCCTCGACGGGGCCAACGTGGAGATCCGCGAGGAGGTGGGCGACGAGAACTTCTTTCTGTTCGGCCTGACCGCAGAGCAGATTCATCAGCTGCAGGCCGAGGGTTACCGACCTTGGGATTTCTACCATGAAAGCCTGGAGCTGAAGTCCGCCATCGATCTGATCGACTCCGGACTCTTCTCACACGGCGACCGTGAGCTCTTCCGACCGATTACCCAAAACCTGCTTCAACACGATCCCTTCATGGTGCTGGCCGACTATCAGGCCTACGTCAGCCGCCAGACCGAGGTCGGCCACGCCTGGGGCGATCCGGCGCACTGGGACCGCATGTCGATCCTCAATGTCGCCCGGATGGGCAAGTTCTCTTCCGACCGATCCATTCGCGATTACTGTGAGCGCATATGGAAGGTCCAGCCCATGCCCGCGGAGGTTTAGATGGACACGCGGATGACACCCCTCGAGAAGGTCGAGGCGCTCTACGCGGAGCTGGTCGAGTCTTACGGGGAGGGCCGCGATCGCGAGATCCGGGCGGCATCCAAGCTGCTGATGATCGCCCTGCTGCGATTGAAGGAGCACGGGGGGTTCGGCTGGCGGGCGCTGGTCGAGGAGTACCTGACCATGTTGAGCCAGGATCCCGAGCGCTATCAGCGCATGCTCGAGGCAAACCGCGGCGGCGACAAGGAGGGCCGGACATGACCGGGGCGGGGGCTGCGGCACGCCGATTCGGTGATCGCAGCCGCGGTCTCCGCAGAGCGGTGCCGATGAGGTATCCGAAGACATCCGACAACGAGAGGAGATGACGATGCATCCGGTTCGCCTGATCCGGTCTCTTTCTGTGGCCGGTGCCACCTGGCTGCTCCTATCCCAGGCCGCGATGGCGTCGGACGTCATCAAGCTGACCGGGGCGGGTGCCAGCTTTCCCGCGCCGCTCTATCAACGGTGGTTCCGCGACTATTATCTGACGCACCCCGATGTACGCGTCGACTACCAGGCCATCGGAAGCGGCGGAGGCATCGCCGGTCTGATCGGCGGGAGGCTCGACTTTGCCGGGTCGGACCTTCCGATGACGCGTGAGGAGGCCGAGCAGGTCGAGGGAGGGGTGATCCAGATCCCCATGACGGCCGGGGCGGTGGTCTTGGCCTATAACCTGCCCGGCATCCAGGGTCTGAGACTCTCCCGCGAGGCGGTCTCGGCGATCTTTCTGGGTCGGGCCGGCCGATGGAACGACCCGGTCATTCAGGCGGCGAACCCGGGGGTCGATCTGCCCGACATGCCAATCGTCCTGGTCGCCAGGGCCGATGCAAGCGGGACCACCTATGTGATCACGCGCCATCTGAGCGCGATCAGCCCGGAGCTCGCGGAGTCGGTCGGGACGACCATGAGTCCGGCATGGCCCAAGGTCCTGCAAGAGCGTGGGGCGCTCATCCGCGGCCAGGGCAACGGCGGGGTGGCGGCCTACGTCCAGGCGGTTCCGGGGGCGATCGGGTACGTGCAGTTCGCCTATGCGCATCAGACGGGTATGCAGGTGGCGTCGGTGCAGAATCAGGCGGGAGAGTTCGTGCCTCCCAGCGGTGAGGCCTTTCGCGCCGCGGTCGAGTCTTTCCGTGCGGAGCTCGACCTGAGCCAGGTCGCCGATCCTCGCGGGGCGGGGTCCTACCCCATTCTGACCCTCTCCTGGCTGATCGCACGGCGGGACTACGACGATCAGAAGTCGGCGGCTTTGACCGACGTGATCCGTTACGCGCTGACCGAGGGCCAGGCGGTTGCCGATCTGCTCGGCTATATTCCGCTCACCGAGCAGGCGGTCCGGCTCATCCTGCAGGACCTCGAGCAGATCGACTCACGCTGAGCAAGGCAGCGCTTCCCGTTCTGATTATCGGCCAGGATAGCGGATTAATCAGCATCTTAGGACGGGGAAGGTGGGCAGGGAGCCCATGCGCGTCGGAGGACCCGGTGCTGATCGCGCGCCCCCTGGTGGTAGGACAGCCCAGGCTCGGCAGCAGCCCCAGCGGGGTGGGCCAGAGCCTGAGTGTGATCGGTTTGGGCGGCCCTCTCCTGCGAGGGCATCCCGAGTGCCCCGTGACCGGGCAGTCCCGGCGGCTCCAGGGTCTTGGCGTAGATGGCGACCAGAAAGCCGAGCAGCGTCGAGAGGCCGACACCCGATCCGCCCTTGAGATACGCCTCCGGAAGCATGGTCTCGGCGATCATGGTCAGCATCGCCCCCGCGGCGAGTCCCTGCATCAGCGCGAAGATCGCGGGGTCGGCGCCGACAAAAAGCTGACTGCCGGCCGCCGCTCCCGCCCCTGTGATGAGCATCAGGAGCGACCACATCATCACCACCCTGCCGAACGACATCCCTTGCTGTCGCATCCCGATCGAGCTGGACAGGGCCTCGGGGTAGTTGGACAGGAAGAGACCCACGAGCAGCGCGATGCCCATCGATGCCTGCATCGTGCTGGCGCCGATCACCAGAGATTCCGGGATGCCGTCCAGGGTGATGCCGAGGAAGATGGCGAGCGGGGCGCCTGCGATCTCACGATGCGCAGGGGCCATTGCGGCGGCTGCCGGGAGGGGCTGCCGGGCCGCCAGTGCACGCAGCGCCGAACGGCACCAGCGCTCGGCCTTCTCGGCCGTGAACCGCTGGCGCTCGATCAGATAGTCCTTCGCCTCGTCGCCCTCGATGAAGGCCCGGATCCGCTGGGCGAACGCCGGCGCGTTGCGCAGGAGCTCCTGGAGATCGGCCCGACGCAGCTCCCACACGGTCGTGTCTTCGGTTGCCACTGCGGTCATGGTGTGATGCGCGCCGGTCAGCAGGGACAGGGCGCCGAAGGCGTCGTTGGCGCGGATGGACTCATGAGTCCGGCGACCGGCATGCGGGTCGATCAGGCTCACCCGGCCGCGCTCGATGATGAACATCCGGCTCGCCGGCTCGTTCTGATGGAAGAAGTGCTCGCCGCGGCGATGGGCCTTGTAGAGGAGTCTGCTGAGGATCAGCTCCTGCTCCTCCGGTGGCAGCCCTTGGATGAGGGGAAAACGCCGGACGTCTGCAAGCCGTTCACGGAACAGATCGCGCTTGCGCGTGACCGGGAGCGCCGGTGGGACCCGTCCGGATGACAGCAGGGTATGCGCCGCCTGGTCCAGCCAGGCCTGCGCCGCCCCCGGATCCATGCCCTGGCGCGCCACCAGGTACTCGGTGATCCGCTCGCTGCGCAGCAGCCGATGCACGCGCTGGTTTAGCTCCGGGGAATTGCGCACCAGCGAGTCGATGGCGGCCTTGGGGATCACCCACAGGGAGACATCGGTGGCGGCGACCGCAGCCTCGCTGGTCGGTGCCCCCGTAATGCACGACAGCCAACCGAATGCCTCGTTGCGTCGGATCCGCTCGACCGGTTTCGTCGTGTCGGAGGGGTCGTAGAGCTCCACCTCGCCCGAGGCAATGACATAGAGCGCATCCGCCGGGTCGCCGGTCTGGTAGATGCTGGCGCCCCGTGCCAGCTCGAGGTTGCGCACGGAGGGGGCGAGTGCCTTGTACTCCCAGCGGGTCAGGTCGCGAAGCAGGTCCGCGCGGCCGATCTGACCGGCGATGTGCTTGACGCGGCGATACTCCTGCCGGCGTAGGTGATGGAGGGTCGTGGAGGTCTTGCGCAGGAACCCGCCGAAGTCGTTGACCACCTGGTTTAGACCCACGAAGAGGACGCCCCCCGACAGGGCGCCGAGGGCCAGGGCGTTGAAGTGGCCGGAATCCAGCGCGGATCCCACGAGATCGATGGTCAGCGCCGCGAGCAGGGCGCCGCCGCCGAAGGCCATGAGCATGGCCGTCGTGCGGTCTCCCGGCGTCCAGAACCGGGTCGTCAGCGCGCCCAGCGGGAGCGAGCAGGCGCTGAGGATGCCCATCCAAAAGGCGGTCCAGGCGATTGATTCGGGCATGGCTCTCGTTCCCGGGCCGCGAGCGGACAACGGCGCCCGAGCGGGTGCAGCGGAATAGGTGCGAGGGCGGGCGACCGTTCGCCGGCAGGACCCGGCTGCGGGCCGGCCTTCGGCGCCCGGATCGAAGCCCAACTCGCGCCCGGCGGGCCCAAACCGTGGCTCGCGGGGGACGTCGCCCGGTGACGCCGGTTTCGGTCACCCTGCCTTCAGACGTCAGGCCCCGCATCCGCCCCGCCTTGACGGGCGGGAGCGCCGGCGGACGAACCCGCCTCTGCCCCCTCGGCAGCCGGCAAGCCGTCACCTTCGATCGCCGGTCCGAGCAGGATGGCAAGGGGGCGGGTATGCGGGCTGGCGTCCAGTGCGATGATCAGGGCGGTGGTGAGCGGAACCGCCAGGAACATGCCCACCGTGCCGAACATCCAGCCCCAGAACAGCAGGGCGACGAAGACCGCCAGGGTGGAGATGCCGAGTCCCTTCCCCATGATCCTCGGCTCGAGCACATTGCCGATGACGGTATTGATCACCAGGTAGCCGGCCGCGACCAGCAGGGCCGTCGTCAGGTCGGTCTGAACCAGCGCGAGCAGGACCGGCGGAATCATCATGACGATGTTGCCGACGACGGGCACGAAGTTGAGGAAGAAGGCGAGCACGACCCAGAGGGCGGCGAAATCGATCCCCAGAAACCACAGCCAGACCCACACGCACAGGGCAACGCACAGGCTGGTCAGGGTCTTGATCAGCATGTAGCGCCGGATCGACACCAGCATCCTGAGCAGACGCGCCTCGCCCGCCTCGGACAGATGGAACGCGGCCTTGAGCTTCGCCTGCAGGGTGCTCACCTCGAGCAGGATGAAGACCACCGCGAGCACCACCAGCAGGCCGGTCGCGAAGAACCCGCTGGCATTGGAGAGGATCAGGCGCACGCCCACGGCCACCTTGCCCGGATCCAGGAGATCTGGGATGGCCTCGCGGGAGCCACCCACCCCGGCGGTCTCGAGCCATCCGCCGAGCTGGTCGCTGAGCAGCATGAAGCGCTCCTGATAGGTGGGGAGGCTGTCGCGGAATCCTTCCAGCGCCCCGGTGGTGACCAGGGCGAGCAGGCTACCGATATCGAGCATCACGAAGATGATCAGGGCCAGGGCGCCCCACTTGGGCACGCCGCGCCGGCGCATCCAACGCAACGCGGGGGTGGCGATGACGGCGATGAAGACCGCCAGCAGCAGCGGGACGAGGACCGGCGCGGCCGCCTTTGCCAGGGTCAGGACCAGTGCGAGCGCACCGGCGACGATCAGCCCGCGTGCGATCGGGGTGAAACCGGAGAGCGCGCTCATCATCTCGGGGTCGCCTCGATCTTCTGCAGCTCTGAGCTTGATGCAATGGTAGCCCCGGCCAGAAGCACGGACAAGACGCGTCTGCAATGCCCCTCGGTCGAGGGCCGGCCCCCGCACCATCGACGCGGGTTGACCCCCCTCGCGCCCGGGGGTGGCGATGCAGTGCTCCAGCGCCGCCGGCTCGCCGCCCGGTCCGTCAGGCCGCCCTGGTGAGGTAACGCCTGGCCCCGTTCTCCCGCAGCAGCTTTGCAAAGCGCTTCTTGAGCTTCGGGAGTCCGATCAGCATGCTCAGGCCGTGTCGCCGGGTGTCTTTCGCCAGGCTCGAGGGGTCGAAGTAGGCCTTGGCGTTCTCCACCGAAAGGACGAAGGGCGGCTGGCCTTCGCGAGCCAGGATGTAGCTCATGACGAGCGCGCCGGTGCGGTGGTTCCCCTCGATGTAGAGCTGTGGCTGACTCAGGATGTGGATGTAGGCCCCCGCCGCGCGATACCAGACCTTTTCGTCCTGGTGACGCTGCAGCCAGTCCATCAGCGCGCCGATCCCGCCGCCTTCGTTCTCGTAGAAGTGGCGTTCGGTGGAGGCGATGTGGGCGGCGAACTCCGCGCGCCTGCATGCATCGGTCCCGCAGAGGACGAGCGCGTTGAGCTCCAGCAGCCATCGCGAGTGCCCCATCTCGAACGGATTCAATCCGCTTGCCAGGGCGTCGTCGACCAGGCGGTAACCGGCCATCATGTTGCTGAGGACCCCATCGGTCATGGCATCCCGGGGCGTCGTCAAGGTCCGGTTGATGCGGTCGAAGTCTGTCTGGACGGCGCGGAGCGAAGACTGGATCGCCGGAAGATTGAGACGCAACGGGTCCATCTGAGCATCGCTGGAATTGGAACGGCCGATCGGGACTCGGAGCCCTGGTCGGCAAAGCCGGCCGCAGTCGCGGGTCGCTCGGGGACCGCCGCCACGGCGGAGACTATTGGATGTCCGCGACGGCGCGCGTCGCCGCCGCGGCGATGTTGTCCGGGAGCGGAATATAGCCCATCTCCTCCGCGATCGGCTGTCCCTGGTTCAGCCCCCAGGTCACGGCTGCCTTGAGTGCCGCCGCCTTCTCAGGCTCGGGGTATACCCCGTAGAGCAGGAGCCAGGAGAGCGTCACGATGGGATAGGACTCCGGCCCCGGGGGGTCTGGGACGAACAGGCGCAGGTTCTCAGGCAGATCCGCCGCCGCAGCCGCGGCGAGCGCCGCCTGTCCGCTGCCCGCACCCGGCTTGACGAAATCGCCGTCGCGATTCTCCAGGGACGCGACCGGCAGGCCCAGGCGCTTCGCGAAGCCGTATTCCATATAGCCAATCGAGCCGAGGCTGATCTTGACCTTTTGGGCCACCCCCTCGTTGCCGACTCCTGTCATGGCACCGCCGGGCCAGTCGATCTGGGTTCCGGTGCCCGGGCCGTCCCGCCAGTCCAGGCTGACGGCGCTGAGGTGGTTGGTGAAGGCGAACGTCGTGCCGGACCCGTCACGGCGCACGACGGGCTGGATGAGCTTCGACGGCAGGACCAGGTCGGGGTTGGCCGCAACCAGGCGGGGGTCGTCCCAGCGCCAGACCTTGCCCAGGAAGATATCCACATAGACGTCGCGCGGCAGTCGCAGCTCCCCCTCGACGCCAGGCAGATTGTAGGCGAGGACCACCATGCCCGCGGTCGTCGGGATCAGATTGACGCCGCGCGACACCTGCGCGATCTGCTCGTCCGTCATCGCCGCGTCGCTGCCTCCGAAGTCGACCGCCCCGGCGATGAAGCGCTTGATGCCCTCACCGCTGCCAACCCCCTCGTAGCTGAAGGAGACGTCGGGCCGCTCCTCGCCGTACCGGCGCATCCATGCCACGTACAAGGGCTCGGGGAAGGTGGCCCCCGCCCCCGAGATGCGCAGCCTGGCCTCCATGTGCCCCCCTGATTCCGGGGATTCGGATTCACCGCCGCAAGCGGTCAAGCCAACCGAGACCAGCACCGCCAAAGCGACGCGGGTGACCCCAGGAAACCTTCTCATGGCCCGTCCTCGTAGACTGAGTGTTCGTGCGCCGGCATCTCTCCAGCCGCCTCCCTGAGGGAGCGGCGGGGCAGGGAGACCCGCCGTTTACAGTGGCCCGAGCCGCTGTAAAGGAGAGGGGAAGCCGCGTTTTCGCTTCCCGTGCCGATTCTTGGCCAGGATGCCAATGAATCAGCGTTTCCTCAGCTGAACTCGCCCGCGACGTACTGCTTGGTGAGCTGTTCCTGCGGATCCTCGAAGATCTGCTTGGTCTCGCCCATCTCCACCAGATAGCCGGTGCGGCCGCCGGCGGAGATGTCCACGCCGAAGAAGGCGGTCGTGTCGGCGACGCGCATCGCCTGCTGCATGTTGTGCGTGACCAGGGCCACCGTGTAGCGTTCCTTGAGCTCGAGCATCAGCTCCTCGACCTGCCGCGTGGCGATGGGGTCCAGGGCCGAGCAGGGCTCGTCCATCAGCAGCACATCCGGCTCGGTTGCGATGGCCCGGGCGATGCAGAGGCGTTGCTGCTGACCGCCGGACAGGGACAGGCCGCTGTTGCTCAGCTTGTCCTTGACCTCGTTCCAGAGTGCGGACCGCTCCAGGGCCTTCTGCACGCGCTCGTCCATGTCGCCCTTGAATCGATTGAGTCGGAGTCCGAAGGCGACATTGTCATAGATGCTCATGGAGAAGGGGTTCGGCTGCTGGAAGACCATACCGATGTAGCGGCGGACCACCACCGGATCGACCTTCTTTCCGTAGACGTCCTGCCCGTGGTATTTCACGTGCCCCTCGAACCGGAAGGTCGGGATCAGGTCGTTCATGCGATTCAGGCTGCGCAGCACCGTGCTCTTCCCGCAGCCCGACGGACCGATGAAGCCCGTGATCTTGCCCTTCTCGATCGGCAGGCGACTGTCGCGGACCGCGAGGAAGTCACCGTAGAAGACCTTCTTGAGATCGCAGTCGATCACCGCGTCGGCGACCGGGGAAAAGGCCGCCGCGCTCGATGTCACTGCTTCAGCGGTTGCGCTCATAGCTCACACCTCGGGATGGGTTACACCTTGGACCGACCGATCAGGCGCGCCAGGATATTGAAGACGAGTACGATCAGGACGAGCACCAGGGATGCAGCCCAGGCAAGCTCGATCTGGTTGTCGAAGGGCATGGCGGAGAAGTTGTAGATGAGGATCGAGAGGGAGGCGGTCGGCTCCATGAGCTCGGTCATGAAGTAATTGCTGAACAGCGCCGTGAACAGGAGCGGGGCGGATTCGCCAGCCGCGCCGGCCACCGCCAGCATGATCCCCGTCAGGATGCCGGGCAGGCCGGTCGGCAGGACCACCTTCCAGATCACCTGACTGCGGGTGCAGCCCATGCCGAAGGCGGCGTCGGTCATCTTCTGGGGGACCTGCTTCATCGCCTCCTCGGCGGCCAGCACGACCGTTGGGAGCATCAGCACGGCCAGGGCAACACCGCCGGCGAGCGCCGAGTAGCCGAATGAGATCACCAGCACGGCATAGGTGAAGACCCCCGCCAGGATCGAGGGAAAGCCGGTCAGCGTCTTGGCCACGAAGCGCGCCACGCTGGACAGCCGGCTATGGGGGTCCAACACGGCGAGATAGACGGCCGCGAGGAGACCGAGCGGCACGCTGATGGCCGTCGCGATGGCGACCATCACGAGTGTGCCGATGATCGCATTGGCAAAACCGCCCCCCATCTCGAAGCCGGCCGGCGGGAGCGAGGTCAGGGCCTCGAGGTCGAGGCGGGCGCCGCCCTGCATCACCAGCATGACGATGACCGAGAAGAGCGGGATGCTGCCCAGGATGGCGATGAGCCAGGTCAGGCCGGTGAGCAGCCCGCTCTTCATGGCGCGCAGCTCGAATGGCTGGCGCTCCAGCCGCATCACGGGCGCTGCTTGTGCCGTCGAGCTCAGGTCGATGTCGCTCATGTCTTGCCCTCGAATTTGCGGACCGTGTACTGCTGAATGGCGAGCCCGGCGATGTTGACGATGAGGGTGATCACCAACAGCACGACGGCGGCATACATGAGCGCCTGCACCTCGACCTGGCCGGCCTCGGGAAAGCTCGACGCGAGCAGCGAGGCCAGGGTATTGGCTGGGGCGAACAGTGACAGGTTGATCTGGTTGCTGTTGCCGATCAGCATCGCCAGGGCCATGGTCTCTCCGAGCGCCCGCCCGAACCCAAGGACCAGGGCTGCGAGGATGCCGGAGGAGGCGGTCGGCAGCATGACCTTGAGGATGGCCTCCCAGCGGGTCGTGCCCATCCCGTAGGCGGCCTCTTTGACCTTGTAGGGGATGCGCCGGAAGGCGTCGACCGAGATGGCCGCGACCGTCGGCAGGATCATGATGGCGAGCACCAGCGCCGCGGGCGCGAGGCCGGGACCGCTCAGCTCGGTCCCGAACAGCGGGATGAACCCGAGGTGCTGATGCAGCCACTCGGCGCCCGGTCGCAGCAGCGGGATCACCACATAGATGCCCCAGAGCCCGTAGACCACCGAGGGGATGGCGGCCAGAAGCTCGACGATCGTCCGGAAGACCGCCGCGAGCCGCGCATGGATGAAATCCTGCGTGAGAAAGATGGCGATGGCGACGCCGAAGACGCCGCCCAGGACGAGGGCCAACAAGGAGCTGTAGAGGGTGCCCCAGATCTCAGGCAGGACGCCGAACTCCTCCTGGCTGACGTTCCAGCTCGTGCCCGAGACGAACCCCAGACCATGCTGCGCCATCGCCGGGACTGCCAGGCCGCCGATCTCCCACAGGATGTAGAGGATCAGGACGACGATGAGGGCCGCGCAGGTGAGGGCGACTGTGCGAAAGACGGAATCGGCGAGATAGTCGCCTCCGGAGGGCGGACCGGAGACCGTGCTCGCCGATGCGGCGTTCTTGAAAGGATTCGAGGCCATAGTTCGGGTCTGCCGTCGAAAGACTGTTGAGTGACCTGGCGGTCTGCCAAAAACACGCTCTCGGGCGTGTCGCCCGAGAGCGCAAACAGTACCACCTCAACGAGCCGCGGTCTTCACTGGATCTTCTGCGAGACCTCGCGGACCGTCTCCACGACGTTGGCCGGCAGCGGGATGTAGCCCATGGCGTCCGCGCTCTGCTGGCCCTTGGTCAGGCAATATTCGACGAGATCGCGAGCGACCTGCGCCTTCTCGGCGTCCTGCGTCTCAGGGAAGATGAGCCAGGTGAAGGTGGCGATCGGGTAGGCCTTCTCGCCTTCAGGGTCGTAGATCCAGGCGCGCAGATCGGGGACGTCCGAGCCGGGCAGGTTGCCTGAGGGGAACTCGGCACTGGCCAGGGCGGCTGCGCCGGACTCGGGGCCTGGCGCAACGAAAGCGCCGGACTGGTTCTCGAGCATGGCGACGGGGGCCTTGGTCAGCTTGGCGAAACCATACTCGACATAGCCGATGGCCCCGGGGGTCTGCTTGACGGTGGCGGTCACGCCATCATTCTTCGGTGCCTTGACGAACTTATCGCTCTTCGGCCACTGCGGGGACTTGCCCTGGCCGACGCTGTCCTTGAAGCCGTCGTCGACGGCCGCCAGGTGACCGGTGAAGACATAGGTCGTCCCGGACGAGTCGGAGCGGACCACGACGGTGATGTCCTCATCGGGGAGATCGACGCCGGGGTTGGCCTCGGCGATCTTGGGGTCGTTCCACCTGGTGATCTCGCCCGTGAAGATGGCGGGATAGACCGCCCGCGGCAGCTTGAGCTCCTCGACCCCTTTGAGGTTATAGGTGAGGACGATCTCGCCGGCGGTCATGGGCAGCAGCACGGCGCCGCTCTTCACCTGACCGATCTCCTCGTCACTCATCGCGGCGTCGCTCCCGGCGAAGTCGACGACCTGGTTGATGAAGTCCTGGATGCCGGCCCCGCTCCCCTTGGACTGATAGTCGACACGCACGCCCTTGTTGGCGGCGCTGAAGTCCTTGAACCATTTCGCATAGATGGGTTGGGGGAAGCTCGCGCCGGAGCCGATGAGCTTGACATCGGCGAACGCAGCCGGGGAGAAGGCAACGGCGGAGAGGCAGCCCGAAAGGACAGCAGTGCTCAACAACGATGAGATTCGCATGCTCTAAGGTTCTCCGATGGGGTTGGTGCGGTGGGAAAGAGCCGGTTGGCGGGCAGATTATCCCGTACCTGCCCGGTCAATCATGTGACGGTTTCATGATGCTTGCGTGACGGCAGCGGCAGACCGAGCGCTTGCGCCCGTGCCAGGACAATGACGAGTATCGGCCTCCAAGCGTGGGAGAAAACAGCGACCTGCGAGGTACGATCTTGTGCGAGCGCGATCCCCGGGAGATGTCATCGCGATCGGCTTCGGTGGTGGTGTTGCCGACCACATCGGGACGCGATGGCGCGCGGGGCTACAGCGCGTTGAGGTAGGCGATACCGCCGAGCCGGCTCATCTGGCCCCGGATCCAGGCTTCGCGGCGCCGCACCGATGTCGATGGGGCATCCAGGCGATAGACGTTCGGGTTCGGCAGCACGGCTGCGATCAGGGCAGCGTCCTGTGCGTCCAATGCGACCACGGGCCGATCGAAATAGCGCCAGCTCGCGGCGCCTACGCCGAAGGTATCCGGACCGAGCTGGGCGATGTTCAGGTAGACCTCCAGGATCCGCTCCTTCGACCAAAGGCCCTCGATCAAAAGGGTGAACCAGGCCTCCAGACCCTTGCGCAGCGGGTCGCGGCCGGACCAGAGGAAGAGATTCTTCGCCGTCTGCTGGGTGATGGTGCTGGCCCCGCGCAGCCGTCCGCCCTCGAGATGCTGCTGCAGTGCCCGGCGGATCTCGACCGCGTCGAACCCGCGGTGCCGCGGAAAGCGCTGGTCTTCGGCAGCGATGACAGCGAGCTTGACCGCCGGGGGAATGGACGACCAATCGGTCCATTCGTGATGGACCTCGGGCGCGCGGCCGGACGCAAGTCGGCCGGCGACCCAGTGCTCGATCATGAAGGCGGAGGTCGGGGGATCCACCCAGCGAAACAGGCCCACCAGGAGCGCCGACGCCGACATGCAGACCGCCATTGCGATCGCGACCCTGTGCATCAGTGTGCCGGTGCGACGCTTGCGCTTGGCTGCCATGGTTCAGGCGGCTCCAGACCCGGCGCCGGTCGGAGCCCCTTCCCAGCGCGCGCTGCCGTCGCTCAGGGTCCAGCCTGTCGGCATGCCGTCTCGTCCGAGCAGTCTCAGGATCGCGTGCCGGTGGAGCTCGTCCGGCGTCAGCGGAATGCCCCGCTCGTTCAGATAGGCCGGCGCGGCATAGAGCCCGATTGGGAAGATCGCGAGACGGCGTGCGGCGAGCAAGGCATCGTCGGGCAGCGCAATGCGTCGTGAGAGCGTGGATTTGGGGAGCCCGACGCGCTCGGCGGCGCGGCTGAAGCCGCCGGCATCAGCGACAGACGCGAAGAGCAACAGGTCGTTGGGCTCGAACTGTTCCATGGGTGGGACAATGTTATCCAAAACGGCCGCTTTCATCGCGTCTTCGACGTCAATAGATTCGCGACAGGTCACGATCACTGTCGCGGCGGATCTTGAGGCGGCCTTCACCTCAGTCGAGGCGCCCGGGGATTGGGGCCGCAACCGGCTTGAGCCGGCCTGTGGGCCGGTTCGGGCCATACCTCGCCAGCGACGTGAGCCCTTGGGGGACGCCGGTCGGTGGCCTTATTTCGAGCCTGCGCGATTGATGAATTCCAATGTGCATCGGGCCGAGCGCTCATTCGATGCAGGAGTGATCAAGATGACGAGCCCAGTCTCCCATACCGAGTCGGTCAATCGGTCCCGCGCCGTCGAGCAACTGGTCATCGGGCAGGCGACCTCCGACGGCGCCGGCGTGACCCTGACCCGCGTCCTTACCCAGCCGCTGCAGCAACGCCTCGACCCCTTCCTGATGCTCGACGCCTTCGGCAGCGACGACCCGGATGACTATATCGCCGGGTTTCCCGACCACCCGCACCGCGGCTTCGAGACCGTCACCTACATGGTCGCCGGACGCCTGCTGCATCGCGACAGCGCTGGCCATGAGGGTCTGATCGAGACCGGCGGCGTGCAGTGGATGACGGCCGGGCGCGGGCTGATCCATGCCGAGATCCCGCAGCAGAGGGACGGGCGCATGGAAGGCTTCCAACTTTGGCTGAACCTGCCGGCCCGCGACAAGATGAGGGCACCCTGGTATCGCAACTTCACGGCACCCGAGCTCCCAAGTCTTTTGACCGAGGATCGGGCGAGGGTGACCGTGATTGCGGGTGTGAGCCGGGCCGTGACGGGCGCGGTGACGCGGGAGACCACGGCCCCGCTGTTCCTGGACCTGCATCTGCCGGCAGGCGCGCGCTTCGCGCAAGCGCTGCCGCCCGAGCACAACGCCTTCGTCTATGTCTACCGCGGTCAGATCGAGATCGCCGGCCAATCCGTTCCGGCCCAACGCATGGCGATCCTCGCAAACGACCCGGTCGCCGACGGTGTGGTGGTCGAGGCGAGTGTGGACGCACGTGTCTTGCTGATCGCCGGCCGGCCGCTGCGCGAGCCGATCGCCCAATACGGTCCCTTCGTCATGACCACGGCTGAAGAGATCCGCCAGGCGGTGCGCGACTTCAATGCCGGACGTCTCGCCTGAGTCGCCTGCAGGCTCGAACGCGCGGTGCGTGCCGGTCCGTTCCTCAATCCGGCTTCACGCCCCGCGCCACGCCGGTCGTTCCTCACCAGGTCAAGGTCTGCGTGTCATCCTTGAACAGCGCACCGCCTGTGAGGTCGGGGTTTCCGACCTCGAGTCCCGGGATCAGATCGCCGGCGCCGACGCCATAGTGCTTCATGCACATGGGGCAGATCAGGACCTGCGCGCCTTTGTCCATCAAGGTCGCCAGGTCCACCTGATGTGAGCCGAAGGTCGAGGCATTCTGTTTCGCGCCGATGAAGACACCCTTGTCGTTGAGGAAGATGGTCAAGGGGTGCCCGCGCTCGAATTGGTTGCGTCCGAACGTGATGGCCATGTTGGCGCGATGCGGGTCATCGGTCGTGAGATTGATGAAGAGCGGATCAGCGTCGCCCGCCACGGTGGGGGCGAGGGCATTGCCGGCGACGAGCAGGGCGGCGCACAGCAGCGTAGGCAAGAGCTTCATGGAGATCACCCGAAGAGATGGCGGCCGACCCTCTGCCGGCGCCCGGCCCTGAGACTCTAAGACCAAGGTGCGGCGAGCCGCAACCGTGTCTTGCCATTCTTGCCGGGTTCGACGGTTCCGACCGCTCGGAGCCGCCTGACCGGTTTCCGCAGTCGTTCGTTCTGGAACCTGACCTGGATCAGGTTCGATCCGTGCCGGTTTGACCCGGATCAAGGCCAGCCCCTTCCCGCCGAACCAGACTCCCGCTCGCGGACCGCCGGGTGTCCCGACACTCGCCGATGGGAGAAGCGGGTTGTCCACACCGATCGACAGACGAACCCGAACAAAGGGGCCAACATGTATTGCAACCAATGCGAACAGACCTTTCGTCAAAGCGCCTGCGTCAACTCGCCGGGGACCTGCGGAAAGGACGAGGATGTCCAGTCCTTACAGGAGACCTTGCTCTTCGGTCTCAAAGGGATGGCCGCCTACGCCCATCATGCGAGGCGCCTCGGTAGATATGACGAGCAGGTGTCGGCCTTCATCGAGGAGGCCCTGTTCGCGACCATGACCAACGTCAACTTCGACCTGGAAACCCTCCTCGGCTACTGTCTGACATGCGGGGAGATGAACCTGCGCGTGATGCAATTGCTGGACGAAGCCCACATGCAGGCCTTTGGTCGGCCGCAGCCGACGCGGGTCCGGGAGGGTACACGCGCCGGGCCCGGGATCCTGGTCACCGGTCATGATCTGCTGGATCTCTGGACGCTCCTGGAGCAGGTCGAGGGCAGCGAGATCAAGGTCTACACGCATGGCGAGATGCTGCCGGCTCATATGTACACCGGCTTTCAGCAGCATCCCAACCTGGCCGGGCACTTCGGCGGTGCATGGCAGGACCAGAAGAAGGAGTTCGCGGCCTTCCCGGGACCTCTCGTCGGCACGACCAACTGTGTGTTGATTCCGCCGGAGACCTATCGCGACCGGCTGTTCACCACCAACGCGGTCGCGATGCCAGGGGGGCGCCGCATCACGGAAGGCGACTTTGCACCGGTGATTGCAGCCGCCCGCGCCTGCCCCCCTTGTCCGGAGCAGCAGACCGGTGAGTCGACGGTGGGATTCCATCGGACCGTCCTGCTCGAACAGGCCGCGACCATCGTCGAGGCCGTGCAGGCCGGCAAGATCAGCCGGTTCTTCGTGATCGGCGGTTGCGACGGCGCGGAGAAGGGGCGCAACTATTTCAGCGACTATGCCCAGGCGACACCGCCGGATTCTTTCATCATGACCCTGGGCTGCGGCAAGTTCCGCATCCGCGACCACGACTACGGTGAGCATCTGGGGCTGCCGCGGCTGCTTGACATGGGCCAGTGCAATGACGCCTACGGTGCGATTGCCGTTGCCGCGGCGCTGGCCGAGGCCTTCGACTGCGATATCGACGCGCTGCCGCTTACCCTGGTGATCAGTTGGTTCGAGCAGAAGGCCGTGGCGGTGCTTCTGACCTTGCTGCATCTGGGCGTGAGGGGCATCACCCTGGGTCCCAATCCGCCCGCCTTCATCACGCCGAACATCCTTCGGCTGCTGCAGGAGACCTACGATCTGCGTCTGAGCGGTGGCGATGCACACCGGGACCTCCGCGTCGCCATGGCCCGATGACTCGGGCGGTTGACAGGACCGGTCTCGTCGGTCGACTCTGGACCCCGATCTCCCGCCGGCGCAGTGGATCGGCGTCAAGTCCGACAGGCTGCTAGGATGATACAGGAGCTGAAGACGGCACCCCTACTGGTCCATCTGAGGAGCGAGCAGCTGGAGCGCGTCAGCCGACACGCCGAGCGCGTCGTCCTCGGCGCCGATCAGCTCTTGTTCAGCCAGGGCGACCTCGCGGGGCGTTTCTATCTGGTCCTGCGGGGTCAGATTCAGCTCTTTCGGCTCTCGACGGGCGGGGCGGTGAAGGTCATCGAGCTGGTGTCAGCGGGCCAGACCTTTGCCGAGGCACTCATGTTTCTCAACACACCGCGCTATCCGGTCTGTGCCGCGGCGCTGACGCCGGCGGAGCTGCTGAGTATCGATTCGAGCGATTTCGCCGCGATGTTGCGCGAGTCCGTCGATACCTGTTTCGTCATGCTCGGGGCGCTGAGCCAGCGTTTGCGTGGTCTGATCGGTGAGATCGACAACCTGACCATGCACAGCGCGAGCAGTCGGGTCGCCCGTTATCTGCTGGCCAAGAGCCAGCCGGATCGGCGCTCGGTCAGGCTGGATGTCCGCAAGGGTGTGCTGGCATCCCGCCTCTCGATCCAGCCCGAGACCTTCTCCCGGGTCGTCAAAGATCTCGGTGGACGCGGCATCATCGATCTGCGCGGCTCGCATGTGACGATTCTCGATCGCGCGGCGCTCGCCGAGGTGGCGGGGGTGGCGGACAACATGGATCTGGGGCCGCTTCCCGACGGGTTGCCGGAGCCGCGGGCGTGACCGGGAGGCTTGACCTCGATCACGGCCACACGCGATGAACCCGGGTCCCCGTATCACGCGTGAGAAGAAGACCATCGCCGCGATG
>NZ_JAJDNA010000069.1 GCF_022340925.1 Thiocapsa sp.
GCCGAGGCGGAGAACGGGTCCTTCTGCCTGCTGCCGCGCCATATCGATTTCGTCGCCGCGCTGGTGCCCGGCGTGCTCACGTTCGTCACTCCGGCGGGCGCGGAGACCTTCGCCGCCATCGACGAGGGCATCCTGGTGAAATGCGGGCAGGACGTGTTCGTGTCCACGCTCAATGGGGTCAGAGGAACTGACCTTGGACGGCTGAAAGCCCTTGTGGAAGAGCGCTTTCTGGAGCTCGGAGAGCACGAACGGAAGGCGCGCACCGCGCTGGCCCGTCTCGAGGCGGGCACGCTGAGGGGTTTCCTCGAATTGCAGGAGAAGCTTCATGACTGAGCCGCCAGCCCCTCGAGAGCCCACCAGCCCGACGGAGCAGCTTGGCACAGCGGTCGGCCGCAGGGCCGAGCGCAGGCTGCGCGCCCGCCAACGCGCGCAGCGCACCGCCTGGTTCGGCCTCGGCATGTTCGGCCTGGTCGGCTGGTCGGTCGCCATACCCACCCTGCTCGGCATCGCCCTGGGTCTCTGGCTGGATGCCCGCTGGCCTGGCCGCCCCTCTTGGACCCTGACGTTCCTGTTGATCGGTGTCGCGCTCGGTTGTCTCAACGCCTGGTACTGGGTCAGGCAGGAGAGCCGGCGTGACTGACCCGGCGGCGGTTGCTGAGACCCTGATCACCCTCGGCGGGCTATGCCTGGCCGGCCTGCCGGCCGGACAGCGCTGTGCACAGACCCGGGACACCCCCCTGGCGGCGGTGCCCGGTTGCGCCGTGGGGTCCGCGCCGATCGGCCCGGCTGTCGCCCGCAGGACACTCGCCCGGGCCGGGGACTCCCCACCGCCGCACCAGACCCCGAAGGCCCCGGGCCAATGAACGACTGGCTGCAACTGACCGCCTCGTTGATCGCCGGCGTGCTGCTGGGCCTGGTGTACTTCTGGAGCCTGTGGACGACGGTCGGCCGGCTGATGCGCCAGGACCGACCGGCGATCTGGATGCTCGGCGGCATGCTGCTGCGCTTCGGCCTGATCCTTGTCGTATTCTATCCGCTCGCGCGCTATGGCGATTGGCGGCACGTGCTCAGTGCCGCCGTCGGCTTCACCCTGTCCCGGATCTTGACCGTTCAGCTCGTCGCGCGGCGCCGGATCCACAAGGGGTCGGATGCATGACCATCAGTCCGGACAGCCTCGTGTTGTGGCGCTGGGGTCCGCTCCCGTTGAACGCGACCATCGTGTTCACCTGGCTGGTCATGGCTGTCCTGGCGCTCGCCTCCTGGCTGATCACCCGTCGCCTGTCCACCGGCACGGACATGTCCCGCTGGCAGAATCTGCTCGAGGTGGTGGTGACTGGCATTCGCGAGCAGATCGAGCAGGTCAGCCATCAAGACCCGAGCCGCTATCTCCCCTTTGTGGGGACCTTGTTCTTGTTCATCGCGATGGCGAATCTACTCAATATCATCCCCGGCTATATGGCGCCGACGGGGTCTCTATCGACCACGACGGCATTGGCGATCTGCGTCTTCTTCGCGGTGCCTCTGTACGGGATTCTGTACGAGGGTCCGGTGGCCTATCTCCGGCACTATGTGCAGCCGACCTGGCTCATGCTGCCCTTCAACATCGTCGGTGAGATCTCCCGGACGATCGCCCTGGCGGTGCGTCTCTACGGAAACATCATGAGCGGAACCGTCATCGTGGCGATCCTGCTCAGCCTCACCCCCTATTTCTTTCCGGTCGTCATGCAGCTGTTGGGCCTGCTGACCGGGATGATCCAGGCCTACATCTTCGCGGTGCTCGCAATGGTGTACATTGCGTCGGCCACGTCGGCCCGGCGGCGCGACGCCCGTCCCGCCAAGTCGGGGGACTCCGCATCGACTTCATGAGGGGAGCGACATGGACGGTATTTCTGCAATCGGCATGGCATCCATCGTCACCGCCGGCTTGACCATCACGATCGGCTCGATCGGTCCGGCACTCGGTGAAGCCCGGGCCGTGGCCCAGGCCCTCAGCGCCATCGCACAGCAGCCGGACGAGGCCGGCACGATCACGCGGACCCTGTTCGTCGGGCTGGCGATGATCGAGTCGACGGCGATCTACTGTTTCGTGGTTGCGATGATCCTGATCTTCGCCAACCCCTTCTGGGACCATGTCGCAGGGCCCTCCGGAGGCTGATCCATGCAGGTGGACTGGATCACCGTCTCCGCGCAGATCGTCAATTTTCTGATCCTGGTCTGGTTGCTCAAGCGTTTCTTGTATCAGCCGGTCATCCGCGCCATGGATAGCCGGGAGCAACGCATCAACCAGCGCCTCGACGACGCGCGCGCCAGTCAGGAGGAGGCCGACCGGCAGGCGGCCCACTACCGCGAAGAGCGCGAGGAGCTGGAGCGGCAACGCACCGGGCTCCTCGACCAGGCGAGGGACGAGGCCGCGCGCGAGAAGAAGCAGATGCTCCAGGCGGCACGCGCCGAGGTCCGGGAGACCCGAGCGCAATGGCACCGCCAGACGGCGCAGGAGAGGGCCGAGCTCCTGGAGAACCTGCGGGGCCGGGCCGCCGAGGCGGTTTGGACCACCGCGCGCAAGACCCTGAGTGATCTGGCCAATGCCACGCTCGAAGCGCAGATCGTCGAGGTCTTCGTCGCACGACTCGACGCACTCGACGCAGGCGAGCGCAAGGCCTTGGCGCGGGGCTCCGACAAGATTCGGATCGCCAGCGCCTTCGAGCTCGACTCGGGCCTGCGTGCCCGCCTGACCCGCGCGGTCCACGACTGCATCGCCGAGGGCGTCGAGGTGACCTACGCGGTCTCCGAGGAGCTGCTCTGCGGCATTCGGCTCGACAGTGAGGAGCAGCAGCTGAGCTGGAACCTGGCGGACTATTTGGACGGCCTGGCGACGCGTATCGAAGCGGCATTCAGCCCGCGGGAATCGCAGCAGGCGGGGGACTGAGGCCTTGCTGAAAGAGCTGCTCGACGATGCCGTGACGACCCTGCAGGAGGCCGTCGAGCAGACGGCCGCGGAGTTTCGCCCGCGCGAGACCGGGACCATCCTCCAGGTCGGCGGTGGCATCGCCCGAATCAAGGGCCTGCCGAGTCTCAAGTCGGAGGAGCTGGTGCGGTTTCCAGGCGACGTGCTGGGGGTCGCCGTCAATCTCGAGCCGGACGAGGTCGGGGTGATCCTGCTCGGCGACAGCGAACGGCTCGCCGCCGGGGCAGGGGTCACGGCGACCGGACGCGAGGCGGACACGCCGGTCGGCGACGGCCTCCTCGGCCGGGTCATCGACACCACCGGGCGGGTCCTGGACCAGGGCAAGCCCCTCAGCTACAGCGAACGCCGGCCGGTGGAGCGTCCCGCGCCCGCGATCATCGATCGGTCCCCGGTGACCGTGCCGCTGGAAACCGGCATCAAGGCGATCGACGCCCTGATCCCGGTCGGCCGGGGCCAGCGGGAGCTCATCCTCGGCGACCGCCAGACAGGCAAGACGTCCGTGGCCGTGGACACCCTGATCAATCAGCGCGACAAGGGTGTCGTCTGCGTCTATTGCGCGATCGGGCAGCGGGGCACCGCGGTGGCGCGGGTCGTCGAGACACTGCGCACCCACCATGCCCTGACGAATACGATCGTGGTGGTGGCGTCGGACGAGGATCCGCCCGGCCTGCGTTTCGTGGCCCCCTATGCCGCCACCACCATGGCCGAATACTTCATGGAGCAGGGCCGGGACGCACTGATCGTCTACGACGATCTGACCCGCCATGCCCGCGCCTATCGGGAGCTGTCGCTGTTGTTGCGGCGCCCGCCGGGACGCGAGGCCTATCCCGGCGACATCTTCTTTATCCACTCCCGCCTGCTGGAGCGGGCGACCCACCTGCGTGAGGAGCGCGGCGGCGGATCGCTGACGGCACTGCCGATCGTGGAGACCCAGGCGCAGGACATCTCCGCCTATATCCCGACCAACCTGATTTCGATCACCGACGGCCAGATCTACCTGTCTCCGACCTTGTTTCACAAGGGCCTGCTGCCGGCGATCGACGTCGGCAAGTCGGTGTCGCGCGTCGGGGGGAAGACCCAGTACCCGGCATTCCGAGGCGTGGCCGGTGATCTGCGCCTGTCCTATTCGCAGTTCGAGGAGCTGGAGACCTTCGCCCGCTTTGCCACCCGCCTGGACGAGGATACCCGCGCCACGATCGAGCACGGGCGCCGCGTCCGTGAGGTGCTCAAGCAGCCGGAGCACCAACCGCTGCGGGCCTCCGATCAGATGGTCGTCCTCAAGGCCGTCAACGCCGGGCTGCTGGACGCGCTGGCGCTGGAGCAGATCGCGGACGCGGAGGTGGCGCTGAGACGGCGCGTCCACGCCGAGCTGCCCGATCTGTGCGAGCGGATGGAAACCGGCCGCGAGCTCGACCCGCCGCAATGGGAGCAGGTCCTCGAGGTCGCGCGCAAGACCCTGGCCGAGATGCACGGTCAGGCTCCGGAGTAAGGCGGTGGAGTCGCTCGAGCAACTGCACAGGCAGCTCGACAGCGTCCAACAGCTGCGCACCATCGTCAAAACCATGAAGGCGCTGTCGGCCACGAGCATCCGGCAGTACGAGCAGGCCGTCGCGGCGCTCGCCCTCTACTACCGCACGGTCGAACGCGGGTTGCACGTGGTCCTGAAAGACACGGAGCCGCCCGCGCCGCCTGCACCGGCGAATCAGCCGCGCCGCCTCGCCGCCATCGTCTTCGGCTCGGATCACGGACTCTGCGGCCGCTTCAACGAGGACATCACCGAGTACGCGCGAAAGCGGATGGCATCCGCCGCTGCCGATCCGCAACATCGGCTGCTGTTGTCGGTGGGTGCCCGCGTCGCCGCCAGCCTGGAGCAGGCCGGCGAGGTGGTCGCGCAAGATTTGTTGGTCCCCGGCTCGGCGGACCAGATCACGGCGACGGTGCAGCGCATCCTGCTGACGATCGACGATTGGCGCAAGGAGGCCCGGGTTCATTACGTCTATCTCTTCTACAACCGCCACTCTGGCGGCGGTCGGACCTACCAGCCCACCGGCATCGAGCTGCTCCCGCTCAACCTCCACCGCTTCCATCGCCTTCAGGAGGAACGCTGGCCATCGCGTCTGCTCCCGATCTTCACCATGGATCGTGGGGCGCTGCTCAGCCGGCTGATTCACCAGTACCTGTTCGTCTCGGTCTTCCGCGCCTGTGCCGAGTCGCAGGCGAGCGAGCACACCAGCCGCCTCTCCGCCATGCAGGCGGCCGAGCGCAATCTCGACGAGCGGCTGGAGGAGGTGACCGGCGCATTTCGGCGCGCACGCCAGACCGCGATCACCTCCGAGCTGTTGGACGTGGTGGCTGGATTCGAGGCCATCGCGACCCGCGGCGGCTGAACGGTCCGGCTCCATCCTGGGCGCCCGTCTCCCGCTTGCGATGGGGATGCAGGCGCTGCGGTCTTGAGGCATGATCGCACGATCATGGATTTCGGTACTCTCGATGCGCTGCGCACGCATCACCCGGCGTGGCGGCTGTTGCGCTCGGACCACGCGCCGCTGGCCGCGAGCTTTCTGCACCGCGTGTTCGTCCTCCCCAACGTGCGGGTGATGGCGGCTGCGGATCTGGCCGAGGCGCTCGAGGACGAGCTCTACGGGCTGCGCGAGCGCTTGGGCGAAGGCGCCTTCCCGAGGCCGGCCCTGGAGTACCTCAACGAGTGGGCCAGTCCCGAGAAGGGGTGGCTCCGCAAATTCTACGCCCAAGGCTCGGACGAGCCTCAGTTCGACCTGACGCCGGCGACCGAGAAGGCCATCTCCTGGCTCGGCACACTCGCCGAGCGCAGCTTCGTGGGCACCGAGTCGCGCCTTCTGACCCTGTTTGAGCTGCTCAAGCAGATGAGCGAGGGCAGCGAGTCCGATCCCGAGAAGCGCATCGCGGAGCTGCGCAAGCGGCGCGACGAGATCGATGCCGAGATCGCACGGGTGCTGGCAGGGGACGTGCCGCTGCTGGACGACACCGCGCTCAAGGACCGCTTCCAGCAGTTCATGCAACTGGCGCGCGAGCTGTTGACCGACTTTCGCGAGGTGGAGCACAACTTCCGCCTGCTGGATCGACGGGTGCGCGAGCGCATTGCGCTGTGGGAAGGCGCCAAGGGCGCCCTGCTGGAAGAGATCATGGGCGAGCGTGACGCGATCGCCGACTCCGACCAGGGTCGCAGCTTCCGAGCCTTCTGGGACTTCCTCATGTCCAGCCGCCGCCAGGAGGAATTGACGGAGCTGCTCGAGCGTGTCCTCGCCCTGCCCCCCGTCGTGGACTTGAGACCGGATGCCCGCACGCGCCGGGTGCATTACGACTGGCTGGAGGCGGGTGAGCACACCCAGCGCACCGTCGCCCAGCTCTCACAGCAGCTGCGCCGCTTTCTTGACGATCAGGCCTGGCTGGAGAACCGTCGGATCATGGATATCCTGCACGGCATCGAGGCGAAGGCGCTGGCCCTGCGTGACACACAGCCCCCGGGCGAGGTGATGCGGATCGCACAGCCCTCCGCCGAGATCGAGCTGCCGATGGAGCGCCCGCTCTTCCGGCCGCCGCTGAAGCCGGTGATCGCGGATCTGGCGCTGCAGGCAGGCGAGGAGGACCTGGACCCCGCGGCGCTCTACTCCCAGGCGGTGGTCGACCGCGCACAGCTGGCCCGCCACATCCGCCAGGCCTTGCAGGACCGCTCGCAGGTCACCCTGCGGGAGCTGACCGACAGACGACCCTTGAAGCAGGGTCTGGCAGAGCTGGTCGCCTATCTCCAGCTGGGCAGCGAGGCCTTCAGGACGACGGTGGACGAGGACACCCAGGAGGTGATCAGCTGGGAGGCGGCCGCGACCGACGGCGTCACCGTCCGCAGGGCCGCCCGGCTGCCGCGCGTCATCTATGTGAGGTGAGACGGGGATGGACGACGACCCAGGACAGGCCCGGGACGGCCCGGCGACGTCGGCGGGAGCGGATCTGTCGACCTTGGTGATCACCCTGCTCAAGGGGGTGATGTACCGCGACGGCGACGAGCGTCTCTGGGGTGCGCTGCTCGCCCTCCAGCCGCGGGTGCGCGACTATGTCGCGGTGCTCGGCCTGGAGCTGATGCTGGATGAGTCCGAGGGCTATGCCTTCCTCAAGGGCCGTCCCGACACCGGCGAGGACGAGGCCGCGCCCAAGCTGCCCCGCCTGGTCGCACGTCGACCCTTGTCCTTCCCGGTCAGCCTCTTGCTGGCCTTGCTGCGCAAGAAGCTCGCCGAGCTCGATGCCGGAGGGTCCGATACCCGGCTGGTGCTGACCCGGGATGACATCGTCGAGCTGGTCAGGGTCTTCCTCCCCCAGAGCAGCAACGAGGCGAGGCTCATCGACCAGATCGAGACGCACATCAACAAGGTCGTCGAGCTGGGTTTTCTGCGGCGTCTGAAGGCGGCCAGTGGTCCGGCCAGCTACGAGGTGAGGCGCATCCTGAAGGCCTTTGTCGATGCCCAGTGGCTGGCGGACTTCGACACCCGGCTGGCGGCCTATCAGGCCCAGCTCTCCGGGACCGAGGCAGCGCCGGGCGATGCCGACGACGCGCCGGCATGAGGTGTGCCAGCCGCAGCGGCGGACGCGACGCCCGGGTTCGCGAAGCCGTCGGGCCAGCGCCGTGCTCACCGGCGATTCGGACAGCAACGGAGCTCGGTTTACGGTGTTGCGTTCAGATGGTAGAAAACTGTGACAATCACCCGTTTTTGCCTCGCGTCCCTCGCGCGTTCGCGGGGACGCCGCCGATCACATGAATCAGCCGCAAACCCTGGACCTGGACTTCGTCGGCGACGACCGTTTGTCGGGCTTCCGTCTGACCCGTCTGGAGGTCTTCAACTGGGGGACCTTCGACGCCCGTGTCTGGACCCTGCAGCTCGACGGCAAGAACGGCCTGCTGACCGGCGATATCGGCTCTGGCAAGTCGACCCTGGTCGATGCCATCACCACGCTCCTGGTGCCTGCCCAACGCATCGCCTACAACAAGGCCGCTGGCGCCGATAGCCGGGAGCGGACGCTGCGCTCCTACGTGCTCGGGCATTACAAGTCCGAGCGCAATGAGGTCACGGGGACCGCCAGACCTGTCTCCTTGCGCGATCACAACAGCTACTCGGTGATCCTCGGCGTCTTCCACAACGCCGGCTACGATCAAACCGTCACGTTGGCGCAGGTGTTCTGGATCAAGGAGGCGCAGGGCCAGCCGGCGCGCTTCTTCGTCGGCGCTGAGCGCGATCTCTCGATCGCGGCGGACTTCGCCCGGTTCGGCTCGGACATCGCACAACTGCGCAAGCAGCTGCGTCGCCTCGGGGCCGAGATCGAGGACAGCTTTCCCAAATACGGCGCCTGGTTTCGGCGCCGCTTCGGCATCGACAACGAGCAGGCGCTCGAGCTCTTCCATCAGACGGTCTCGATGAAATCGGTCGGCAATCTCACCGATTTCGTCCGCAGCCACATGCTGGAGCCCTTCGATGTCGCGCCCCGCATCGGCGCCCTGATCACGCACTTCGACGACCTCAACCGTGCACACGAGGCCGTGCTCAAGGCGAAGCGCCAGGTCGAGATGCTCACGCCCTTGGTGGCCGACTGCGAGCGGCATGGCCACCTGGCCCGGGAGGTCGAGGACCTCAGACGCTGCCGGGACGGACTGCGCGCCTACTTCGCCGGCTTGAAGCTGTCCCTGCTCGACAAGCGTCTCGTCCAGCTGAACGCCGACTGGGAGCGTCTCGACGCCCAGGCGAGACGCCTGGACGGACGCCGGGAGGATCAACGCATCCAGGTCGACGAGCTCAAGCGCGCGGTGGCCGAGAACGGCGGCGACCGACTGGAGCGTCTGGCCGCCGAGATCAGGAAGCAGGAGGCGCTGCGGGATGCGCGTCGGGCGAAGGCCCAGCGCTATGCCAACCTGGCGGCCAACGTCGACGAGCTGGCCGCGACGGACGAACCCGCCTTCCTCGAGCAGCGCCGTCGGCTCAAGGACGTCCGGGAGGGATTGCGCGCCCGCGATGCCGATCTGCAAAACGAGCTGACCGAGCAGGGTGTCAGTCTGCGCCAAGGCAAGCAGGAGCACGAGACACTGCGGACCGAGATCGACAGCCTGAAACGCCGACGCAGCAATATCGACAGCCAGCAGATCCGGATGCGCGCGGCGCTGTGCGACGCCTTGGGGCTCGATGAGGACGCGATGCCCTTCGCGGGCGAGCTGCTGCAGGTGCGCGATGAGGAGCGCGACTGGGAGGGCGCGGCCGAGCGCCTGATGCGCGGGTTCGGCCTGTCCCTGTTGGTGCCAGACACCCACTACAGGGACGTGGCCGCGTGGGTGGACCGCAGCCATCTCGGCGGCCGTCTGGTCTATTTCCATGTGCGTCCGCGCCGACGCGGGGACGCACCCGACCTGCACCGCGACTCGCTGGTCAGAAAGCTCTCCATCAAACCGGACTCGCCGTTCTACGACTGGCTGGAACGCGAGCTGGCACATCGCTTCGACGTCGCCTGCTGCACGACGCAGGAGCAGTTTCGGCGCGAGACCCGCGCCATCACCCGCGCCGGCCAGGTCAAAGATCCGACGGGTCGTCACGAGAAGGACGACCGGCATCGCATCGACGACCGCAGCCGCTATGTGCTGGGCTGGAGCAACGCCGCGAAGATCGCCACGCTGGAGGCGCAGCGCCGTCAGCTCGAGGCGCGCCTGGGCGCACTGGCCGACCTCACGGCGAAGATCCTGTCGGAGCGCAAGGAGCTCGAGCACCGCCTGGATACCCTGACCCGTCTGGACGAGTTTGTCGACTTCGACGAGCTGGACTGGGCCGTCGTCGCCACCGAGATCGCCGCGCTGGTCGATGAGCGGGAACGCCTGGAGACCGCGTCTGATCTCCTGAAGCAGCTCAATCAACGGCTGAGCGAGGCCAGCCAGGCGCTCGCCGCCGTCGAGGCCGATCTGGAAATCGCCAAGGACAAGCGGTCCAAGCTCGAGCAGCGCAGGCAGGATGCCGAGACCCTGCGGCAGCAAACCCGTGATCTCATCGAGCAGACGCGCACGCAGGGGCCGGGGGCAAGCGGCCCTGAGCTGGTCGAGCGGCTGGACGCGATGCGCGCCGAAGCACTCGGCGAGCATCAGCTGACGGTGGAGTCCTGTGACAACCGCGAGCAGGACGTCCGCGCCTGGCTGCAGACCCGTATCGATCAGGAAGACAAGAAGATCAAGAGCCTGCGCGACAAGATCATCCAGGCGATGATGGCCTACAAGGAGGCGTTCAAGCTGGAGACGCAGGAGCTCGACGCCAGCCTTGACGCGGCCTACGAGTACCGCGGCCAGCTCGATCAGCTGGGCCGGGACGACCTGCCGCGCTTCGAGGCCCGCTTCAAAGAGCTGTTGAACGTCAATACCATCAACGAGATCGCCAACTTCAACGCCCAGCTGGCACGCGAGCGCGAGACGATCAAGGAGCGCATCGGACGCATCAACGACTCGCTCACCCAGATCGACTACAACCCGGGGCGCTATATCGCGCTGGAGTCCCAGATCAGTCCGGATGCGGAGATCCGCGACTTCCAGTCCGAGCTGCGGGCCTGCACCGAGGGCTCGCTGACCGGCTCCGAGGAGACCCAGTACTCGGAGGCGAAGTTCCTGCAGGTGAAGGCCATCATCGAGCGCTTTCGGGGCCGCGAGGGACAGTCGGACGCCGACCGGCGGTGGACGGCCAAGGTGACCGACGTGCGTAACTGGTTTCTGTTCGCCGCCAGCGAGCGCTGGCGTGCGGACGGAACCGAGCATGAGCACTACTCGGACTCGGGTGGCAAGTCCGGCGGTCAGAAGGAAAAGCTCGCCTACACCATTCTGGCCGCGAGCCTCGCCTATCAGTTCGGGCTGGAATGGGGTGCGGTGCGCTCGCGCTCCTTCCGCTTCGTGGTCATCGACGAGGCCTTCGGCCGGGGCTCGGACGAGTCGGCGCAATACGGCCTGAGGCTCTTCCAGCAGCTCAATCTGCAGCTGCTGATCGTCACACCGCTGCAGAAGATCCATATCATCGAGCCCTTCGTCGCCGGCGTCGGGTTCGTGCACAACGAGGGGGGCCGCGACTCCAAGCTGCGCAATCTCACGATCGAGGAGTACCGGGCGCGCAAGGCCGAGCTGGCGGCATGAGCTGGACGAATGCGGGCGACCTGAGGGCGCAGCTGCGCCGACGCTGGGAGCGCGGCGAGCTGCTCCGTGCGATGCTCACCGACGAGACCGGCTTCCCGCTGCGCCTGAGACTGAAAGGACCGGGCTCCTCCGAGCTGGCCGATCGGTTCGAGGCGGTGCGCGCCTGGGTGGCGGACCTGGTCGCCGTCCCCCACACCCGCATCGAATGGCGCGAGGTCAAGCATCGGGTTCTGGGGGCCCAGCGCCTGCCCCAGTCCGTCTGGGTGGACAGCCTCGAGGGCGCACTCGCGCTGATCGGCAAGCGCGGCGACGCGGCACGGTTCGCCGAGATCCTGGCGCTGACGCGCTCGCGGCAGCCGACCCTGCTCCACTGGCTCGGGAAACGACCCCTGCAGGCCATTGAGCTCGCCGCAGACTGGGACCGCCTGCTCGCGGTGGTCGACTGGGTGGTCCGCCACCCGCGTCCGGGCATCTATCTGCGACAGGTCGACATTCCGGGCATCCACAGCAAGTTCATCGAGGCCCATCGCGGGGTGCTCTGCGAGCTGCTCGACCTGGCCCTGCCGCCGACGGCCGTCGACGCCGAACGCGTCGGCGTCACCCGCTTCGCCGGGCGTTACGGCTTTCGCGAGAAGCCCACCCACCTTCGCCTGCGCGTGCTCGACGCGCGCGTGCCGCTGCTACCCGGCCCGACGCAACCCGACATGACCCTGGATGCCGAGAGCTTCGCCCGACTGGAGATCCCGGTCCGACGCGTCTTCATCACCGAGAACGAGACCAACTTCCTGGCGTTTCCGCACGCGCCGGACGCGATCGTCGTCTTCGGTGCCGGCTATGGATGGGAGGCGCTGGCGCGGGCCGAGTGGCTCGCGCGATGCTCCATTCACTACTGGGGCGACATCGATACCCACGGATTCGCCATCCTCGACCAGCTCCGCGTCCACCTCGACCGGGCCGCCTCCTTCCTGATGGACCGTCCCACCCTGATGTCCCACGAGGCGCTCTGGGGCGAGGAGCCCGACCAGATCGTCCATGAGCTGCCGAGACTCACCGCCCCGGAACGCGCCTTGTTCGACGACCTGCGCGACAACCGCATCCGGCCCGGTCTGCGTCTGGAGCAGGAGCGGGTCGGGTTTCAGTGGGTACGGACCGCGCTCGGTCGCGTCATCGGGCGCAGTCGCTGACGAGGCCACGGTTCGCCGATGCAGTCACACCCCGGGGTCATGGTCTGATTGCAAGGCAGGGCGCGCCGCTGCGTCGCCGCACTGAGGACAGCGGTGGACAGCCGCGACCGGTTCGGCGCATGCCGGCGTCGCTGTCACGCGTTAACCTGCCCCCGAACCATTGGCCTAATATACGGCAGTTGACGGCTTCATCTGACATGGAAACAGGCGCCGGATCCAAGGCTTCCGTGTTCCTGCCATGTCCGGGTCGACGAGAGGCACAGGACCCATGGAGAACCCGACCGGCGTCGCCGCACAGATCATCAAGGCGGCCGCCTTCGCCGCGGCCAAGCATCGCAATCAGCGCCGGAAGGACGCGGAGGCCTCGCCCTACATCAATCACCCGATCGCGCTCGCCGATGTCCTGGCCAACGAAGGCGGCATCGCGGATCCCAGCGTGCTCTGTGCCGCGATTCTGCATGACACCATCGAAGACACGCAGACGACGCCGGCCGAGCTGGAGCGCCACTTCGGTCGTCACGTCGCCTCGATCGTGCTGGAGGTGACGGACGACAAGTCGCTGGAGAAACAGGTCCGCAAACAGCGCCAGATCGAGCGCGCGCCCCACAGCTCGCGGGAGGCCAGGCTGGTGAAGCTGGCCGACAAGATCTGCAATCTCAGGGATCTCCTGAGCTCGCCGCCCGCCGATTGGTCGAGCGAGCGCAAGCGTGCCTATCTCGACTGGTCGGACCAGGTGGTGGCTGGCCTCAGAGGCACTCACCCGGGACTGGAGGCCGTCTTCGACGGGCTGCTCGCTCGCCGCGACGAGCTCGGCTGAGGGGCGGATCGGTCGCGGCCCGGCGCAACGCGGTTGCCGCCGCGTGCCCTGCGGGCCGGGCCTGTCCCGCGGGATCCGCCGGGGGGGTCCCGAGCGGCGTGGCTGTGCTACCGTTCACCGACGACCCCGAATCAGGTTCCCCGACGAGCACCCCATGGCGAAACGATTCCCCTTGATCCTGGTCGACGCCTCCGGCTATCTGTTCCGCGCCTATCACGCACTTCCCAAGCTGACCAACTCCAAGGGCGAGGCGACCGGTGCTCTGATGGGCGTGCTCAGCATGCTGCGCAAGCTGATCGACGAGCATCAGCCGGACTACATCGGCGTCGTCTTCGACGCCCCCGGCAAGACCTTTCGCGACCACATCTATCCTGAGTACAAGGCCAACCGGCCGGCGATGGCCGAGGACCTGCGCGAGCAAATCCAACCGCTGCAGGAGGTGATCCGGGCCATGGGTCTGCCGCTCCTGGTGATCCCGGATGTCGAGGCCGACGATGTCATCGGCACCCTCGCGACCCGCGCCGCCGCTCAAGGCATCCCGACCCTGGTCTCGACCGGCGACAAGGACATGGCGCAGCTGGTGAGCGACCAGGTCACCCTGGTCAACACCATGACCGACCGCCTCCTGGATCCGGCTGGCGTGGAGGAGAAGTTCGGCGTGCCGCCGGAGCGGATCGTCGACTATCTGAGCCTCATGGGGGACAGCGTCGACAACATCCCGGGCGTCGCCAAATGCGGGCCGAAGACGGCGGCGAAATGGATCGCCGACTACGGTGACCTGGACGGGGTGATCGCCAATGCCGACAAGATCACGGGCAAGGTGGGTGAGAATCTGCGCGCCGTGCTCGACCAGCTGCCCTTGTCGCGCGAGCTCACCACCATCAAGCGCGACGTGGCGCTCGACCTTGGGCCCACGGATCTCCGCCCGAGCCCGCCCGATCGCCAGACCCTGCGCGGCTGGTACGAGCGTTTCGAGTCGCGCCGGCTGCTGGCGACCCTGAAGGAGACCGACGGAGGCGACGCAGGGACAGCCGAGGTGCCGCCGAAGGCCCATCCCGGCTACGAGGTCGTCCTCACACAGGACGCCTTCGAGGCCTGGATGGCCCGACTCGAGACCGCGGACCTCTTCGCCTTCGACACCGAGACCACCGATCTCGATTACATGCGCGCGGAGCTGGTGGGCCTCTCGTTTTCCCTGGAGCCCGAACAGGCCGCCTATGTGCCGGTCGCCCATACCTACCCGGGCGCGCCGGATCAGCTCGACCGCCAGGCGGTGCTCGCGCGCATGCGGCCCTTGCTGGAGGACCCGAGCCACCCCAAGGTCGGCCAGAACCTCAAGTACGACATGAGTGTCCTGGCCCGCTACGACATCGAGCTGCGCGGAATCGCGCACGACACCATGCTCGAGAGCTATGTCCTCGACAGCACCGCGACCCGGCACGACATGGACTCGCTGGCGAAGAAATACCTGGACCAGGATACGGTCCACTTCGAGGACATCGCCGGGAAAGGCGCGAAGCAGCTCACCTTCGATCAGATCCCCCTGGAGCAGGCCGGCCACTATGCCGCAGAAGACGCCGATGTCACCCTGCGGCTGCATCGGGCGCTCTGGCCGCGGCTCGAGGCGACACCGGGCATGGCCAGGCTCTACCAGGGCATCGAGGTGCCCCTGATCCCCGTCCTCTCGCGGATGGAGCGGCATGGCGTGCGGATCGAGCCCCAGCTCCTCGCCGAGCAGAGTCAGGAGCTGGCCCAGCGGATCCAGGAGATCGAGACCCGGGCCTACGAGGCGGCCGGGCGGCGCTTCAACATGGGCTCGCCCAAGCAGATCGGGACCATCTTCTTCGAGGAGCTCGGCCTGCCGGTGGTCGCCAAGACGCCCACCGGCGCGCCCTCCACCTCGGAGTCGGTCCTCGAGCAGCTTGCCGCCGACGGTCACGCCCTCCCGGACCTGATCCTGCAGCACCGCAGTCTCTCGAAGCTCAGATCCACCTACACGGACAAGCTCCCTCAGATGGTCAACCCGGAGACCGGGCGCGTCCACACCTCCTACCATCAGGCGGTGGCCGCCACCGGCCGGCTCTCTTCGAGCGACCCGAACCTGCAGAACATCCCGATCCGCACGGAGGAGGGCCGGCGTATCCGCCGGGCGTTCGTCGCCGAGCCGGGAAACCGCCTGCTGGCCGCGGATTACTCCCAGATCGAGCTGCGGATCATGGCCCATCTCTCCGGTGATGAGCGGCTGCTCGCGGCCTTCGCCAGCGGACTCGACATCCATCGTGCGACCGCCGCGGAGATCCTCGGGTCCTCGCCCGAGGCGGTCACCAGCGAGCAGCGCCGCTCGGCCAAGGCCATCAACTTCGGTCTGATCTACGGCATGTCCGCCTTCGGGCTGGCCCGTCAGCTCGGGATCGAGCGGGGCGCGGCACAGGACTACGTGGATCGCTATTTCCAGCGCTATCCGGGGGTCAGGGCCTTCATGGAGCGGACCCGCGCCAGGGCACGCGAGGACCGCTATGTCGAGACCCTGTTCGGACGTCGGCTCTATCTCACCGAGATCGGCCACAGCAACCAGGGCCGGCGCGCCGCCGCCGAGCGGACCGCCATCAACGCCCCGATGCAAGGCACGGCGGCCGACATCATCAAGCGCGCGATGATCGCGTCGGATGGCTGGATCCAGTCGGAGCGGCCGCCCGTGCGCATGATCATGCAGGTCCACGACGAGCTGGTGTTCGAGGTCGCCGCCGACGTCGTGGAGTCGGCCAGCCGGCACATCCGCTCGGCGATGGAAAGCGCCGCCGATCTGGCCGTCCCGCTCGTCGTCGACATCGGCATCGGTGAGAACTGGGACGAGGCGCATTGACCCGTTACGCCCCGCGCCCGGCGATTGCGACACCCAGGGCTGGCCGTCGCGGCGGTGCGGAAGGCGGCCGGAACTTTCCCGCGGGCCGCCGGTCGGATTGGTTGAGCGCAACGGGGTGTCTATCCCCCCTGAAGGCACCCCAAATCCCGGTCTCTCCAAGCCGGGGAAGCGATTACCCCGAAGCCCCTCCCCAGGGCTTCGGGGTTTTTCTTGACACTGCGGACCTGGCCCTGACAGGCCTTCGCAAGCCCGCCCCGGGGATGGGGCGCGGGCTCCATCCCGGGCTGCCGGGACCGCCAGACCGATCCTCGCTCGGATCAGATGCTGGCCCGACGGCGCTGGCCATTTGCCGCGGCCTGTCACGATCCTGCTGTGTCATGAGACCGACATGACCCTGCCTTAAAATCCGAACGGCGTGCATTGCGACCCGTGAAATGGGAGGACCTCGACATGCTGCTGTCAGACATCACCCTGGTTCTCCCGACCCGCGACGAGGCGCACAACATCGGCGCCTTCCTGGAGTCCGTTCCGTCGCCGATGCCGCTCGTGGTGGTGGATGCGAGCCGGGACGAGACGCCGGATCTGATCGAGACGCTGCGGCCCGAGCACACACTCGTCCTGCGCGAGCCCGGATCCGTGACCGAGGCAAGACAGCGTGGTGCGAGCGCTGCGCGCACGCAATGGCTGCTGTTCAGCGATGCCGACGTGATCTTTCCCCGCGGGTATTTCGAGCGTCTCGGGAACCTCTCGGGTCACGCCGTCTACTACGGGCCGAAGCTCTCCGAGGGTCGCTTCCGGGCGTACTATCGCCGCATCGCCATGGCTCAGGCGCTCAGCCATGCCTGCGGGATTCCCGCTGCATCGGGCTCCAATCTGTTGATCCGGCGCGACGCGCTCGAGCGCGTGGGCGGATTCGACCTGAGACTGAGCTGCAACGAGGATTCGGAGATCGTCTGGCGTCTCCGGCGAGCCGGGTGTCGGGTCGCGTTCCGCAAGGACCTGGCGGTCTACGCGACCGACCATCGACGGATCGAGCGTGGCCGGCTGCGCAAGACCCTGCACTCGATCAGCCGCTGCATCCTGCTCTACACCAACCTGATGCCACAGAAGTACCGGACCTACGACTGGGGTTACTGGCAGCATCGCGACGGCTGACCGAACGCACGGCCGCGATAGCCGGAAATTTCATCGTTCGGTCATCGGCCCTGCACCAATCGGTCAAGTCGCGGCCCTACCATCCCCCGGACGACACAGTCCGGGAGAGATCGACCGATGACCGTTGAGCTCCGCTATTGCGCCCGGCACCCGATCGACCTCAGGGTGCACATCCGCTATCGCAACCGTCGCTTCTTCTGCGCCCGCGCACGTAATCTGTCCAACGACGGCATGTTCCTGGAGGTCCAGAACCTGACCCTGCCGACAGGCACCCTGATCGAGCTCGAGCTCCAGGCATTGGGTCGGGACTGGCTGATCCCCGCGCTTGTGGTCCACCATCGAGGATCAGGCATCGGGGTGATGTTCCGGGACCCCCAGCCCGCGCTCTACCGAGGTCTGACACAGACCGAGGCCGGTCTGCAGCCGCCCCCCCGAGCCGCCGGCGCGAAAGGCCGGGGGCTCAACCAGCGTTGACCGGTGGACCCACCGCAGATCCGGCCGATCGGGCGCGCCCCGAGGATGCAGGTCCGCTTCGCAGGAACGATGCGCAGCCTCTCCGGACATCGGAGGTCACGTCAGGCGTTGCACCTCGGATGACCGCCAACCCGACACAGCTGACCAGGGGTGCCTGCGGCCGCGGCGCCAGTGTCTCGTCGCATCTGCCCGGTGGTGCCCGGCGCTCGGGACCCGGGGCATCAGGACGCATACAGGATACCCGGCAACCAGGTCGCCAGCGCGGGCCAGAGCGCAAGCAGGGCAAGGACGAGCAGCTGGATCAGGATGAACGGCGCCACACCCTTGTAGATATGGCTGGTCCTGACCGCGGGCGGAGCCACGCCCCGCAGATAGAAGAGCGAGAAGCCAAAGGGAGGCGTCAGAAAGGAGGTCTGGAGATTGATGGCGATCATCACCCCGAGCCAGACGGGATCGAGCCCCATCGAGAGCAGCACCGGACCGACGATCGGGACCACCACGAAGGTGATCTCGATGAAATCCAGGATGAACCCGAGCAAGAACATCACGAGCATCACGAGCGCCACGGCCCCCACCACCCCGCCCGGCAGGGCGGTCAGGAAATCGGTGACCATCGCATCGCCGCCGAACCCGCGAAAGACCAGCGAGAACACCGCCGCACCGATGAAGATCAGAAACACCATACTGGTGATCACGGTGGTCTGACGCACCACCTGCCTGAGCGTCTCGAGGCTGAGCTGGCGGCGAGCCGCCGCCAGGAGCAGCGCACCCACCGCACCCACCGAGGCGGCCTCCGTGGGCGTCGCGAGCCCGCCGAGGATCGATCCCAGGACCGCGACCACCAGGAACAGCGGGGGCACCAGGACCGAGATGACCCGCCAGAGGAGCGCGGCCCCATCGACCGGCCGCTCCTCGCGGGGGATCGCCGGGACCGCCTCAGGACGAAACACGGCGACGCCGACCAGGTAGAGGATATAGAAGGCAACCAGCATCAGACCCGGCACCAGGGCGCCCACGAAGAGATCCCCGACCGAGACCGTCTCGGGCGACCAGACACCGCTGTCCAGCTGCGCCTGCTGATAGGCCGAAGACAGCACGTCGCCAAGCAGCACCAGCACGATCGAAGGGGGGATGATCTGACCCAGCGTCCCGGAGGCGCAGATGGTCCCGGCCGAGAGACTGGGCGAGTAATTGCGGCGCAGCATGATCGGCAGCGACAGCAGGCCCATGGTCACGACGGTGGCACCGACGATCCCCGTGCTCGCTGCCAGCAGCATCCCGACCAGGGTCACCGAGATCCCAAGCCCGCCCCGGAGCGGCCCGAACAGCATGGCCATGGTGTCGAGCAGGCTCTCGGCGACCCGCGATCGCTCGAGCATCACCCCCATGAACACAAAGAGCGGGACCGCGATCAGGGTCTCGTTGATCATGACCCCGTAGAGGCGGTTGGGCAGCGCCTCCAGGAAGGCCGGCTCGAACAGCCCGAACACCTCGCCGACGAGCGCGAAAACAAGCGCCGTGCCGCCGAGCGACAGGGCCACCGGGTAGCCGACGAGCAGTGTCAGCACAACCCCTGCGAACAGCAGAAGCGGCATCCACTCATGCATGTCCGCTGTCCGCCTCCGAGCCCGGGAGCGCCTCCTCCACCCCGGCCAGGAAGAGCCCGTTGCGCAGCGCCTGCGCGAGGCCCTGGGCCATGAGCAGGACCGGCATGATCAGGATCAGGGTCTTGAGCAGATACACCGCCGGAATGCCGCCGGCCTCGCGCGAGGCCTCCTGGACGCGCCAGGACTCGGCGACATAATCCCAACCGAGCCAGAGGATCAAGACGCACACCGGGAACAGGAGCACGAGGGTCCCGATCAGGTCGACCCAGGCACGTCCACGCCGCGACAGACGCTCATAGAAGATGTCCACCCGGACATGGCCGTTGCGCCCCAGCGTGTAGGCGATGCCGAGCATGAAGAGCACGGCGTGCATGTAGGTCACGGATTCCTGCAGGGAGATGGAGCCCAGATCGAAGGCATAGCGCAGCAGGACCACGGCAAAGGTCACGAGCACCATGGCAAGCGCGAGCCAGGCAATCCACTCACCGATCCCGCGCATGACCGCGTCGATCCCGTCGGCGAGGGTGAGCAGCCGGGCGCGCCGAGACGCCTGCGGATCGTCCCGGCCGGTCACGGCAGCCACCGACCCTGCACATCGTCCGACCGGGCACCGCTAAGCATCGCCCCGACTCCCCCGGCGTGAGCCGCCCCTCGGCATCAGTTCCAGCGGAACAGGACCCATTGGGGAATCGAGACGTTGTCCGCCGTGTTCTCCTGCATGTCCAGGATTCCGTCCCCATTGGTGTCGTAGAGATAGTACGGCGGCCCGAATTGGGGCTGGACCCTGACCATGTAGAGCAACCCCCGGACCCGGTATTCGTAGATCACCTCGTCACCCGACTCGATGATGGTGATCTCGGGCTCGACCGGCTCACCGGTGATCGGCGAGGGAACCACGGTGGGCGCCTCGATCGAGCTGCTGCCTGCGGCAGGTGACTCCGCTTGGGCATAGGCCATCCCGACAAAGGGCATCAGGGCGATCATCAGCGGGACTGTTCTCATCACGAGGCGATCCTCTCACCAGCGACTGTCATGATGTGCATGGTAGTACGAACGCCCCTCGATTGCTGCTTCCAGAGGTACGCTCCGCGCACGGCATTGGGTTATCTTAACCGGCCGGCAGCGGCGGCAGGTCCGCGACGCCCCGGCGCGCGGCGAGAGCGCAGGGCAATGCGGATTCAACGCGTTTCCCGTGCGCGGCAGCGATGCCCCACCGGTTGCAGCGACCGCAGGTCGTTGCAACCGGCGCATCGTGAGCTCGCCAGGTTTCGGTTCCGAGCCGGTTGGTCCCAAGGATGGGATCAGTCGGCATCTCCTCAGGATCCCGGATGACCGGACTCAACCCCCGACAACTCGAGGCCGTGCGCTACAGTGCGGGTCCGCTGCTGGTGCTGGCCGGTGCCGGCTCCGGCAAGACGCGGGTGATCACGCGCAAGATCGCCCACCTGATCGCTCACGCCGGCATCCCGGCGCGCCGGATCTGCGCCCTGACCTTCACCAACAAGGCCGCGCGTGAGATGCACGAGCGGGTCGGGCGCCAGGTCAAGGGCATCGAGACCCGCGGCCTGACCATCTCCACCTTCCACCGCCTGGGCCTCGACATCCTGCGCCGACACGCGCAGAGCGCCGGGTTGCGTCCAGGGTTCACCTTGCTCGATGCCCAGGACGCCGAGACGCTGATCAAGGAGCACCTGGGGCGCATCAAGGCCGGAGACGCCTTCAGCCCTGCCGTGGTCCAACAGCGCATCTCGCGCTGGAAGAACGACCTCATCAACCCCCAGCGGGTCCGAGGCAGCGCGCAGGACGACTTCGAGGACCGGCTCGCCGGTCTCTACGCGGACTACGAACGCAGCCTCCATGCCTACAATGCGGTCGACTTCGACGACCTCATCGTTGGTCCGGTGCGCCTGTTCAGCGACCACCCTGACCTGCGCGAGACCTGGCAGAACCGGATCCGCTACCTCCTCGTCGACGAGTACCAGGACACCAATGGCGCACAGTACGAGCTGGTCCGTCAGCTCACAGGTCCGCGGGGCGCCTTCACCGTGGTCGGCGACGACGACCAGTCCATCTATGCCTGGCGCGGTGCGCGACCCGAGAACCTCGACCGGCTGAAGGCCGACTACCCGCACCTGAAGGTCATCGTGCTGGAGCAGAACTATCGCTCCAGCGCCCGTATCCTGAAACTCGCCAACGCACTGATTGCCGGCAACCCGCACGTCTTCGAGAAACGGCTCTGGAGCCAGCACGGTCCCGGCGATCCCCCGCGCGTTCTGCACTGCAAGGACGAGGGCCACGAGGCCGAGCGGGTCATCTCCGAGATCCTGCACCTGAAGCTGGCGGACGGGGTCGCCTTCGGCGAAATCGCCATCCTCTATCGCGGCAACCATCAGGCACGTCCCTTCGAGAAGGCCCTGCGCGAGCACAACATCCCCTACGTCCTGAGTGGTGGCACCTCCTTCTTCGCCCGCACCGAGGTGAAGGACCTGATGGCCTATCTGCGCCTGCTCGCCAACCCGCAGGACGATGCCGCCTTCCTGCGCATCGTCAACACCCCGCGGCGCGAGATCGGGCCGACCACCCTGGAGCGTCTCGCCGGCTATGCCCGGGAGCGCGGGATCCACCTCCTCGGCGCCTGCGGCGAGCTGGGTCTCGGCGCGCGCGTGAGCGAGCGACAGCGCGAGCGGCTCCTCGCGTTCACCACACTCGTCGCCGAGCACGCCCGTCGCGGCGACTCCGACCCGGTCGGGGCCGTGCGGGCACTGGTCGATGCCATCGACTACGCCTCCTGGCTGCGCGAGAACGCCTCCAGCCAGGCGGTGGCGGATCGCCGCTATGCCAACGTCACCGACCTGTTGCATTGGCTCGGCGCCCTGCACAAGGGCGAGCTCCAGGAAAAGACCCTCGCCGAGATGGCGGCCCATCTCACGCTCATGGATGTCCTGGAGCGGCAGGACGAGGCCGAGAGCGGCGACCGGGTCAGTCTCATGACCCTGCATGCCGCCAAGGGCCTGGAGTTCCCGCATGTCTTCCTGGTCGGCATGGAGGAGGAGCTGCTCCCGCACCGCACCAGCATCGAGGAAGACGGCATCGACGAGGAGCGCCGACTCGCCTACGTGGGCATCACCCGCGCCCAACGCACCCTCACCTTCACACTCACGCGCCGCCGCAAGCGTTACGGGGAGTGGATCACCAGCGAGCCGAGTCGCTTCCTGACCGAGCTGCCCAAGGACCAGTTGGACTGGGACGATGCCCGCGAAGGGCGACCCGAGGACCGCAGGGCACGCGGCTTCAGTCACCTGCACACCCTCAAGGACATGCTCGATCTCGGCTGAGCCCGCCAAGGCCGCGCGAGGAGCAGCCGTGGACGCCCGCGCCGGATCGCAGTATGCTGGCGGCCCTGGAGCATAGCTCGGTCATCGTGCCCCGCTCCAATCAGACGCCGCCCTGCAGGCAGGCACCCTCTCAGCGCCCGTAGCTCAGTTGGATAGAGTACAGCCCTCCGAAGGCTGGGGTCACAGGTTCAAGTCCTGTCGGGCGCGCCATATCACCAATCGAGCCACACCCGATTGCCTTCGCTCCCGCCGATGCGACCTCCGTGGGTGGAAAATCCTGCACTCGCCGACCGCCGAAGCGACAGAGGTCGGCCAGCCCGGCACCTTCACCTCGACGGCCGGCGGATCCTTGCTGACCTCGATCCGGTCCGCGAGCCGGCGCTCATCGGCGCCGGCCAAGAGAAGGATTTCCAGGTTCCATTGCAGGGGAACGGGTGCCCCTTCTCAAGCCGCCAGCCACCTCACGCCGGCAGCCGCGGCCGGCGACGATGTCGGGGATCAGGCGCTGCGAGCGACGAGAGGCACCTCTTTATTCTGTGCAATGAAGAGCGAAAAATGCGCATTCAAGACGTCTTCGGCCCCCCCTACCCTTTTAGCGCAGGGCATGATGTCGCTATCGTGTCAGCGGCGGGATTCAGGCGCCTGAGCAGATCAAGCGATCACCGGCGCACTTGCATCGCAGCGCATGGGGATGATGTCGACTGATTTGATTGGATTGATCGGTATCCTGGCCGGGCTCGGCGTCTTGATCACGCTGTCCTGCCGCAGCTGGAGCCTGCTGCCGGTCGGATCCGCCGCCGCGCCGGTCGCAGCGGCCAATGCCGGGGCCTTCCTGCTGGCAAGCTGGGCCCAGGTCGTCGCGGGCGGCGCAGCCGCGGACCGATGAATCCAGCAAAAATCATGGCCGCAGGCCAACCCGATGCAGCTCTCTTGCCATCTGCCGGTCAGCGCGGCAACAACCCGCCGGCCGCCATGTTGTTGCTGAGCCTGCTGGCCCTCGCGCTGGCTGGCTGCCAATCCGCCTTGCCACTGCGGCCACACACAGGCGGGGGCGCCGCCACGGCCAAGCTGGGCCCGGCCCTAACGGAGTCCATCGACGGGCTGGCCCGGGACCGGGGGCAACCGCAGGCGTTGGCGCGCAGCGAAGCCCGGCACCGACGGATACTCGCGAGCCATCTGCCTGCGCTGCTGGACGAGGCCACCCCGCCCCGGCCGGCGGCCGGCATAGAGGAGGCAGCGGCGCTCCGCGACCCTGGCGAGCTGCGCGATATCACGCCCGTCACACGCACGCGGACCGGGCCGTCGGGACTCAGGCGCGCCGGGGTGGGCCTGCCCCTGGTGGCAAGGTTGCCGGCCCCGCTCGACCCGAACGCACCACGGGCCGGCTATCACCTGCCGGTGACGCTGGTGGTGCAACCCCGCACCACGCGCAAGCCGACAGGCTCAATGGCGCTCCCCCCGCAACCGGAGGCGCGGCAGCACAGCACAACGACAACCCCAGTTGCTCCGAGCGGCTGCTGCGAGGCCGCGCTCGTCGACCCAACGGCCGCCGAGCAGGTGCCGACGGCATCCGGCACACTGCCGGTCGCCATGGACCTGCACGCACCGGTTGCCGCCACCAGAGCCACCGGCCTGCGCCCAACCGCCGCCCTGGCCAACCTGCTGCGACCCGGGCGCTTCACAGGTCAGCCGCGGATCGTCTTCCTGCAACCCTTCGATCCGGACAGGACGCCCTTGGTGTTGGTGCACGGCCTGCTGTCCACGCCCGGTGTTTGGGAGCCGCTGGTGACGCAGCTGATGGCGGATCCGCGCATTCGCGACTGCTGCCAGCTGTGGTTCTTCTACTACCCCACCGGCCAGCCTGTGCCGCTGTCGGCGCTGCAACTGCGCGAAGCGCTCGACGATGCCGTCGCGCGCACCGGGCTGGATCGGCCGATGATCCTGATCGGTCACAGCATGGGCGGCATCCTGTCCCGCGCGCAGGTCTCGCGCATCGGTCCGGCACAAGCGGAAGCCATCCTGCCCGGTGTCGGCGCGCTGTCGGAGTACAACCGCGTTCGGCGGGCACTGATCTTCGAGCCACGCACGGACGTCTCGCGCGCGGTGTTCCTCTTCACGCCCCACGGTGGCAGCCGCCTCGCCGCCAACAGCGCCGGTGCCCTGGCAATCCGCCTCATCCGGCTCCCGGACAGCCTGCTGAATCAGGCGGAGCACGCACGGGATCAGCTCGCCGGACTCGAAAGCCGGCGGATTCCCACCAGTATCCATGGACTCTCGCCGCGCTCACGCTTCCTGCGGGCGCTGGACGCCACGACACCGACGGTGCCGGTGCACTCCATCCTGGGTAACCGCGGCCGCGGCGACGGCAGCTCCGGCTCCGACGGCGTGGTGCCGGTGGCAAGCGCTCGGCTGCCAAGCGCCGCGTCCGAGCTGGTCGTGCCCACCGGCCACGGCGGCTTCGATCATCCTCAGGCGGTCGCCGAGCTCAAGCGGATCATCCTGACGGATGTCGCGCAACCGCGCGGTGCCAACGGCGCAGCCGCAGACTCGCGCGTCGTCCTGCGCACCGCGACGAGCCAAGCCCCCTGATCGCGCCAAACCGAGAACGCCGCAACGCCCCGGTCGTTGCTGCTCTCTGCCGTCCACGACGTTGTGGAGCAACCGGCGTCCACAACCGTTTGGGCCCCACCCGGCCGCCGTGCCGGTCGCGATCCGAGGATCGCCCTCCGGCCAAGGCACGGGATGCTCGATGACGAGCGGATCGTCGGGGTCGAGTCCGTCTCCCAAGACGGTGATCGGCTGACCCTGCGCCGGCCCCCGCCGTCCCCGCCGATGAGCGTCGGTGCATCGCACGTGCGAGTGATCGAGCCGGAACCCAGGGAACTGGGGCAGGGGCATCGGCTCGGCGGCCGCGTCAACCTGGCCCTTCAGAACGAGCAGGGGAACTCGGCGAAGAGGGAGCTGGACCTCGACTTAGAGCTGGATTACCGGCGCTTGCGAGATCAATTCGAAAGCTTTGGACAACTGGAATACGACACCACCCGAGGGGTCAGGACCACGGACAAATGGAGGCTCAACAACAAGTACAGCCGCTTCTTCAAGGGCAGTCCCTGGTATGCCTCCGGCTGGCTCAGGCTCTACCACGACGACTTCGCGGACGTCCGGTTGCGGTCTCTCGTCGGCCCGGCAGTTGGCTACAAGTTTGTCGAGGGGCCGGCGCTGAACCTGCGCGCCGAGGTCGGGCCCATCTATCTGTACGAGGACTTCTACCAGCAGGACGACACGGTTGCCTGGGGCCCCGGGCTGCTCCTCGACGATGACCAGTCCCTGTGGAACGACCACTTGCAGCGATATCACCGCAGCATGGGCTACACGTCTGTGGGTGTGGGTGACCCGGACCTTTGGGTCTCCTGGACCGGACTGCGGATGCCGATGGCCTGGGGCGTGGTCGGAAGCCTCGAGGTCGAGATCGACTACGACAGCGAGCCAGCACCTGGCACCAAGACCACCGACACCACCCTCAAGCTCAAGATTGGCTATGAGTGGTGACCCGCCGGTGCCGGGGTGCCCGGACAATTGCTCCGACCGGGCTGCAACGCGTCCTCTCAGGTGAGCGCGGTGGCGTCCGGTGTCCGCCGCACGATCAGCTCCTGGGTCGGGTAGGCGAAGCTGATGCCCTCTGCCTGGAACCGGCGGTCGATGGCGAGATTGATCGCCTGCTGGGTGTCCATGTACACGACGTAGTCGGCGCCGTACACGTAATAGACGATCTCGAACACCAGGGAGAAATCGCCGTACTCGAAGAAGTGAGCCCGGTCGAAGCGGGCCCTGGGCTGGGCGCGGATGATCTCGGCGATCATGTCCGGGATCCGCTCGAGCTTATCGGCCGGGGTCTCGTAGACCACCCCGATCTTGAAGACGACCCGGCGCTCACGCATGTGCGTGTAGTTGTGGATGCAGCTTCCGAGCAGGTCGGTGTTCGACATGACGACCTGCTCGCCCGAAAGGCTCTTGATGCGGGTCGTCTTGACGCCGATGTGCTCGATCACGCCGACGGTCTCGCCGGCGACGACGAAGTCCCCGACCCGAAAGGGCTTGTCGAGGATGATGGCCATCGAGCTGAAGACATCGGAGAGGATGTTCTGCACCGCGAAGGCCACCGCGATGCCGCCGACCCCGAGAGCGCCGATGAGGCCCGCGACCGGATATTTGAAATAGGTCAGCACCGAGACGCCGACCATCAACCAGATCCCGACGCGGATGAAGAACAGCAGCAAACCGTAGCCGGTGACTGCCGACGGGTCTTCGCGCTCCTTGGGGGAGCGCTTGCGCTCGAAGAAATCGACGACGCCGGCGTTCGCCCAGATGCCGATCTGGACGTAAAGGGCTACGATCAGGAGCGTCCACAGCCATTCCTGGAGCTTGCCCTGGCCGAGACCGGAAACGGACATGGCGGCGTAGAAGGCGACCACCAGAACGAACAGCTGACTGGTGTTCCGGATCAACGGCGAGATGACGGCGCGCAGGGTGCGCCGCTCCTCCTCCCCCTGCTTCGCCTCCGCGGCCAGCTTCGGCAGGACGCGGCGGCGGAGCACCAGCTGCACAAGCCAGACGATCACGTAGACCAGGAGGAACACCCCGAGCGCCGTCACCGCGTCGCGCGTATAGATGCCATGGTCCTGCACCACGGCGATCTCGGTGTCCCACCATTGCGCCAGCTGCTCCTGCACCTGTTCCAGGCGCTGATCGACGGAGCGCTCCTGGACGCGCGGCTCGAGATCCGAGCGCAGGCGCTGGCCCAGCGTGCGCACCTGATCCTGAATCAGGGGCATCTCCTCGGCGAGCCGGCTCTCCAGCGCCTCCGGGGAAAACATCACATCGTCCTGGACAACAGCGATCTTGCGCTCCAGCAAGGCGAGCTGGGCGGCGGTCAAATCGTCCTCGTCCCTGGCCAGATTCTGCTGGGCAAGGGCGTTGTCGTGTTGCCACAGAGCGACCAGCGTGTTGATTCGGGCGACCTCCAGGTCCCGTTCCAGGGCTCGGCGGGTGCCGGCATCCTCGGCGGTCGCCAGGCGGTCCCTGAGCCCGCGTCGCTCGCTCATGGCGGCCACCAGCTCTTCGGCGCTGAGGTCGACCTGCCGCTGTGCCTGCGCCCGACGCTGCTCGACTAACTCGTTCGAATACTCCGTCAGGGCGCGCTGGGTCCGAAGCTGATCGAGGATCGCGATGGGGTAGGGAGGGTCGATGCCGAGACCCTGGGTCTCGACGTTGTCGAGCTCGGCCTCTTCCTCGGCGAGGGATGCATCGAGATCCCGGTCCCGTGCGGCGAGGACGGCGCCCTGCTCCACCGCAAGCAACAAGGCCTCGAGAGCGGCAAGCCTGGGATCCTGGGCTTGCGCCTGGCCCTCCGCCGCGTCATCCGCGGGCGCAGCCTCCGACGGCTCGGCCGACTCTGCGGACGCTCCCTCTGTCCCGGGTCCGACAAGCTCGGCGAGCCGCGCCTCGATCAGCCCTTGGGCACGCTCGAAGTCCTCGGATGTCACCAGAGGATCGGGGAGGTCCGGCAGACCGACGAGCGCTGGATCGAATGGGATCCGATGCTCGGCCCCGGAAGTCGATTCGACGGCCGCCGGGTCCGCATCGGCCTCGGCGCCTCAGTGAACCGACTGTGCCGGGAGCGCGAGCGGCATCTACTGCAGGACGGTGGCCAGGAGTCAGGTGATCGCTGTTTGATCAGTCATCGGATCCTTGAATGGTCTTGGCTGGTTGGCGGCGCCGTCCGAAGAGTCGAGCGGACCTGGTCGGAGCGCTCCGCTTTCCGGAGCGGTTGACCTCTGCACGCGGGCGGTCCCTTGGGACCGGGTCCGATGTGCGACGGACGGAGGCGGGGAGTCGGCGTGATGCCCCGCAACCGGCCGTCGCTCACGGGGCGCGACCAAAAAGGCCGCGGAGGGCGCCGACGTGGCCCTCGGCACGAGCGTGTTGACGTGAGCCGTGGATGGGTGGGCAGGTTAAGGGTGGGCGCCGAGCAAGGCAAGGATGTGGCCAGCTAGCCCGCGGCGCATCCGACGACGCTGCTTGGGGTAGAATTGCGGTTGTTGAGACTCCCCGACGCTTCCGGCCGGGGCGGATTCGAACAACTCGACAGCACCCCAAGGGACGGCCGGCGGTCGGCAAACCCATTGGACTGGTGCGGACATCAACCATGTCTTTACCACTGTCGCGGATGGCGCGGGGGGTCGGCTTCTTCGGGTTCTGGCTCCTGCTCGCCGGCCCCGGGGTGCTCGATGTAGCAGCCGGGACCCCGTCGGGCGGGCCTGTCGCATGGGCGGCCGAGTTGGTGCTGGGTCTGCTCGCCAGCCTGGCAGCAACCTGGGCCAGCCTGCGCCTGCTCCCGCCTGCCCCGGGCCGCGTCCGCTTCACGACTCTGGCACGTCTCGCCGCGCGCTTCCTGTGGCAATCCATCCTGGCCGGGGTGGACGTGGCCCTGCGCGCATTCGACCCCCGCCTGCCGCTGAATCCTGGCTATCTCGCCTATCCGCTGCGAATCCGCGCAGACACGGATCGGGCGCTCTTCGGGGCCTACACCAGCCTGATGCCGGGAACCCTGCCGGTGGGGAGCGATACCAACGGTGCCTTGGTTTACCACTGCCTGGACCTGGAGAAGCCCATCGCGGCCGGGCTCGCCGGCGACGAGGCGCTATGGCGCCGGGTGAGGATGGGGGGGCTCGGTGATGAATGAGTTTTTGCTGGCGGCCGCGGGCTTCGTGCTGGTGACGGTCGCCCTCGGCTTGATCCGGATCCTGCGCGGTCCCGGTGATGCGGACCGCATACTGGCGGCACAGCTGCTCGGGACAGGCGGTGTCGCGGCGATGCTGCTGCTCGGCGTGGCGACCGGCCTGCCGGGGGTCACGGACCTCGCCCTGCTGCTGGCCTTGCTCGCCGCCTTTGCCGCGGTCGCCTTCGTCGCGGGCTCCGGCCGCGGGGCGGCAGGGGGCGCGACACCAGGCGTCGCGGAGGGGGGCACCGGGGGTGAGGAGCCCGAATGAGCCTGACCCTCGATCTATTCACCGTGGCCGCGGTAAGCCTGGGAGCAGTGTTCTTCCTGGCCGGAACCCTCGGGCTGCTCCGCTTCCCCGACACCCTGAGCCGCCTCCATGCCCTGACCAAGGCGGACAACCTGGGCCTCGGCCTGGTGGTACTGGGGCTGCTGCCCCAGGTCGCCTCCCCGCTGGGCTGGATCGGTCTCATCGCCGTGTGGCTGCTGGCCCTCCTCTCCGGCGCCACGGCGGGCCAGCTCCTGGCGGGGGCGGTGCGGCCGCCCGAATGGGCGCGCCTGACCGCTCCCGGCCCCGGGAAGGACACTGCCGATGACTAGCGCCCTGGCGGTCGACGCCGTCCTGGCACTGCTCATCTTTGGGCTGGCCCTTTGGATCAACGCTGCCCGCACCGCTTATGGGGCGGCCCTGGGTTTCATGGCCTATGGCCTCCTGTTGGCGCTGGTGTGGGTGAGGCTCGCGGCGGTGGACGTGGCCCTGACCGAGGTCGCCCTGGGGGCCGGGCTGACAGGATTCCTGCTGCTCGGCGCAGCGGCACGTCTGGCCCCGGATGCGTCATTCGATGCCGTCGGGGTGTCCGGCAAGGGCTCCCGGTTCTTGATCGCGCTCCTGTGTGCGGTCGTCGCAGTCGGGCTCGCCGCCGTCGTGCTGGTCCTGCCGGACCCCGCCCCGACCCTTGCGCCATTGGTCCATGCGAACCTGGCGCGGACCGGGGTCGGCAACCCGGTGACCGGCGTGCTCATGGCCCATCGAGCGGTCGACACGCTCCTCGAGACCCTGGTGCTCATCCCGGCACTGATCGGCATCTGGTCCCTGTCCTCGGACCCCGACTGGGGCGGGCGTCCCGGGTCCTTGCCCGACCTGAGCTCCAACGGCCCCTTGACCCTCCTCGCCCAGGTGCTGCCACCGTTCGGCATCCTGGTCGCGATTCATCTCGTCTGGGTCGGGGCCGAGGACCCCGGCGGCAAGTTCCAGGGTGCCGCGGTCCTGGCCGCCATGTGGGTCCTGGTGTTGGTGGCGGGTTTGGGCCGGGCGCCCCGGGTGACCAGCCAAGCATCGCGACTGCTCTTGGTGCTCGGCCCACTGGTCTTCGTCGGAATCGGGATTGCCGGTGTCTGGCTGGCGGGCGCCTTCCTGGCGTACCCGGAGGAATGGGCGAAACCGCTGATCCTGGCCATCGAGGCCGCTTTGACCCTGTCGGTCGCGCTCGTCCTGGGGTTGCTGCTGGCCGGACCACCAGTGGCGGATGGCGGGGGCGTCGAGCCGCGACCATGAGCGGCGAGACGCTGTTCGGATTGTGCGGTGCCGCGTTGGTGGGAGTCGGACTCTTTGGTGTCATCTGTCAGCCGGGTGCATTGCGCAAGCTCATCGCCTTCAACCTCCTTGGCAGTGGCGTCTTCCTGCTGTTCGGCGTGATCGCCAAGCGCGGCGGTGGCGCCCTCGCCGCGGCGGGCCAGGGTGCCGACGGCGACCCGGTGCCCCAGGCCCTGGTGATCACCGGCCTGGTGGTCGCCTTCGCCGCGACGGCCATCGCGATCGCCTTGCTGCGACGCCTGGCCGGGCTGAACGACCAGGGCAGATCCGAAGGCGAGCCCCCCCCTGCCTCTCGGTCGCGGTCAGACGGCGGGCCCTGATGGAGGCGTCTGCGATCCCCACAGCCTGGCTCGCAGGGCTGTCGGCTCCGGGAGGCGTCCTCCTGGTGGTCCCGCTGATCCTGCCGGTGGTGGGCCTGCTCCTGGGTTTGCTGCTGGGCGGGCGCCGACTCGGCCCGTTCGTATTCGTCCTCCTATCCGCGGGGCTCGCCGCGGCCGTGGTCGTCGCCGCTGCCGTTGTCACTGGGGGCGAGCCGATGCTCTACCAGTTGGGGGGCTGGTCTCCCCCCCTCGGGGTGGCCCTCAAGGCGGACGGTCTCTCCGTCGTCCTGCTCCTCACCAGTGCAGTGGTGACGCTGGGGGTTGCTGTCTACGCCCAGCGCGACTTCCGCCCCCCCGGCGCCCGCGAAACCCGAGGATCCCTTGCCTTCTGGATGCTCCTGCTGGGGGTCTGGGCGGGGCTCAACACAGTGGCCCTCGGGCAGGACCTCTTCACCCTGTTCGTCGCACTGGAGCTTCTGACCTTCTCGGCGGTGCCACTGGTCAGCCTCGACGGACGGGCGGAGACCCTGGCCGCAGCCTTGCGCTACCTGCTCTTCGCGCTCCTAGGCTCGGTCCTCTACCTGCTGGGTGCCGTGCTCCTTTACGGCGCCTACGGGACCCTGGACATCGGCTTGCTGGCCGTCCAGATCGCCGCTGCGCACGCCCTGCCGCCATCGGTCCTGGCGGCCGCCGCCCTCATGACCGTCGGGCTGATGGCCAAGACGGCGCTGGTTCCCCTGCACCTCTGGCTGCCCCCAGCCCATGCCGGTGCCCCGCCCGCGGCCAGCGCGATCCTCTCCGCCCTGGTGGTCAAGGGATCCTTCTTCCTCCTCCTGCGCATCTGGTTCGACCTCATCCCGGGGCTTCTGGACCTTCCGGCCGCCCAGGCGCTCGGGGTGCTGGGTGCCGCGGCTATCCTGCTGGGGAACCTCATGGCCCTGCAGCAGGCCCGCCTCAAGCTCCTGGTGGCCTACTCGACCGTGGCCCAGATCGGCTACCTGTTCCTGATCTTTCCCCTCGCCGGCACCACCAGTGGCCCGACCTGGGCCCTGTCAGCCGGGACCCTGCAGGTGGTGTCACATGCCCTGGCAAAGGGGTCCTTGTTCCTGGCCGCCGGGCTGATCGCCAAGGCCCTGGGGCATGACCGGATCCGCGACCTGGCCGGGGTCGGTCGGGTCCTGCCGATCACCCTCCTCGCCTCAGGCGTCGCGGGGCTTTCGCTGGTCGGCATCCAGCCGAGTGGGGGCTATCTGGTCAAGGCCGCGCTCCAGGGGGCCGCGGAGGCCGGCGGGACCTGGTGGTGGGGTCTGGTCCTGGACGCCGGGGGGCTCCTGACCGCCGCCTATCTGCTGTGGTTCATCGGCCACGCGCTCTCTGGTCACGGCCCGCACCCCGCGACGGCGAAGGCTCCCGGTCGCGCCCAGGAGCTCGTCGCGCTGGCCCTGGCGTTGGGCTCCCTGCTGCTCGGGCTCCTCCCGGCTCAGGTCTTCGAGCTCATCTCCGTTGGGCGCGTCCCCCCGCCCGAGCCCATCGCCACCGCTTGGGCGGGCGCCTTCCACTGGGGCAGCCTCGCCGCTGGGCTGCTTCCCCTGCTGGTCGTCGCCGTCCTGGTCCTGGCGTTCGGCCCCTGGGGAGGGCGTCGGCGGCCTGGCCCCCTGGGCTGGCCGGCCGTTGGCGCCGCCGGCCTCGGCAGTGCCGTGGGTTGGCTGGATGCCCGCTTGCGGTGCTGGCCGGTGGCCGGGTTCTCGCTTCTGGCGCTGGTGCTGACGCTGGGCGTGGGGTTTGCGTTCGGCGCACGAGCCTGTGTGACTTGAGCGATCATCTCGCTGCGGATGATCTCGTCGGTCGCCATGGCGCCCGAAGCGGCGAAGACCGAGAACGAGCGGCTCGACACGTCCCCCGCGACGCCCATGGGCCCGCCTCCGATCCCGTCAGTCGATCCACCCGAGCAGATCGCGAGCGATGGACCAACGCGGCGGGCGTGCGCTACCCAGCTCCCCCAGCATCCAGTAACGATAGAGCTGATCGACCGTGCCATAGCCTTGGGCGTTGATCAGCCAGGTGTTGATGAAATTCAACAGATGCGGATCGCCCTCGTGCGGCACGGCATAACCAAACGGGATCATCCGGATTGGCTTCGGCACGGTCACGTTGAACCGCGGATACCGGATGGTCCAAGCCGCGGCCTCCTCGGCTGCCATCAGGATGGCATCGACCGACGTCGGGTCCTCGCTCAGCAGCTCGTCGAGTGCAGGGCTTTCGGCGAGCACCAGCGCCTGTGCGTCGGGAAGCATGCGTCGAATCAGGCGAGGCGTGGCTGCGTTGTTCGTGGTCGCGATCCGGATCGCACCGGCGGACTTGATCGCGTCCCAGGTCTCGAAGTCGCGTCTGCGGTGATCCTCGACGATCACGCTGAGTGGACTCTCGATCACAGGCACCGTCATCGCAAAGCTCAGGGTCATGTCCGGGACGATCGGCATCAAGGACATGAAGACATCGCATTCGCCTCGAGCGAGTGACGCCTCGGCACCCGAGACCGAGTCCACCGGGATGAATGCGATCCGCGCATCCAGCGCGTGCGCGAGCCGGTGGGTCATCTCGATGTCGAATCCCACCAGCTCACGGTCACGGTTGAAGAAGGCGGACGGGTAATCGCTGCGCCGATAACAGCTGCGTAGGAGACCGGTCTCCTGGATGCGGGCCAGCGTGCCAGGCGCCGACACGGTGTCCGGGTCAGGCGCTGGCGGTTGGTCACGATACACGATATGTGGTTGCGGCTCGCTCTGGAAGAAGAGTCCCGCGAGCAACTCATCCTTGGTGAAGGGGGCGACGAAGACATAGGTATAGAAAGCCCGGATTCCGATCAGGGCGGCGAGCACCAGCACGACCGAGACGAGCGCGAACCGCAGCAGGCGCCGGATGCGGACCTGTAGAGCGCCTTCCAGCGCATAGGCGCCGATCAGGGCGATGGCGATGATGTGCATGCCGGCCAGCAGGGTCCCGAAGCGGGCTCCGATGACGTCGACGGTGATGAAGACCTGGAACAGATCGGCCGGGAGGCGCAAAAGGTCGAAGAGAAAGGGGAGCGCAAGGACGGTGCTGCCGAAGAGGCTCGCCAGGCCGGCCCCGGCGATGAGCGGATAATCACTGACGGACACAGACGCGCCGACGAACCAGCCACCAAAAAGGACGAACATGAGCGACAGGACCAGCCCCAGGTTGGGGAAAGGAAAGGCCGCCGGGATCAGGATATCGATGGCCGATTCTTCCTGCGGGCTGGTTCGTTCATCGGTCTCCTCGATCAGGCGCTTGGCATCGGCCGCCAGCACCGGGAGAACGATGAGGACATTCGCGGTCGCGAAGGCCGTGATCAGGGGACCGCGGAAGGCGCGGATGACGCTGCCGTAGCGCAGCGGTGTCAGGGCGGCGATCAGGCCCGGAATGATCCAGAGGCTCAGGATCAGGGCCATGGCGACATAGATGACGAGATAGACCTGGAGGCGGGCGAGGTCGGCCACGTCGATGGTTCCGGCCGCCGCGGCGGTGATCGCAAAGACACCATAGGGCGCGAGTCGGCCGATGAAACCGGTCATGGTCATCAGGGTGTCGCCGACGGTGGTGAGCAGGTCGACGAAGCGGGTCTTGCTCTTGACTCCGATCAGCGCCACGCCGAACAGGATGCTGAAGACGACGATCGCCGGCACGATCGCATTGGAGAGAGCGGCGAAGATATTGGAGGGGATGTAAAGGCTCAGGAAATCGACCGCGGTGGGCTCCTGGATCTGACTGACGCTGAAGAAGGAGGCGGACGGCCAGCTCGGGAAGGCCAAAGGGGTCGCCAGCACCACCCCCAGACCGACGATCCAAAGCAGGATCAGCACGCTGCCCGCCTTGAGCCCCAGCTGCTTGGCCTCGGCGAAGGTCAGTCGGCCGAGCGAGGTGATGAGCGCCACGACGACGTAGGGGATGACCGTGACCTGAAGCAGGGCAATGAAGATGTCGCCCCCGATCTGCAGGAAGGCGACGCGCTCTCCGAAGAATACCCCCGTCAGGATCCCGAGCCCGAGCCCGATGAAGACCTGCGTGGCGATACCGAGCCGGCGGCGCTGCTGTTCGGTTTTCGAGCTCATACCCGTGACTCCTTTTGCGGGACATGCCGCCGCGACGGACCGACGGTCCTCTCGCATCAGCATGCGAGCCCGACAAGTGCGATACGCAGTCCCTCTTCGCGGTTCAGGGCAACCGGCGGCTCGATTCCGCTCTCGCCGACGGCTCAGTTTTTCTCGTTCAAAGCGCACTTCGCGGGCGGACCCGGCGTCGAGACCGATGGCGTCGCCGACGGAACGACCAAGTCGCGCGCCGCCATCGCGGATGCCTCTCCGCTTCGTTTCAAACGCGATGCCGGCAGTCTATCAGACAGGATCTCCTGTTTCAGACGGGACCTCATGTTCGACCAGCGACGCTCTCGGGTCATCGCATGAGGGTACCTGCGTTGAACCGACTCTGCGGGATGGGCTCGCGGGAGCATCATCCGTCACCGACGCCAAAAAAGTGAGCTGTTGGGAACGAAAACTGAGCCGTCAGCGACAATCCGCGGTCATGCACTCCTCAGCGCTCGTGCTGGGCGCGCATCATTGCCGACGCGAGACGAGGGAGTCGGCAGCCGCTCGTCAAAGCCGGCGGCCCTCGATCCATGATGTCGATCGGCACACTGCATCGGACCCCGAAGGCCTCAAGATGACGTGAATACTCGACCTGTCAGTCGTGACGCTGGCGATCGGCCTCGCCGGCTGCGAGCAAGGCGAGTTAGCGGAGCCGCACGATCTCCCGCGCGCGCTTCGCGACGGTGATCTCGCTGGTCATCTTGGTGACCTACGCCTTTCTCGGCGACTGGCGCGCGACCCTGGTGCTCTGCGCGGTGTTCGTGCCGACCGCCTTCCTGCCCGGGATCACCGGCCAGCTCTATCTGCAATTCGCGGTGACCATCTCGGTCGCGGTGACCCTGTCCTCGCTGATCGCGCTCACCCTGAGTCCCGCACTCTGCGGCCTGCTGCTGCGTCCCTCGCACAAGCCGAGAGGCCCGCTGCGCTGGTTCTTCAACGTCCTGGACTGGAGCCGCGACGGTTATGCGCGCAGCGTCGCCTCGCTCGGGCGGCGCGCCTTCATCGCCGTGCTCATCATCGCTGCCTCCATGGCCGGCACTGTCTGGCTCTTCGCGAAGGTACCGACCGGCTTTATGATCACGATCTGATACGGGAGGAGCTTCCATCATGAGTCGCCAAACCCCTGCCGCGCCTGTCCATGGCGTCACCGAGTATCTGCTGCCGCCACTGCCGAACACCCTCTACACGCGTCACCACCTGCTGGATCTGCGGCGGCGCGACGCTCAACCCGATGTTCTGGCCGGCCCGTCGCGAGGACACGCTGCTCACCACCGCCATCTACAGGTTCCACCCGAGCTTCGCCGACGCCAATATCCAGGTCCGGTGGGGCGATCCGGACCGGAACTTCGGTCGGGCGACGCTGGAGGGCGGCGACGTCATGCCGGTGGGCAACGGCGTGGTGCTGATCGGCATGAGCGAGCGGACCTCGCACCACGCCATTTCTCAGGCAGCCCGGGCGCGGTTTGCGAACGGGGCCGCCCAGCGCGTCATCGTCACCGCCATGCCCAAGCTGCGCTCGGCCATGCACCTGGATACGGTCTTCACCTTCGCCGACCGCGACCTCGTGACCCTGTACCGGCCGATCATGGACCAGATGCACGCGATCTCGCTGCGACCTAGCGACAAGGCGGATGGGGTCGATGCCACGCTGGAGAAGCGGCCCTTCACCGACGTCGTCGCCGAGGCCCTGAACCTCAAGGCGCTGCGCGTGATCGAGACCGGCGACGACCATTACGCCTCCGAGCGGGCGCAGTGGGACAGCGGCAACAACCTGGTCGCGGTCTCGCCGGGTGTTGTCGTCGCCTGCGACCGCAACACCTGGACCAACACCGAGCTGCGCAAGGCCGGGGTCGAGGTCATCACCATCGTCGGCTCCGAGCTCGGCCGCGGTCGCGGGGGGCGGGCACTGCATGACCTGCCCGCTGATCCGGGATGCGGTGGACTTCTGATCCCCGGCAGGGCGGGCGCGCCTGCGAAGCCCGGCCTGTCGTAGACCTTGCCCCCGACACGCCCCGGAGAGTACGAGTGAGCCCGATTCCGAACGCTCCGATCCGGAGTTGCTTTCCAACATTGCTCCTAGGCGCCGCGCTGGTGCTGGGGGGAGCGGCGCTCGACGCCGAGCCGACCGCGGTCGCGGCCCCAGCCGGGGCGGACCCGGTCGTCGACCACCTGACCCAGGGTCAGGCCTACCTGGAGCGCGGTGAATACGCCCGCGCCGTGCAGGAGTTTGAGCAGGTCCTGCGCTTCGACACCCTGCCCCCGGACCTGCGCCAGCAGGCCGAGATCTATGCCAAGGCGGCGAAGGGCTATCGGGAGGGCAAGCGGCTGAGCGCCTTCGGCTTCGCGGAGACCGGCGGTGGCTACTACCGGGAGAACGTCACCCGCACCACCAATGCACTGGGCGGCGACCCCGCCCGGGATTGGCTCTGGGAGGCCCGTGTCGGTGGTGGATTGGCCTACATTGTCAGCGATGCGATCGCAGTCGACGGCAACCTGGACTATCAGTTCCGCTACCACGACGACACCGATCGGCGCGATGACGAGGATCTGCGCTGGACCGCCGCCCTGATCCAGTCGCTCGACAAGGGCAGCCAGTCGATCGGCGTCCGCGGCCGGGCGAGCTACCGGGGTGGCGACGGCTATCGCCAGGATTATGGCCTTTTCGCCAACCGCTCCTTCGTCCTCGACCCGAACAACGAGATCCTGCTCCAGGGGGAGGTGCGCACCCGCGAGTATCCCAGGGGCGGCGAGCGCGACCGCAGCCGCGATATCGCCCAGGTCTGGGTGGGCTGGACCCGGTCCATGCTCGAGGGCAAGGCCGCCCTGACCCTGACCCTCAACGGAGGCCGCGAGTGGGCGAAGTTCGACCGCCGCGGGGGAGACCAGGACATCTACGGGGTCCAGATCGACTGGGCCATGGATTTCAGCGATCGCCTCGGCATGTTCCTGCTCGGCCTATGGGAGCACAACGGCACTCACGAGGACGTGCCCTACGCGGACGCCTTCGGCGATCCAGGCCTGCTGCGGCCCGATCTCGACATCTACGAGCTCGGCGGCGGGCTGACCTATACCTTCGCCCCCGGCTGGTCGCTGCGGCCCGAGGTGCTCTACATCCGCGACGAGGGCGACGACGCCTTCAGCGACTACAGCTCCACCGAGATCTGGATGATGGTCCGCAAGTCCTTTTGAGTCCCCTGGGAGCGGTCATGGCCGACGAGAGCTTGAGCGATCTACCCCGACCCCAGGTACGCAAGGGCAGCTTCCGGTTCCCGGCACGGTGACGACGCTGGCGATCGTCACCGTGCTGGTCTGGGTGGCGGCATTCTTCATCCCACCGGGGCAGTACGCCACCGATTCGGACGGGTCCCCGATTCCGGGCAGCTACGAGCGGATCGACTCCCCCCTCACCGTCGGCGAGCGGGTCGAGCAGCTGATCCTCGCACCCGTCAACGGCGTTTACGGATTGCTGAGCCCGGTGGCGGGGTTCGTCGACACCAGACCATCGCCACCCTGCTGTATGCGATGGAGCGGCTCTCCACTGGTGCCTCGGCCTCGGCCTTCGCGGTGGCGGCGATGGTCATCAACATCGCGCTCTTCCTGGTCGCGGGCGTGCATGGCGATGAGATCAGCCCAGTGGAGGCCATTCGCCAATCCTTCGAGGGGCTGGATCCGGCGAACATGTCAGGCTCGGTGATCGCGGTATTCGATGTCGCGCGGCCGGCGAAGGAATTCACGCTGCGCAAATGGCCGATCGCGGCCCAGGGCGACAGCCTCATCGACATGAACCGGATGTGGCCCGGGAAGCAGTTCGGCAACCGCCCGGACGCCGGAGCTCGGCGTGGCGTCGAGCCTGACATGCGGGTGTCGAGGATACCGACAACCTGTTCGCCCGACCGGGTGTCGCCGGGCCTATGCTGTCAATCGCGAATCTCCCTGTCTGTGAGCCTTTGGTGCATGAGGACGATGGGATGCGTACGGCACTTCACGGATCGATATGGCTTGGGTGACCTCGGCGTTCCGGATCCCTGTGTGCTGAGCACCACCTTGGAGCAGATGCTCACTGGCACAACCTTCTGCGTGCGCCCAGACGGGCCAATGTGCGTCGCCTGTCATTGGGCGGAACGCGCTGACGCCGGCGTCAGGCTAGACGACGTAAAGGACAAGCAGGACCTGATCGGCCGCGGCGACGTTGAAAGGTTCGTATCCGAGCAGAGCGCGAAAGCACCGAATCTCAAGCGGCCATTTGCTGATTGGCGGTCTCGGGGCCACCCAGATTGACGGCGAGTCGAAGTATCTGGCGCGAGAGCCGCCCCACCTTTGGGAGCTGGTGATCTGAGGGCAACTTGAGAAGTTCACGGCCTCCGAGGCGAGTCAGCTCGGTCTTGTATACTGAGTCTGGTCGCATCGCCTCGATCTTCTCCTCCATCCATGAGCCGATAACAATGAGCAACTTCTGGGACATCCTGTATCTGATCGCGTCGAGCTTCTTGTTCGTCGCTTACCTGATCATCCTCTTCCATATCGTCGTGGACCTGTTTCGCGACCCCGAGCTGACCGGAGGCTACAAGGCCTTGTGGCTGATCGGCCTCCTCCTCGTGCCGTTCTTGACGGCGCTAGTCTATGTGCTGGCTCGCGGCAAGGGCATGGCGGAGCGGCAACGCTCCGCGCTGGAACGGTCCAAGTCGGACACCGAGGCCTACATCCGACAGGTGGCGGGCAAATCCCCCGCCGAACAGATCGCGGACGCCAAGGCGTTGCTCGACGCGGGTACCATCAGCCAGGGCGAGTTCGACCGACTCAAGCAGAAGGCGCTCGCCTAGGAGCCCGTCGGACTTGGGATGAATCGGCTGCGGAAGCGGGAGCGCACCCCCCTTCAGTCCGATATGCCCGAAGACAAGGGATCAAGGGCCAGCCTGTCGCGCGATCGGCTCGCTGCGCGAGATCGCACGCGATCCATACGGGGATGCTGATCAAATGCCCACCCTGGCATATGTTCAGCTCTTGAATCGAAACCGCAGTTCCCGATTCGTTCCATTTTCAGTCAGTTAGGTGAATGAAAAAGCCGGGCCATCCATGGCCCGGACGGGAAGCGCAATCAGTCGGCGCCCCCCGAGCTCCGCTTCGTGAATAGACCGAGAGGCAAGGCGCATGAACGAGACCAAACCGGCCAGCCCGACCTGGCACACCCTGCCCGTGGACGAAGTCGTGGCAGGACTCGCCACGGATCCGGCGCAGGGGCTCGCCGCGTCCGAAGCGACCAGACGCCTGGGAGAGCACGGGCCGAACCGCCTGCCGGCGGGCAAGAAGCGCGGGCCCCTCAAGCGTTTCCTCTCCCAGCTCAACAATGTGCTGGTCTATGTGCTGCTGGGCGCCGGCTTCACCAAGCTGATGCTGAACCTGTGGATCGACGCCGGGATCATCTTCGGCGTGGTCCTCATCAACGCCCTGCTGGGGTTCATTCAGGAGGGCAAGGCCGAGAAGGCCCTGGAGTCCATCCGCAACATGCTCTCCGCCGAGGCGCGCACCCTGCGCGGGGGCGAGACGCGCCTGATCCCCGCCGAGGAGCTGGTGCCCGGGGACGTCGTGCTGCTCGAGTCCGGGGACAAGATCCCGGCGGACCTGCGCCTCGTCGAGGCCAAGAACCTGCGCACCGAGGAGGCGGCGCTGACCGGGGAGTCGGTGCCGGCGGACAAGTCCATCGACCCGGTGCCCGAGAAGGCGACCGTCGGGGACCGCCATAACATGGGCTTCTCGGGGACCATGGTGGTGTCCGGCCGGGCCACCGGGTTGGTGGTCGCCACCGGCGCCGGGACCGAGCTGGGGCGCATCAATGCGTTGCTCGCCGGGGTGAGCGCGCTCGAGACGCCGCTGCTGCGCCAGATCAAGCGGTTCGGTTATGCCATCACCGCCGTGATCGCCGTGGTGAGCGTCCTGGTCTTCGCCTACGGCAAGTGGGTGAAGGGCATGGAGTTCGTGGAGCTGTTCCAGGCGGTGGTGGGGATCGCGGTCTCGGTGATCCCGGAAGGGCTTCCCGCGATCATCACCATTGCGCTCGCCATCGGCGTGCAGCGCATGGCGAGCCGCAACGCCATCATCCGCCGTCTGCCCGCGGTCGAGACCCTGGGCTCAGTGTCACGGATCTGCTCCGACAAGACCGGCACGCTGACCCTGATGGAGATGATGGTGGTCTCGGCGGTCACGGCCGAGTCCGAGTATCAGGTCAGCGGCAACGGGTACGCGCCCGAGGGCGCGGTCACGAAGGACGGCCAGCCGGCCGGCGAGGATCCTGTGCTGGGATTGCTCGGGCGCGTCTCGATGCTGTGCAACGACGCGGTGCTGCGCGAGGAGGACGGCGTCTGGAAGGTCGAGGGGGACCCGACCGAGGGCGCGCTCTACCCCTTCGCGGGCAAGCTGGGCCTGGAGCGCCAGGCGGAGCTCACCGCCTGGCCGCGCATCGACGCCATCCCCTTCGAGTCCGAGCACAAGTTCATGGCAACCCTCCACCGATCGGCCGATGGTCGGGAGATCCTCCTGGCCAAGGGCGCGCCCGAGGTGATCCTGGCCCACTGCGATCGCCAGCAGACCCGATCCGGCGAGCCGGCACCGCTCGAGCGGGAGCGCTTCATGGAGATCGCCGATCGCCTCGCGGGCCAGGGCGAGCGGGTGCTCGCGCTGGCGTGGATCGATAACCCGGGGCTCGTGGCGGGCAGCTTGGGCCCGGGCGACCTGCCCCGGAACCTGGTGCTGCTCGGGCTGGTCGGCCTGCTCGACCCGCCCCGCCAGGAGGCCATCGACGCGGTACACGCCTGCCACGAGGGCGGCATCCGGGTCACCATGATCACCGGCGACCATAAGATCACCGCCGCGGCCATCGCCAAGATGCTCGGCATCGGCGACGGCAAGACGGCGGTGGCGGGCGCCGAGATCGAGGAGATGAACGAGGCAGCGCTGCAGGACGCTGTCCGCGACGCGGACGTCTTCGCCCGCGCCAGCCCTGAGCACAAGCTGCGCCTGGTGAAGGCCATCCAGGCGAACAGGCAGATCGTCGCCATGACCGGCGATGGGGTGAACGATGCCCCCTCGCTCAAGAAGGCCGACATCGGCGTCGCCATGGGGATCAAGGGGACGGAGGTGACCAAGGAGGCCGCCGGCATGATCCTGGCCGATGACAACTTCGCCTCCATCACCGCCGCCGTGAAGGAGGGTCGCACCGTCTACAACAACATCGAGAAGGCCATCCTGTTCATGCTGCCGACCAACGTCGCCCAGGCGCTGGTCATCGCGGTGGCGATCTTCTTCGGATTCACCATGCCGATCACCGCGCCCCAGGTCCTGTGGGTGAACATGGTGACCTCGGTCGCGCTGGGGCTGGTGATCGCGTTCGAGCCTCATGAGCGGGATGTCATGCGCCGGCCCCCGCGGGCGGTCGATCGCCCGATCCTCACCGGATTCGGGATCTGGCGCGTGATCTTCGTCGGTCTGGCCTTGCTCGCCTATACCCTCACGGCCTTCTTCTGGATGCTGGGCCAAGGCCTCTCCGATGACCTCGCCCGCACCGTTGCCGTCAACGCGATCACCATCGGGCAGGTCTTCTACCTGCTCAACAGCCGTTACCTGCTCGACTCCTCTCTCTCTCTCCGGGCCCATCTCGGCAACGGCTACCTGCCGCTCGGGATCGGGGCAGTGGTGGTGCTCCAGCTCCTGTTCACCTATGCGCCGCCTTTGCAGTACCTCTTCCACAACGAGCCGATCCCGCTCGAGATCTGGCCGTGGCTGTTCCTGGGTGGGTTCGTGTTCTTCCTGATCGTGGAGTTGGAGAAGCTCGTCATTCGCCTCATCCCCAGCTTGCGCCGTGCCGTGACCTCGGTGGAGGCCGGGGGCGCCAAGACCGGGGCGGCGATGCCGTGACCGATCCTCCCCACGCCGCCCCGGGGGGCTGTGCCGCCCCCCCTGCCGCGGCGGTCGAGGTCCCGGCGCCGCCGGCGGCGAAGGCGGCCGTGACGTCACCGACACGGCGCCGCTTGACCGGCGAGATCCTCCTCGGGGTGCTCGTTGCGGCGAGCGCCGTGCACGTCCTGGTTGATCCATTCAACCCCTGCAGCTCGCAGGCGCGGGTGTGCAGGCGCCCGTGATCGGCGCGGCGCCCAACGTCCCGGGGACCATCGTCGAGCTCAGCTTCGAAGACAGGCAAGTCGTGCGCGCCAGCGATCCACGATCAAAATGATACCAATGGGCGGCGTAACGACCCTTGGTGCAGATGGTTAAGCGGATCATCGCATTGCTCATAGAACAGAGAGATCGCCCATGACTGAACTGGCCCCCCTGACAATGACCATCGAGCTGCTCGGCGGGCTCGCGCTGTTCCTGTACGGCATGGAGAAGATGACCGACGGGTTGAAGGCAGCGGCCGGCAAGCAGATGAACACGCTGTTGGCCAAGCTCACAGGTAACCCTGTATTGGGTTCCGTCACCGGAGCCATCGTGACCGCGGTGATCCAGTCTTCTTCGGTGACCACGGTGCTCGTGGTGGGGTTCGTGAGTGCCGGGCTCATGACCCTGGTGCAGTCGGTGGGGGTGATTTTCGGTGCCAATGTGGGCACCACGATGACGGCGCAGATCGTGGCGTTCAACACGACCGCCCTTGCCTTTCCGCTGATCGCCATCGGGTTTCTCATGACCTCCGTGTGGAAGCAGGGCGTCGCACGCCACTATGGCGCCATGTTCATGGGGCTAGGTCTGATCTTCTACGGCATGGCGGCGATGGGCGCGGCCATGTCGCCGTTGCGCACGCATGCGGGCTTTGCCGAGCTCCTGCAATCCCTGCAAAATCCGTTTCTTGGGATGCTGGCCGGTGCGGTGTTCACGGCGCTGGTGCAATCGTCCTCGGCAACCATCGGTCTCGCGGTGGTGATGGCGACCCAGGGGCTGCTCTCGCTGCCGGCGGGCATCGCGATCCTGTTCGGGGCCAAGATCGGGACCGGGATCACGGCGGTACTCGCCGCGATCGGCAAACCACAGGATGCCAAGCGCGCGGCAGCCGTGCACGTCCTGTTCAATGTGTTGGGCGCCCTGATTTGGCTGCCGTTCATCCCCCAGATCGCGGCGGTCGCCGAGATGGTTTCGCCGGTGGCGGCGCATCTGGAGGGCGTGGAGCGGCTCGCCGAGGAGGTGCCGCGCCAGATCGCAAACGCGGCAACCATCTGGGCCACTGCCAACACGGTGATGTTCCTGCCGTTCGCCGCGTTGTTTGCAAAGTTGGCCACCAAGATCATCCCGGACCGGCCGGTTGAGGCGCGGGCAATCATCCGCCCAAAGTACCTCGACAAGGAATTGATTCGGGTGCCATCGATTGCCTTGGAGCGGGCGCGGATGGAGCTCGGGCATATGGGGGAGCTGACCGAAGCGATGCTGGCGAGGCTCAAGTCGGCCTTCGCCGCCAGGGATCTCAGCGACCTCTCGCAGCAACATGATCAGGTCGTGGTGCTGCGCGAAGCGGTGCTCGCCTATCTGCAGCACGTCGGTCGCAGCGAGCTGAGCGATGCCGAAGCTGAAGAGCATGCAAGGCTGGTTGCGGCCACCGGCGACATCGAGAACATGAGTGCGGCGATCAGCCGCGAACTGGTGCCGCTGGCCCGGACCCTTCAGGAAGCGGCCATCACGCCTTCGCCAGAGACCACTGAGCTGCTGGAACGTCTGTTTCAGACGATACAGGAGTCAGCGCATGCGGGGCTGCGGGCACTGGTGGAGGGTGACGAGCGGGCGGCGCAGACCGTTGTCGCGAATCGCAACGCGATGCTGGAGCTCAGTTCCGAGTTGCACCGACAGCAGGCCGCGCGCCTCGCCCAGGATGACCCGAACCGCCTGCTCAAGCACAGGGTGCAGCTTGAGATACTCGACAAGCTGCGTCGCATTTACAACGTGGCTGAGCACATGGCCATCTCGGTACTGCCACGGGGCGTTCTCGTCGGGGAACTGTCGGTCTAGGCATCACGACGGTCTCAGCGCTCCTGCACGGTCGGATCCAGAAACGCGTCTTTGTTGGTCTTCTCGCGGTAACCGCAGCCGCAGCGCCCGCAA
>NZ_JAJDNA010000080.1 GCF_022340925.1 Thiocapsa sp.
TCTACGCAGCATCGGCTGGGGCCGCGTCAAAACCGCCTTGTAGGAGTGCTCGCCTCATGGGGAGGACACCTTCCAGCCGCCAATGGCTCGACCGTCACCTGAGCGACCCGTTCGTGAAACGCGCCCAGCAGGAGGGATATCGGTCCCGAGCCGCCTACAAGCTTCTCGAGATCCAGGCCAAGGACCAGATCCTCAGGCCTGGAATGCGAGTCGTGGACCTGGGCGCGGCGCCCGGCAGCTGGTCGCAGATCGCGGTCGGTCTGGTCGGGCCGCGCGGGCAGGTGGTGGCGCTGGATCTGCTCCCGGTGGATCCCCTTCCCGGCGTGACCCTGCTGCAGGGAGACTTCCGCGACCCCGATGTGCTCGAGCGGCTGCGCCGTGTCCTGGGAGACCGGCTGCTCGATCTGGTTCTCTCGGATATGGCCCCCAACATCTCGGGTGTGACGGCCGTGGACCAGCCCCGTGCGGTCTATCTGGCCGAGCTCACCTTGGACCTGGCACGGGAGTGTCTGAAACCCGGGGGGGGGCTGGTCGTCAAACTGTTTCAGGGCGAGGGGTTCGATGCGGTGCTCTCCGAGATGCGGTCGAGCTTCTCCCGGGTGTCGAGCCGCAAGCCGAGATCCTCGCGGCGCGAGAGCCGGGAGCTTTACCTGGTTGCTAAGGGCTTTCATCCTTAGCGCTTCGGTGCTAGCTTCGAGCGTCTGATGGGGACGCCCGTGAGTCGGTACACCTTCAACAGGGGCAAATAGCCGTGAGTGACATGGCGAAAAACATACTTTTGTGGGTGGTCATCGCCATCGTGCTGATGTCCGTGTTCAATAATTTCACCACCGTGCCGACGGCTCCACGCACCCTCACCTATTCGGATTTCATCGAGCAGGTGAGGCAGGGCGAGGTCAAGGAGGTGACGATTCAGGACCGCACGATCGAGGGGGTCACCGTCGCCGGGCAGCGTTTCACGACCTTCAGCCCCGGCGATGACGGACTCGTGGGTGACCTCCTGAACCACGACGTGGAGATCAAGGCCGCGCCCCCCGAGCAACAGTCGATCCTGATGCAGGTCCTGATCAACTGGTTCCCGCTGTTGATCCTGATCGCTATCTGGATCTTCTTCATGCGGCAGATGCAGGGGGGTGCCGGCGGCCGTGGTGCCATGTCGTTCGGCAAGAGCCGCGCGCGGATGCTCTCTGAAGACCAGGTCAAGGTCACCTTCCAGGACGTCGCCGGTGCCGAGGAGGCCAAGGACGAGGTCTCCGAGATGGTCGATTTCCTGCGCGATCCCACGAAGTTCCAGAAACTGGGCGGCAAGATCCCCAAGGGCGTCCTCATGGTGGGCCCGCCTGGCACGGGTAAGACCTTGCTCGCCCGCGCCATCGCCGGTGAGGCCAAGGTTCCTTTCTTCACCATCTCGGGCTCTGACTTCGTCGAGATGTTCGTCGGGGTCGGCGCCTCGCGCGTGCGCGACATGTTCGAGCAGGCGAAGAAGCATGCGCCCTGCATCATCTTCATCGACGAGATCGACGCCGTGGGTCGGCATCGGGGCGCCGGCCTCGGGGGCGGTCACGACGAGCGCGAGCAGACCCTGAATCAGCTCCTGGTCGAGATGGACGGCTTCGAGGGCAACGAGGGTGTCATCGTGATCGCGGCGACCAACCGTCCCGATGTGCTCGACCCAGCGCTCCTGCGCCCCGGCCGTTTCGATCGACAGGTGGTCGTTCCGCTCCCGGATGTGCGTGGCCGCGAGCAGATCCTGAAGGTGCACATGCGCAAGATCCCGGCCGCGGAGGACGTCAAGGCGTCGGTTATCGCCCGGGGGACTCCGGGATTTTCCGGCGCGGATCTGGCCAATCTGGTGAACGAAGCGGCACTCTTCGCCGCGCGCGCCAACAAGAAGATGGTCGACATGGACGACATGGAGAAGGCCAAGGACAAGATCATGATGGGTGCCGAGCGCCGCTCCATGGTGATGTCCGACGACGAGAAGCGACTGACCGCCTACCATGAGTCGGGTCACGCGATCGTCGGCCGCCTCGTCCCCGAGCACGACCCGGTGCACAAGGTGAGTATCATCCCGCGCGGCCGCGCATTGGGGGTGACGCTCTTCCTCCCCGAAGACGACCGCTTCAGCTACAGCAAGCAGCGCCTGGAGAGCAGCATCTCGAGCCTCTTCGGCGGGCGTCTCGCGGAAGAGCTGATCTTCGGTCCCGAGAGCGTGACCACGGGCGCGCAGAACGATATCCATCGGGCAACCGAGATCGCGCGCAACATGGTGACCAAGTGGGGGCTATCAGACAAGCTGGGTCCGCTCACCTACAGCGAGGAGGAGCAGGAGGTGTTCCTCGGCCACTCGGTGACGCAGCACAAGAGCGTGTCGGATGAGACGACCCATCTGATCGATGAGGAGATCCGCAACGTCATCGAGCGCAACTACGAGCGCGCCCGGGGTCTCCTGCTCGCCAACATGGATAAGCTGCATGCGATGGCCGAGGCGCTGATCAAGTACGAGACCATCGACGCGGGCCAGATCGACGACATCATGGCCGGTCGCTCGCCCCGGCCGCCGCGGGACTGGGAAGATGAGGAGCAGGGCGGGCGTCGCGCCGGACGCGCGGGCCCGGTCGGCACCGAAGCCAGACCCGCTGAGGGACCGGTCGGCCGGCCTGCCGGCGAGCACTGACGAACAAGGAGGCGACTGATGTCGACCCGTCGCTATTTTGGCACCGACGGCATCCGCGGGCGGGTCGGTGAGGGCATGATCACCCCCGATTTTGTCTTGAAGCTCGGTTGGGCCGCCGGGCGTGTGCTCGCCAAGGGCAATGGCGGCAAGGTGCTGATTGGAAAGGACACCCGTATCTCCGGCTATATGTTCGAATCGGCCCTGGAGGCCGGACTGGTCGCAGCCGGTGTCAACATCCGGCTGCTGGGTCCGATGACGACGCCCGGGGTGGCCTATCTGACTCGGACCTTTCGCGCCTCGGCCGGCATCGTGATCACGGCGTCCCACAACCCCTATCAAGACAACGGCATCAAGTTCTTCTCACCGGACGGTGACAAGCTGCCGGACGAGGTCGAGGAAGCGATCGAGGCCGAGCTCGAGCAGCCCCTGCGCACCGTAGAGTCCGCTGCGCTCGGCAAGGTACGTCGCGTCGAGGACGCGAACGGGCGCTACATCGAGTTCTGCAAGAGCACGATTCCGTCCTCCATGAACTTTCGCGGACTGAAGGTCGTGGTCGATTGCGCCAATGGCGCGACTTACAACACCGCCCCCTATGTGTTCGAGGAGCTCGGCGCGGAGGTGGTCCGGCTCGGTACCGAGCCGGATGGCTTCAACATCAACCGCGCGGTCGGCTCGACCCAGCCGGATGCGCTCCGACAGGCGGTCGTGGGCGAAAAGGCGGACCTGGGCATTGCCTTCGACGGCGACGGCGATCGGGTGCTGATGGTCGACTCGACGGGGCGCCTGGTCGACGGCGATCGACTGCTGTACGTCATCGCCAAAGACCGTTCGGCCGGAGGTGCGATGCGGGGAGAGGTGGTCGGGACCTTGATGAGCAATCTGGGTTTCGAGCACGCGCTCGGGCGCCTGGGTATCGGTTTTGTCCGAGCCAACGTCGGCGACCGTTACATCATGGAGCACCTGAAACGGGTCGACGGCATTCTCGGCGGTGAGCCGTCAGGGCACATCATTTGCCGAGACCGCACCAGCACCGGAGACGGGATCGTCGCCGCCCTACAGGTCCTGGCCGGGCTGAAGCGTCTGGAGACCAGTCTGGATGCGATCTGTGCCGAAGTCGAGTGCTATCCGCAGGTCCTGATCAACGTGCGGACGGGTGAGCGCCGGGACGTGGTGAGCCTGCCCGCGGTGCGCGATGCGGTGGCCGCCGCGGAGTGCGAGCTCGCCGGTCGGGGGCGCCTCCTGCTGCGGACCTCCGGGACCGAGCCGTTGGTCCGCGTCATGGTTGAGGGCGTCGATGAGGGCGAGGTCAGGCGGCTCGGCGAGTGGCTTGCCGAGGTGGTTCGCGAGCAGATCGCGAGCCCGCTGGGCGAGCCGGTGTCTTGATCACGGCCGCGCCGGGCGGCCCGTGTCCGCTCGGCCGCCATTGGGGAGCGGCAGCCCCAATTGCCGGAGAATGACGCGCGCCTGGGCATCGGCCTGGGCTTTTTTGTGCTGATCGCTCCTCGGGCGAGCAAGCACGGGCCGGCTCATGACCCCGCATGGGAGCCGCCAGGCCTGGTATTTCTGAGCGCGCTGACTCGGGTTGACCCAGCGACCGGCTCCCTTCCCACGGGAGCCTCGTTCACCCACAAGGCGCGCAGATCGCCTCGTTTTCTATAGGAGCCACAGGTGATGGCGACCAACTCGATCCATGGCATGTGGTCGACCCGGCTGGCCTTTATCTTGGCCGCCAGCGGGTCGGCCGTGGGTCTCGGTAACATCTGGCGCTTCCCGTATACGGCGGGAGAGTACGGCGGCGGGGCCTTTGTCCTGGTCTATCTCCTGTGTGTCGGCATGATCGGTCTCCCGATCATGATGGCCGAGATCATGCTCGGTCGGCGCGGTCGTCAGAGCCCCATCAACACCATGCGGACGCTGGCCCGCGAGGAGGGTCGATCGAGCGCCTGGCAATTGCTCGGCTGGATGGGGATCATCTCCGGCTTCCTCATCCTCTCCTTCTATAGCGTGATCGCCGGCTGGACCATGGCCTATGCGTTCCGAGCCGCGGGTGGTTGGTTCAGGGGGATCGACGTCACCGCTGCCGGAGACATGTTCAACGGCTTGGTCGGCGACCCCGAGCGCCTCCTTGCCTGGCACACCATCTTCATGGTGATGGTCGTGCTCGTGGTTGCCCGCGGGGTTGCTGCCGGGCTGGAGAAGGCCGTCCGTTTCCTGATGCCCGCCTTGTTTCTCCTGCTGCTGGCGATGGTCGGCTATGGGATCCAGGCAGGCGATTTCGGCGGGGCGGTCACCTACCTGTTCGCGCCGGACTTCGCCGAGCTCCAGGGCAAGGCCGGCGAGGCGATTCTGAGCGCGATGGGGCAGGCCTTCTTCAGTCTGAGTCTCGGGATGGGCGCCATCATGATCTACGGATCCTACCTCAAGGGGGATGCCTCGATTGCCCACAATACCTTGATCGTCGCCGGGTTGGACACCCTGGTCGCCATCCTCGCGGGACTGGCGATCTTTCCGATCGTCTTCGCCAACGGTCTGGCGCCCGACAGCGGTCCCGGCTTGATCTTCCAGACGCTGCCGATCGCCTTCGGCGAGATGCCGGGTGGTGCCTTGTTTGGGGCGCTTTTTTTCGTACTCCTGCTGTTTGCCGCCTGGACCTCGGCGATCTCGCTCCTGGAGCCGCTGGTGGCCTGGTTGGTCGAGAATCTCAGCTTCAGTCGGGTACGTGCCTCCGTCCTTGCGGGGATCACGGTCTGGCTCCTCGGCATCGTCTGTCTGCTGTCGCTGAACGCCTGGTCGGAGATCAAGATCTTCGGCAAGGGGTTTCTCGACCTGTTCGATTATCTGACGGCCAATATCCTGCTGCCCTTAGGGGGCGTGCTGATTGCGGTCTTTGCCGGTTGGCTGTTGTCTCGCTCCTCCTCCGTCGACGAGCTGCAACTGGGTGAAGGCCTGGCCTACCGAATCTGGCGGTTGCTGATTCGCTACGTCGCCCCCATTGCCGTCGCCATCGTGTTGCTGAATGCCATCGGCGCTCTGAAGTTGACCGGTTTGGGTTAGTTGTGGCGATCGTTAGAAAAAGCGCCCTGGTGCCATACTCGGCGTCGCAGATGTTCGATCTGGTCTACGACGTGGGGTCCTATCCGAAGTTTCTGCCCTGGTGCCATAAGACCCGGGTCATCTCGGAGACCGATGAGAAGATCTGCGGCCAGATCGAGGTTGCCCGGATGGGGATCCGTCAAACCTTCAGCACCTGCAACCGGTTCGAGCGTGATCGGCGGATGAACATCGATCTGCTCGATGGGCCCTTCCGCAAGCTGGTGGGCGCCTGGCGTTTTGTCCCATTGCGGGAGGACGCCTCCAAGGTCGAGCTGGAGCTGGAGTTCGAGTTTTCCGGCCACCTGATCGACAAGGCCTTCGGTGCCGTGTTCCATCAGATCGCCAACACACTGGTGGATGCCTTTTGCCGCCGTGCCGACGAGGTGTATCGTGACTGAGTACCTGCGGGTGTCCGTCGCCTATGTCGGGCCGAGCGAGCAGTTCTCACGTTCTCTCGAGGCGCGGGTCGGGACCCTGGTGCGCGAGGCGATCGAGCGGTCGGGGATCCTCTCGCAATGTCCCGAGATCGACCTGGCGGTCAATCAGGTGGGCATCTTCGGGAAACTGGCGAAGCTCGACCAAGTCTTGGCGGACGGTGACCGGGTCGAGATCTATCGCCCCTTGATCGCCGATCCCAAGGAGGCGCGAAAGCGGCGGGCGGCAGAGGGCAAACCGATGCGCAAGGGCGGTGACTCAGCAGAGCGATGATTGTCCACAGGCCCTAATCCTTGCGTTCCAATCCGACGGCCTCCAGACTGCGCTTGATGAACCCCTTCCGTTCCTCGTGATCCGGCACTGAGACCACCATTTCAGCAGGCTCTCGTCCCTGGGTGCGGGCTGGATCCGGGCGGATGTCCCCCTCGATGCGAGCGAGGCTGTCCTCCGAAAAATGCAGCGTCAGGTACCGGATCTCCATCGGCTGGTGTCCGCGCTGGATCGTGTAGGTGTAGTCCCAGCGGTCCGTTCGGAAAAAGTCCGTGAGCACGGGCGTCCCCAGCAAAAACTGGACCTGCCGCTTGGTCATCCCAAGCTCCAGACCATCGACCATCTCTTCGGTGATGATATTTCCCTGTTGCACCGTCATCTTGTAGACGAAGGGGAGTTGCTCCAGGACCGAGCCCCGATATTGGTCGGGCTTCTTGCCCCAGGAGCACCCGGCGGTGCCGGATACGACCAGCCAACCGAGGAGCAGGACTTGAAGTAGCGTTGGCATCTGTTGAAGGCGGCACGTTTGCGTTTAGCCTTCGCATGATACAGCAGGCCCCGGGTCTGAGCATCGGGGCGACGAATCAAAAAGATGAGCCGGGCAGACCGATCGGCTGTGTCGGGCCAGCCTACGGCGGGGGAGATCGGACTTGGAAAGCGAGCAGATCAAGCAGGCGGGCCTCAAGGTCACGGCACCCAGGATCGCCATCCTGAGCGTGCTGGAACGCTCCGGCAAGCGTCATATGAGCGCCGAGGACGTCTACAAAGAGCTTCTCAGTCACGGCGAGGAGATTGGCCTGGCGACCGTGTATCGCGTGTTGACCCAGTTCGAGGGAGCCGGGCTCGTCTGCCGGCGCCACTTCGAGACCGGGCAATCCGTCTTCGAGCTCAACAGCGGCGATCATCACGACCACCTCGTCTGCGTCCGATGCGGCAAGGTCGTCGAGTTCTGCGATCCGCTCATCGAGGAACGCCAGGCCAAGATCGCTGACGAGCGTCATTTCCGGATCGAGGATCACTCCCTGGTCATCTATGGGGTCTGCGCGGAGTGCGCGCAGACCAAAGAGCCGTGATCGCGCACAGGCCCTGCCGGCCTACCCGGTCAACTGAGCAACCACCTCATTGACCTGTCGCAGGCGTCGCTGCGGCTCGGACAGATCGCGGAAGAACCGCAGCTTGTCGCTTCCGTCGAGCTTGAATTCCTCGGGCCGCTGCTGGATCAAGCGAATCAGGTGCCCCGGATCGATGCTCGGTGTCTCGGCGAAGAAGATGCGCCCGCCGCCGGGTCCGGCCTCGATCTTTTGGATGCCGTAGGGCTGCACCCGCAGCTTGAGGTCGGTGATCTCCAGCAGGTTCTTGGCTGGCTCGGGTAAGAGGCCAAAGCGATCGATCATCTCCACATGGAGCTCTCGCAGCTCGTCGCGGCTCGCTGCGTTGGCGATGCGCTTGTACATGACCAGGCGCGCGTGCACGTCCGGCAGATAATCGTTAGGCAGCAACGCCGGGAGCCCCAGATCGATCTCCGCGCCATGGCTCAGCGGGCGATCGAGCTCGGGGGTGCGACCTGCCTTCAGGGCCGAGACGGCGCGCTCCAAAAGGTCCATGTAGAGTGCGAACCCGACCTCGTGGATCTGGCCGGACTGCTCGTCGCCGAGCAGCTCGCCTGCCCCTCGGATCTCAAGGTCATGGGTCGCCAAGGTGAATCCCGCTCCCAGGTCCTCCATGGACTCGATCGCCTCCAGCCGCTTCTTGGCATCCGCAGTCATCGCCTTGGTGGGAGGCGTGATCAGGTAGGCATAGGCGCGGTGATGCGAGCGGCCGACGCGCCCGCGCAGCTGGTGAAGCTGGGCGAGCCCGAGCTTGTCGGCGCGGTTGATGACGATGGTATTGGCGCTCGGGACGTCGATGCCGCTCTCGATGATGGTGGTACAGACGAGCAGGTTGAACCGCTGGTGATAGAAGTCACGCATGACCCGCTCGAGGTCGCGCTCGCGCATCTGTCCGTGTGCCACCTGGACCCGTGCCTCGGGGATTAGCGCCTCCAGCTTCTGTGCCTGATTCTCGATGGTCTCCACCTCGTTGTGGAGGAAATAGACCTGACCGCCGCGCTTGAGCTCGCGCAGGACGGCCTCCTGGATCAGGCTGTCGTTCCAGGGGCTGACGAAGGTCTTGATGGGGTGGCGCTCCACGGGCGGGGTGGCGATGATGGAGAGATCGCGCAGCCCGGACATCGCCATGTTCAGGGTTCGGGGGATCGGCGTCGCCGTGAGGGTCAGGACATCCACCTCGCTGCGCAGGTTCTTGAGCTGTTCCTTGTGGCGCACCCCGAAGCGGTGCTCCTCGTCGATGATCGCGAGGCCCAGATTCTTGAAGCGGATCGTGGGCTGCAGCAGCTTGTGGGTGCCGACCAGGATGTCGACCGTCCCGTCGGCCAGGCCCTCCAGGATCTTTTTTTGCTCCTTCGCAGTGCGAAACCGCGACAGGCTTTCGATCTTCACCGGCCAGTCGGCGAACCGGTCGGAGAAGCTCTCGAAGTGCTGCTGCGCGAGCAGTGTCGTGGGCACCAGCACCGCGACCTGCCTGCCGCCCTGCACTGCCACGAAGGCGGCGCGCATGGCGACCTCGGTCTTGCCGAAGCCGACATCGCCGCAGACGACCCGATCCATGGGCCTGGGGTCCGCCATATCGGCGAGCACGCCCTCGATGGCGCGGAGCTGGTCCGGTGTCTCCTCAAACGGAAAGGCGGCAGCGAAGGCCGCGTAATCGTCCCCAGGTGCCGGGAAGGCGACACCCTGGCGCGCCGCCCTTCGCGCATAGATATCGAGCAGCTCGGCAGCGACGTCGTGGGCCTTTTGCGCCGCCTTGCGCTTGATCCGGTCCCATTGATCTCCGCCGAGGCGGTGGAGAGGCGCGTTCTCGGGCCCGGCCCCCGTGTAGCGCGAGATCAGATGCAGCGAGCTCACCGGGACATAGAGCTTGTCGCCGTTGGCATACTCCAGTGCCAGGAACTCCGTTCTCAGGCCCCCGACATCGAGGGTCTGCAGGCCCAGATAGCGTCCGACGCCATGTTCCTCGTGGACGACCGGCGAACCTTCGGTCAGCTCGGTGAGGTTGCGGACGATGGCATCGCTGTCACGCTCGCGCGCCCGGCGCCGGCGCTCCTGGCGCACCCGCTCGCCGTAGAGCTGCGTCTCGGTGACCAGGGCGATCGCCTGGTCCTCGATCACCAGGCCTTGCTCGAGGGGCGCGACCGTCAGGGCGAGGCTGACTTCGGCGTCGATGAAGGTACGCCAGCCGTCGACCTGTCGAGCGTGGATATTGAAGCCCATCAGATGCTGGGCGAGCATCTCGCGCCGTCCGGTGCTCTCGGCGACAAGCAGCACGCGTCGCCCGCGGGAAGCGATGAAGTCCTGCAGCGCCTGCGCAGGCCGCGCCGCGCGCGCCTGGATCCCGAGCGGCGGCAGGGTCGTGGTCGCGAAGTTGTGGACCGCCGCATAACCCTTGCGCCGGGCCGCGACCTCCGGTGACTGGTAGAGGACGCCGGACAGACGGTTCAAGGCGGCGGCGATCTCATCGGGATGGAGATAGAGCCGGCTCGGCGGCAGGAGGGGGCGCTCGATGTCGTGACGCCGTTGCTCGAAACGCTGCGCGACGCTCGCCATGAGTGTGGCGGCGCTCTCACGGCAGGTCTCGGACTCGATCGCCAGCACCTCCGCCGGCAGATAGTCGAACAGGGTTGCGGTCGCTTCGAAAAAGAGTGGCAGATAGTATTCCAGCCCGCCAGGCGTGCGTCCTTCGGATACCTCCCGATAGATGAGGCTTGCCTGGGGGTCACCCTCGAAGCTCGCCCGATAGCGCTGGCGAAACGCGGCGATTGCCGCGTCCGTTAGCGGAAACTCCCGGGCTGGCAGCAGTCGGACGCGCTCGACCTTGTCGTGCGAGCGCTGCGTCTCCGGGTCGAAGGTGCGGATGGTCTCCACCTCCTGATCGAAGAGATCGATCCGCAGCGGGACCTCGCTGCCCATCGGAAAGACGTCGAGCAAAGAGCCGCGGACCGCGTACTCGCCGTGTCCGATGACCTGTGAGACGCATGAATAACCCGCGCGCTCCAGACGGCGGCGGGTCGCATCCAGATCAAGGCGGTCACCAATCGCCAGCACCAGGGACTGTCCGTCCACATACTCGCGCGGGGGTAGCCGCTGCATCAGGGTGCCGGCCGGGACGACCAGGACGCCTTTTCGCAGCTCGGGCAGGCGACGCAAGGTCAGCAGCCGCTCGGAGACCAGCTCCGGAAGCGGCGAGAAGACATCGTAGGGCAGGGTCTCCCAGTCCGGGAAACCGAGCAGGGGCAGCTCGCATCCGGCAAGAAAAAAACCGAGCTCCGCGCGCAGACTGGCGGCCGCCTGGACATCGGCCACCACGGCCAGGATCAGCCCCTGATGCTGCTGGGCGGCATTGGCGATCGCGAGCGCCGCCCCCGCACCGTAGAGTCGCCCCCACAAGAGGCGTTCACCGGGTCGGCGCGGCAGCGGTGGTCTGAGCGGCGAGTGCGTGTCTTTCCGGGCGTCCGGATGCATGGACGTCAATACCTCACCAGGCCGCGATGATCGCACAGCGCTTGCCCCCGTCCCTGCCATGGGCGCGCCCGCCGGCACAACCGCCTGCGCCCGCGGTCTGTCGGCGTCTCCGGGTCATCCCCGCGCCTGACCTTCCTCGTGGGCTAATCGCACGGCGCAAAGAAGGTGTTGTCCATGGCTTCGCGACACTGTTTCCCGCTCTCGGTGATTACCTTGGGATCTGCGCCCTTGAGCCATTCCTCCCGCTCCATTTCACGGAGCTGGCGCGCGGCCTCGCAGGCGACCTCGCGCCAGCAGGCACGCGCTGCCCCACAGACCTTGAGGACCAGACGCTCGCAGGGCGAGGTGCCGTCCACGAGTGCGTCGGCGGGTTGACCGTCCTGATCTGGACCCTCGGGCTCGGCCGCTTCGCTCGGCGGGCTGCCGCCCCCAAGCATATCGGTCGTCGGCACGATCCGCCCGCTCTCAATCCGGATCACCGACCCGTCGTCCAAGCGATGGACACCGTCCCAGAGTTGCGTCTCGCGGCCGTTCTCGATCAGGACGGGCCGATTGGTCCGGGGATCGACCTCCACCGTTCCGCCGCGCTCCAGGCGAGCGCTCCAGGGCTCGCGTGCGTGACCGGGACCGTTACAGAGCAGCACGGCGCCCACGAGGACGACGACGCGCAAGGTCAGTGGGTCTTTCAGGCTAGCGTTCACGGTCTCCTCCAGTGACCTTGTTTTCGGCACGCGGCTGCCGAGGGGTTCGGGCTCCCGACGACTCGGGTTCTGGCTCCACCGGATCACCGCCCGACTCCCGGATCGGCAGCGGAAGGACACGCCGGTGCGTCAGGCGGGACGGGAAACCATCTCCGCAGTGGGGTGACGCTGGACCATCCTAGCGAAAACGGAGTCATTCAGATACCGCCCGTCGGCCGGCCCGCCCGGACAGTCGGTCCGGTCGCAACGCAAGCTCACCGCCCCCGCGCTGCAGCCCGGATGCGGGATCCAAATGAGACCGCGAGCAGGGTTCGGGCCGCCACCCGCGTCTCAGGTCTCAGCATTAGGGTATTCTAATCGACTTCGAGCGGGCTTCCGAGCCTGTCGCAGCATGAGGAGCCCCCGGCGGGACGTTCCGCACCGAACGGGGGCCGCAGGCAACCCTGGTCGCAGACCGCCACCAGATCTCGCTCAATTTTCTGGACTGCGGAAACGGGATGAGCTGACGCCGCAAAAGAGTGGACGCAACCACCCTGCCCGTGTGGCAGCGGAAGCAACCCAAGAAGTGCAGCCTCCATTGACTCTCACCAGCCAAGAACAGGCAATCGAGGCCAGGGTGCCAGACTTCCGCTGTATACTGAAAACAGTCTTTCAGTGAACATGCGTTTCAAGCGGCGAGCAGTTCAGCCATTTTGGCGCCCAATGAAGCATAGAAAGCATCTGGGGCAAAGCAAAAAACCCCGCACGAAGCGGGGCTGTTCAACGACAAAATCGAACCAGTTAACGGAGCGCCGGGAAGGCTCCGATGTATCCCGAGTAACCGCGATCTGCCGAAGAGCCGGTGATGTACTGCTCTTCATCAGACTCACCAAAGGGATGTTGCACAACGCTCATCAGGTAACCAAAACCGTTGATATTCGGATGCCAGTAGACCGACGTGGTCTCCGAGCCGTAAGGCGTCGTTTGAATGCGTGTTAATTGTCCCTTCTTCGTGTTATACGACCAGACCATGTCATTCTGGTGACGATCCGTATCCTCGCCGATTATCAGCGTATGATAGCCCGGCAGGTAGCTGATATTATCCGGGTTAGAGATGCCGTTAACGCTGCATTCATTGCCTTCGTAGGGGGTGCCGTCGTAATCCACGTTTGGATTTCCGGCCAGCAACGGGTACATGTTTACGGCTACATAAGAGCTGCGGATCGGCCTACCGCTGGCGTCTTTTTGCCAACCCTTTGTATCAGCCGCATAGACGGCGCCGCAACGATTCTCTTCGACTCGAACGTGATTCGGTCCAGCTGGAACGCCATTGTATTGTTCCGCTTCGTCATTGTTCAACATACCGTCCGTGACATCGCTCATGGCGATATACAGGCGATGCGTGTCGGGATCATATGTGATGCCCTCTTCCTTCGTGAACTCTGTGGTCGCTCCCACCATTGCAGCGTAGCGGCGGGTTTCCAAACGCGAGGCTGCTTTCCTCATACCCGGTCTGAGCTTCAGGCACTCAGCATACGTATTTCCCGCCGTCTGTTCGTGACCCTTGGCCACCAGCGAGTAACCCTCGCGGCAGCTGCCGTCAGAATTGGGTACCTCAGCGTTGAAGATATCTTCGAACCTCAGCTTTTCCGGACCTGCGAGATGGGCCGCGATTTCCGAGTCCTTGGCATGCCCGAGATCGATCCAGCGCAGATGAGCTTTTCCGAGCAACCACCCGTCCGGACTTTTCTGTTCCCAGCGGGCAGCATAGAGTTTGCCCGAGCTGAGGTCATTTTCTTGATCTGCAACGAACATGAAAAGGCCCACCATACGCCCATCGTCCGTCAAGTAGGCGGTCCTTCTGTCAGGCATGACATAGGCGAGCTCTAGTGCGGTGCGGCCCATCGCGTAGTGCTTCGTTACCTCCGTGTCACCTTTTTCGGTCTTGATACTCACTTCCACCGGGTAACCGTAATCGTATGGGTTTACTCGGGTGCGGTCGCCCTGAAAGTAGTCGGCCATCGCGTGGTAGTAATGATCAGGCTCACCTTCACCATCGACCTTGTTGCCTGTCATCGGGTCTACCAAACGCGCGTCTGGCTCGTATTCCTCACTGCCCAAATGGGTGTTCCAGGGTGTGACGCTTCCGGCGCAGTGCACCCATCCGCCGCGCACCGCTGAAAAGTCAATTGGACGCGTCCACAACGCCGTCAGCTCGCCATCTTCGGGGTCTTGATCGAGCTCAGAGACATACATGCCGCCTGGCCTCGACTCGAAATGTGAGACCATAAACAGCTTCTCGCCATGCGGGATGAGAGAGTTGAAATCGTTGTCATTTGAGAGGAAGGGATTATTGTCATCGGCGCTTGGCGTGGCGCCGTCATTCGTTGCTCCGGCCGCCGGAATCGGCTTGCCCTTGTTATCAACCAGAGTTCCGAAAGGAAGCTGAGGTTCGGTGATCTCCTCGTGAATGGCAAAGCCTTGTCCGCTCCGCATCAACGTTTTGAATCCGATCTCGATCTTGTTGCCTCTTAGCCAGGCAGTGTCAGTGGCCACGATGGCGCGTTTTTCGGCATCGCTACCTTCTTCGTCCAACACCGGAACGGGTACTTCTTTGAACTCAAGTGAATCGGCAAGAGCGGGAACTGTCGCTGCGGCCAGAAAGGCGTACACGAGCGTGGCGAACTGCTTGCGGGAAAGCGGCATACGTTCGACTCCTGGAAGTGAATGGAGAGCTGCGATGGTCCAGATGGCGACAGCGGCGTGGCCCCCTGCCGCCAGCGGAAACTTAACGTTTGATGGTGACCAAGGAATGAAGCATGGGTGACCGTTGCGTTTCGATGCGGGAACGGGCCACTGCGCACTGAAGGTTGGGAAGGCAGAGGACCGCAAGCGCGGCTGAGCCGACGTTGGGGATGCCGTTGATGTGGTGCGCCAATGGGTGGGGAACGGGCGGGCGCGCCCGGAAGAGCGGGGGTCGGCGGACCGGACCAGAGCTGTCGGTGCGGTCAGGACCGTCAGCCGGTTTGAGCCGCAGAGCGAGATCGGCGCGGCTTCAAGCTGCGCTCAGACGGGCGTCAATCCGGGCCGGGCGCCGCCGAAGCCACGACCGTCTCGCGGCGTTGAGCTCGGATCACGGGCGAGATCATGTGGCACCGCCGGGACATCAGGCGGCAAACAGGGGAGACAAACGTCGCCCTGCCGTCGGGGGAGAGCCCGGTCTACTCGAAACACCGTTGCAGGTGGGCGTGACCCCGTTGCAGGAGGCTTCGGCGCGGCACCGTCGCGCCGTTTTCAGCCGGCAGCCGCGTCGTCCCGGAAGATGCCGTAGTGATAGGCGCCCTCGATGACGCCGCTGGTATAGAAACCATTCAGTCCTTTGAAGCCGCCCTGTGCGAAGTAGACCTTGAGTTCAGGGTTGGCATCGGCCGCCTCCCTGACGCTCGCGACGAGCTGGTCGTCAGCGTTGCGCACCAGGACGCCGGAGAAACCGGCCGTGAGCGGGAAGACATCGTTGCCGCTGTCGCCGCAGAAGACGACATCCGCCTTGTTCGCTCCCATGTCGGCGGCGACATACTCAAGCGCGGTCTGCTTGGTTGCGCTTTGCGGCAGAAAATCGAGGAGGCCCTGGCCGGATTGGGAGTCGAAGCTGTAGACGATCACCTCGTCGAGCCTGCCTTTGACCCGCTCGTTGACCGCCTTCAGCACTGCCTCATTGCGGTCGTGCTCGACATAGTAGCTCTGCTTGAACGGGCCACAGTGCTCGCGCTCCTGCTCGGTGAGTCCCTCGATCCCGGCGACCGCGCGGCGGACCGCGTCCGGATCCCACCTGGGGCTGGTCCGCTGCACGTGGGCGTCCCAACCCTGATAAGGCTCCCAGCCGCCTGGGGTATACCTGCGGATCGAGGTGCCGACGTCGCCGATCAGCACGTGGGGATGGCGGATGCCGTATTCCCCGATGGCGCGCTCGGCCAGGTTCAGGTTACGCCCGGTCACATAGACCACGAGCACGCCATGCCTGTCCGTGAGCTCGTTGAACAGGTCGATGGCCCCGGCGTCCGCTGTCCAGCGGCCGTTGGGCAGCAGTGTCCGGTCCAGATCGGTCGCGAGGATTCTCATGCGGGTACCCCGCAGGGTCCGTCGTCGAGGGTCGGTCCGGGCCCGGCAACGAGGTCCTCGATGGGCATCGGATCGATTTCGGCCGAGGCGTCATCCGCAGTGACCGTGAAGCGGTAGGTCCGCAGATCGGCCTTCAGGGTCGCAGTGGCTTGCGGGTGCTCCCAGGAGATATGCAGCAGGTGGGGTTCGCTCTCGAGGACCTTCATCTCGCCTGCGAACGCCGGCGACGTATTGCGCAGACGGATCAGGTCGAGCTGGTCTCGGACGATGGAGCGCCTGAGTCCCGCTTCGACGTCCTCCAGACTGAGTGTCGTCCGGTTGATCTCCTTGTGTCCCGCGACCCCGCCCCGGTCCGCCGCTTCATAGTCGTTCTTGCCGGCGAACAGGTCCAGGTACCAGACTTGGGGAACACCGGGCATGAACATCTGAATGGCTCGGGCCAGCAGCAGCTTGCGCTCGTCCTCTCCCAGTGCACTGAAGAAGGTCGCGTTCACCTGATAATAGGCAATCTGCTTGCCGTCGTGCCCGAACAGATTCTTGACCCTGCCGCCCCGGCTGATGATCCGCTCCATCGTCGCTTCGATGTGCGCATCCTCCAGCAGCCCCGGTCGGGAGGACCCGTTGAGCTGCTTGCCCCTCAGGTCGAGCACCGGGATCCCGTCGTGGCAGCCGAGCATGTTGATGGTCTGGAGGCCCTTGGACTTGATCTCGGCAATCCATCGGAGCAAGGCCTCGTTGGTACCGCGGTCCAAGGCATCGATCACGAGCCCCGGGAAGAAGAAGTCGTAGATCGGGTAACCTTGTTGTGCCACCTCCTCGTGAATGCCACTGCCATATTCGGCATGGACCTCGGGGAAGATGATCAGGTCGTACTCCTCGGCCAGCCCCCGCAACCGCTTCAGATAGTTCCAGGTGCCAGGCCGGTTGAAGAAATTGGCCTCGCCCGGCTGCTTGTGCAGGTAGGCGAAGGCGTCCAGGCGGATGATCTTTGCGCCGTAGTCGCGCAGCTTCCTCAGCACGTCCTCGTAGAACTCCCAGACCAGCTCAGAGCCTGCATTCAAGTCCATCTGGCCGAGGTACTCGCGTTTTTGACAGATGACCGCAAGCACCTCGTCCTTGTGCTGCGAAAGGTCCCCAAGATCCAATTGCTCGAGGTCGGCCTGAGCGTCGATCGCGGCTTGGACGGTCGCTGCAATGGTCGTTGCCTGCTCTAAATGGAGCCCTTTGATGCCCACGAAGTCATGGGGCGCGATCTCAACGAACCTCACTTCCTGATAGAAGGTGTTCCAGTAGAGCCGATGGGAGCCGTCCGGAAAGCACACCTTGAGGATCGGCAAGCCGGGCTTCCTCATAAAGAGCTTCTCGAGATGCTCCTCAGCGGGCGTCACCGTGCCCCCCGGGCCCATGGTGCCGTGCTCGAGCCAGAACTCGTTCCAGTCGAGGAAGAAGTCCTTGTAGGGCGAGTCGTCGCCGCGCAGCAACAGATCCTGGAACTGCGGAGAGCGCACGGACAGGTGGTTGAGCACCAGGTCAAGCTTGAACGTGATACCGAGCGCGGTCAGGTCCTCCACATCCTGCGGACTCACGAGCTCTTCGTTGATGTCGTAATCGACGATCGAGAAGCCGCGATCCAAATCGCTGTTGAAAAAGGTGGGGAGGATGTAGAACAGCGAAAAGGCATCCTTCAGCTCAGGCCGCTTGAGCAGGTTCACCGTATCTGCCAGATTGCGGCCGATGCTGTCAGGATAGGCGTTCAGCATCACACCTTTAGGAAGCGTTTGCGTGATGAAGTCCGGATGTTTGCTCATAACAGATCTGTCTTCGCTTGCTGCACGTCGTCGATGCGCGTACCTGAACCCATAGTCCGTGCGGGCAAACCTCATCGTGCGCATAGTCTCAGGACGGGCCGATGGAACCTGACTCGAGGGCTGGATTGAGACGCGAGTCTCGTCAAGCGAAACGGGCTTTGTCAAGGTCCGGAAGCCGGCGGGCCAGCGCGGGGCAGGGTCTCGGCGATCAAGCCACGGCCCCCGCATCATCCCGCAGCAAGGGTGCCTGCGTTGCCTCCGGGATCACCCTGGAGTCCCCATGCGCGACCTCGCGCCCCCGGTCGAGCACCAGGACGCGGTCGACCCAGTCCAGCCCGGCGGGGCGGTGGGTGATGAGCAGCACGGTGCGTCCGGCCATGAGTCGGTCCAGGGCCTGCATGAGGCTCCGCTCGGTCTCCGCGTCGAGGCCCTCGGTGGGCTCATCCAGGAGCAGAATGGGGGCGTCCTTCAGAAGCGCCCGGGCGACGGCGATGCGGCGGGCCTGACCGCCCGACAGGCGCACGCCGGTCTCACCCACCCAGGTGTCGTAGCCCTCTGGCAACTCGCTGATGAAGTCATGTATCTGGGCGACGCGGCAGGCGGACTCGAGGGCGTCCTGTGCGGCGTCGGGCGAGGCGAGGAGCAGGTTCTCGCGGATGGTGGTGTCGAAGAGATGGGTCTGCTGGCTGACCACGGCGATGTGAGCGCGCAGGTCATCTCCGTGGAAGCTGGCGATGGGATGACCGCCGATCCGGATCTCTCCGGCATCCGGCTCCCAGAAACGCAGCAGCAGGTTGAAGAGCGTGCTCTTGCCGGAGCCGGTGGCGCCGACGACCGCTGCACGGGTGCCCTCCGGGATCTCGAGATGGATGTCGGTCAGGGCGGGTGTGGCGGCCTCGGGATAGCTGAAGGTGACGCCCCGGAGCCCGATGTCGAAGTGCTCCGGTCGCGGCGATGGGGCGGCGGGCTCGTTCACCGCGGGCTTGGTGTCGACGATCGCAAACAGCCGCCGGGCCGCCGCCAGGGTGCGCCCGAGGAGCTGAAAGGCCTGGGGCAGGGGCGCGACGGCCTCGAAGCTCGCGAGTGTGAAGAGGGCAAGCATCGCCAACTGCGGGGGCATCAAGCTGCCCCCGTCGTGCACCATGGGGATCCCCAGCCACAGCAGGACCCAGAGGCTCAGGTTGGCGCTCAAGCCGACCGCTGCCTGAGTCAGGCCATGGTCGCCGCTCAGTCTGGCCTGATCGCCGATCAACCCCCGTCCCAGCCCATCGATGCGCCTGGCCTGACGCTCGTTGGCCCCGTAGACTGTCAGCTCGGCCATGCCCTGGACACCATCGATGACGGCTGCGCGCAGCTCCGCCTCGTCCTCGGCGAGTCGCCGTCCGGGGGCCTGACCGCGCGCCTGCGACCAGATCGGCAGGGCGACCCCGGCCAGCAGCAGGAAGCCGAGCCCGAACAGGCCGAGGAGCGGGTCATGCAGCAGCAGGAAGATGAAGAACAGCAGGGCGCTGATCGCGGCGACGGCCACGGGCACCAGCACGCGGACATAGAGGTTGTCCAGCGCATCGATGTCGGCGCGGATGCGGCTGAGGAGGTCGCCGCTGTGGAACTGCTGCAGGCGCGCGGGGGCGAGTGGCTCGAGATGGCGATAGAACCAGACCCGCAGCCCGGCGATCAGCCGGAAGGTGGCCTCGTGGTTGGCCAGCCGCTCGCTGTATCGGCCCGCCGTGCGCAGGATGGCGCTGAGCCGGATCAGGGCGGCGGGGGCGAAGTAGTTGAGCGCGACCCCGGCCGCGCCCGCAACCGCCATGGCGGTGATGAACCAGCCCGCCAGGGCCATGAGTGTCACGTTCGCCAGGAGTGTGATCAGCGCGATCAGCGTGCCGCCCAGCATCCAGCCCCGATAGGGCCGGAGCAGGCTCCAGAGGCGGTGCAGGTCCTTCATGGGCTGTCCCCCCGGCTCCGAAGACCGCTCTGCCACGGTGTTCCCTGTCCGTAGGCGGCGATCATGCGCGCATAGATCCCGCCCGCGGCCGCCAGCGTTTCGTGCGTGCCCGACTCCGCGACCCGGCCGTCGTCCAGCACCAGGATGCGGTCCGCGCGGCGCACCGTGGCCAGCCGGTGCGCCACCACCAGCAGCGTGCGGTCGCGTGCCAGCTCCTCGATGCCTTCCTGGACCAGACGCTCGCTCTCGGGATCCAGGTTGGCCGTCGCCTCGTCCAGGATCACCAGTGGGGCGTCGCGCAGGAAGGCGCGGGCAAGTGCGACGCGCTGGATCTGACCGCCCGACAGACCGGCGCCACGCTCGGCGACCAGGCTGTCGTAGCCGTCGGCCATGGCCTCGATGAAGCCGTCGGCACGCGCCCGCCGCGCCGCCGCGCGCACCGCCTCCAGATCCGCGTCCGGGCGACCGAGACGGATGTTGTCCCCGATGGTCCCCTGAAAGAGCCGCGGCTGCTGGGGGACCCAGGCGAGATGCCGGCGCCAGTCCTCCAAGTCGAGCTCGGCGAGGGCCTGATCGCCGATCAGGATCCGTCCGGAGGTCGGCGCCAGGAACCCGAGCACCAGGTTGATCACGGTGGTCTTGCCAGCCCCGCTGCTCCCGACCAGCGCGACCCGGCGGCCGGCGGGTACCTCGAAGTCGACGCCGCGCAGCGCATCCCGGCCCGCTTCATAGCTGAAATGCACGTCCTCGAAACGCATCCCGAAGGGCCGCGGGGCCCTCAGTGGCTCTCGGCCGGGTGAGGTCTGCTCGGGCTCGGCATCGAGGACGCGCATCATCTGCTCGGCCGCGGCGGCCGCCGCCATGCGGGCGTGGTACTGGGTGCCCATGTTGCGCAGCGGAGCATAGAACTCTGGTGCCAGCATGAGGATGAAGAGGCCCTGCAGATAGCTGATCTTGGGGAGGGCCGTCAGCCATTCCGGCATGGGCATCACCAGCCCGTAGAGTCGAAAGCCGATGAAGACGGCGATGATGGCGATCCCGATGGCGGCAAAGAATTCGAGGACGGCCGATGAGAGAAAGGCGACCCGCAGGACCTGCATCGTGCTGCTGCGATACTCGTTGGAGATGCGCTCCACGACCTCGGCCTCCCGACGGCTCGCCCCAAAGAGCTTGAGCGTCGTCAGACCCTGGATGACATCGAGGAAGTGCGAGCTCATGCGGGTGAGCTGCTTCCACTGGCGCTGGTTCTTGGCCTGCGCACTCGAGCCGATGATGATCATGAAGAGCGGGATCAGGGGTGCGGTCACCAGCATGACCACCCCGGCGACCCAGTCTGCCGGGAAGACCACGATCAGGATCGCCAGGGGCAGGATCATGGTGAGGGTCATCGCCGGCAGGAAGCGGGCATAGTATCCCTCCAGGTCGTCGATGCCCTTGGTCAACGTCTCCACGAGGGCGCCGCTGCGCTCGTTGGCCAGATAGCGCGGACCGAGACGCTGCAGCTGGCGATAGATCCGGTCTCGCAGGCCGTTGCGGACGCCTGCGGCGGCCTCGAAGGCCGCCCGCTCGCCTTGCCAGACGGTCACCGCGCGAAGCATGAACAGTGCGAGCAGCAGCCCCATCAGATGGCCGACCTCGGTGAGACCGGCCCCTTGGAAGATCACTGCGTTCAGGATCAGGGCCAGGAGCCAGGCCTGGGCGATGGCCAGCAGCCCGTGCGCCACGCCGAGCCCGATGGTGCGCGTCAGTGCGGTTCCGGCAAGCGGCCGATGGGACTTGAGCCACGCATTGACGGACATGGTGCGATCTGCCGAGCGGTCGGTCGGATGACCCGAGTCGCGTGAGGATAAGGAAGCGGGTGCCAGCCCGGCAACGAAAAAACAGCCGGGGCGTGAGGGAGGTCAGTGTCCCAGCCTGGGTGTCCGGTTCCAGCGGCCATCCGGCGTCGCTGGCACGGCCCGCGGCGCCAGCCGGGTCAGCGTACGCCGCGGGGCGGGTCGGCAAGCCTTCCGGGGCCGGTTGGGCCCCGGGAACGAGCACAGTCGTTGCGACGGTCCGGCCCGTTGCTGGTCTGGTCACCCGGCCTGTCGCTGTGGGACCTTCTGGATCCTGCTGGTGTCATACCCGAGCCCGCCGACGAAGGCGAGTATCTCTTCGTACTTGGCCTGCGGGATCGCGGGCTCACGGGCCATGATCCACAGGTAGTCGCGCTTGGCACGGGCAATCACGGTGATGCTGTAATCAGGCTCCAGCCAGACGATCCGAAAATCCGCCTTGAATGGCCAGACGAACTGCATCCACCAGAGCGCGTTGGTGGTGGTGTCACGGATGAACCCCGTCGGTCTGTGGGTCTTCACGGGGCCGTCGAAGCCGTCCTTGTTGAAGGTGAAGGTAGTGGCGATGGTGCCGTCCGGGTTCAGGGCGTACGACTCGACGGCGTTGTGGGCCCCCTTCTCCACAACGGTCGGAATGTTGGCGATCACATACCAATCTCCCATGAAGCGCTCGAGGTCGACCTGTTTGACGGTGTCCATGGGCGCGCCTCCTTCTTCGGTGCAGCCGCTCGCGAATGCGAGCACCAGCGTTGTGAGCAGGATTCGGGCGATCGGCTTCATGTCGGCGCGATCCGCTGGTAACGCAGGGTCTTGCCCTTGCCGGTATCGCTTTCCAGTCCGATCCAGCCGTACTCGTCAGAGTACCAGAGGATCAGGTCCAGCGCGTCGGTGCTGAGCTTGTACCGGGTGGCCGTAACCTCTTCAGCTCCGAAGGAGACAGCCTCCGTCCCTTGGGCCATGACCTCGACCGGGATCAGCTCTCCGGTCTGGGGGTTGAGGAGCCGATCCTGCCGCAGGAAGTCGCGATCCCAATAGGCAAAGGTCATGACACAGCCGGACAGGCGCCGCGATTCGCCGTTGACGGTCAGGGCAAGCGCCTCGCCTAGACCTTCGCCGCGGACGCGATAGTCTTTGCCGTTGTCGTCGGTGCTGGCAATGATCTTCTCCAGGCATCCGTTGCGCCAGGTCTCCTGGCTCTGATGCCGGTATCGATAGGCGGTGAAGATCCAGAAGTCGATCTCGAAGCTGGCCCGACTCAGCACCTGCGCGGTGTCGCCGAGCGAGCGGATATCGAAACTGTGCTCGCCGATCGGGTCCTCGTCCAGGAAGACCTTGAAGCGCAGCGTCTCCGGCTCGCCGGTGCTCGATCCGGCGGGGGCGATGCCGATCAGCCATGCCGCCGCGGTGGCGATCAGGAAACCTCGTCTTCGCTTGGTCATCTCAATTTCCGGTTTTCGGGTTGTTCGGGGCCGGAGGCCACGGCCTGTTCAGGCACCTCGGTGTCCGGCCATGGCGCCTTCCGAGCGTCGCGTCTCGCGGAAGGCGAGATGATGATGGCCCGGATGGCCACGGATCAGCATCGCCTCGCCTGCTGCGGCGGCCACGGGAAGAAGGCGTTGGTGAGCTGCATGTCGTCACGGTCCGCCGGGCGAAGCTGCTGAACAGCCTGACTCCTTCAGGGCGATCCCCGAGGCCCGCAGCAGCAGGTAAGGTCACCAGGACCGGCGAGACGATGGTCCACCAGCCCCCGGCCGCCGCGAGCAGATAGAGCTCGAGATCAGACATGCGGGCGGCTCCCGGCCAGGATTCGCTGCGGCGATGAAGCGGGTTTGGGGAAACCTGAGCCGTTGAATTGTCGCGCGATCCATGCGCCGAGGGGCATGAGGAAGGACCAGCCGCCGGCAAGGACGGCCATGCTCACGAGCAGATCCGGAAAACGCACGCCTCCCAGCTTTGCACCGGCGTAATAGGCGAGCGGCCCGCCGACCGCCCCGAAGAGGGTCGCCAGATACCATCGCCCCTTCAACCAGGCGAGGGCGACATTGAGGGTGGTGGCAAAGGAGACCCACATCGCAATGATCCACACCGGCGCCAGCCAGGGCAGGATCATCCCCGACGGGTACTCGAGGAAACCGAAGCGCACCAGCAGTCCGTCCCAGAGCGCGCCGATGATGCCGACGATCACCAAAAGGGCGGCCTCTCGTGCCCAGTCGCTCGACAGCCGGAGGTGCAGGGCGGCGACCAGCGCCACGACGCCCACCCCGAGCCAAGGCAGGTCATGGGCTCCGCCCAGCACGCAGGCGAGCCAGCCGATCTGGAAGGCGATGAGGTTGCAGACGAGTCTGATGGTGTCGTTCATGTGTGGCGGGTCGACTCTCGGATACAGCAAAGGTGATGTCCAATTCCAGGGACACAAGACACCCCGGAGGAGGTCCGCGCACTGCTTGCATACGCGTGCATCCGGCGCGCCTCTGGTATGATCGGCCCGCTGAACGTTCGGCTTACGCTCATCATGCCCACAAGGAGATCGCCGATGACATCAGGTGTTTTGAATCGCTTTGCCGCTTCCGCGACCGCCGCCGTCCTGGTCGTGGGCTGCGCGGCGGATGGGTCCGGGATGACCGAGACCGGCGCCGGCGCGGCAATCGGCACTGCCACGGGCGCGGCCGCCGGGGCGCTGATCGGCTCGCTCGGCGCCAATGCGGGGCGTGGTGCCCTGATCGGGGCGGTGGGCGGGGCGCTCGCCGGGGGCATGGTGGGCGCGTACATGCAGGAGCAGCGCCGCGATTTCGAGAAGGCGCTGGCCAGTGAGATTGCGAGCGGCCTGGTCGTCGTCGAGCCGTTGCAGAACAACCAATTGTTGGTCCGCATGACGGGCGCGACGGCCTTCGGGGTGGATTCCGCGCAGATCCAGCCAGGTTTCTACAGCACGATGGATACCATCTCGGGCATCGTCCGCAAGTACGGCAAGACCGAGCTCGCGATCTCCGGCCACACCGACAGCACCGGCTCGGCCGAGCACAATCAGCTGCTCTCCGAGCGGCGCGCCGGCGCGGTGCAGGCCTATATGGAGTCCGACGGGGTCATTCCGGAACGCATCAGCGCCCGCGGCTACGGGAAGTCCCAGCCGATCGCCTCGAACGAGACGGACGAGGGCCGCCGCCTCAATCGCCGCGTCGACATCGTCATCATCCCGATCACCGCCTGATCACTTCGGCCGCGGGCTCGGCGCAAGCGGCGTCGGCCGCAGTGCGCCGAGCCACGCTCCGGGTCCCGACGCACGGGCCAGCCCTCCGCTACGCCGCCGCGGCCAGCGGCTGGTGGGACAGACACTTCTTCGGGCAAACCCGCGAGCAGGCCTGACAGCCGATGCAGTCGAGCGCATCCTTGAGGTTCATCACCATCCCTGGCGCCTCGTCGAAGTCGTCGTCGTCACCCTCGTCCTCGAGCGCGTCCAGGTCGAGGTCGTCGCGGTCGACCAGCTCGAAGACGTCGCGGGGGCAGACCTTGTAGCAGCGACCGCAGCCGATGCAGTGATTTTGGTTGATGTCGATCACGAACGCGGGCGTCCATTCGCCGCCGCCGCGGGTGATGCCGGTGATCACACTCATGTGAGCCTCTCCATCGTAGGTCCGGTTATGCGTCGTTGGCGGCCTGGGCCGCCTTGAGTCTGGCATTTGCCTCGGCCCAGGCGTGACACGCGTCGTAGGCGGCCTGGGCGATGGCGGGGATCTCCTGGTAGGCCGCGGGCAGGCGATCCTCGACCAGGTCGTGCAGCTCACCGGCCCGCTCGCTGGCGATCCGTTTCGCCTTGCCGACGGCCTTCTCCAAGGCCCTGATTTCGTCTGGTGTCATCGCGGTCAGAGCCCCGCGACCCTTGAGTGCTCGCCGATCAGCTCGAGCGCGATCGACAGGATCTTGTCCGCCTCGTCCTTCATCTTGGAGAGCGTCGGGAAACCGAACCTGTGCACATCGCGCAGTGTTCGGTCCATCACCACCAGCTTGCCGACCGTGATCAGGGCGCGTCCGAAGCCCTCGTGCGTCAGATGCACGAGCGGGACGGCCATGAGTCCGCATTCGGACTCGATCATGGCCGAGATCGCGTTGTAGAAGGCCTTGACCCGGGCGACGACGGTCTCGTCCGGATCGCCCACCAGGGGGATCTCCTGCCGTTTCTCTTTGGTGAGGATGAAGGGCTCCAGGATCTCCGCGTCGGAGAGTCCGTCATAGGCGCCGTAGGGGTCGATTGCGCGCGTCTGGCGCACCATCTCGACGACGAAATCGGACTGCATCAGTCCCTGGTCATCGGCGGTCGCGGCAAGCGTCTCAGTCATGTTGATGCTCTCTTTTGGATGAGGCGTCCGCTGCGGACGCCCGGTGTTGACAAGGTCCTGTTTGAGCCACGAAGGCGCAACAGAGCGCTCCCAGAACCGGTCTCTTGTCGGGTCGTCGTGAGCGGGTCGCCGGTTGACGGGGGCCGCTAGCCCGATCAGGGCAATCCCGGGCGTCGTGCGCCCCGTTGCGGCTCAAACAAGCCCCGACCTTCGGTCAGCGGACCCCAGTACAGCCGCACCGCGGCGCACCAGGACCGGGCGATAGCGCGCGCGCGTCGAGCGACCGCCGGTCAGTCGACCGCTCAGCCAGAGTCCGATGCCCAGGCCGGTGAGTCCGCCCAGGGCCACCGTTTCCTCGTTCGCGCCGAGCGCCGTGGCCAGGGCCGCGCAGGCAACCAGGACGACCAGAGGGACCAGGTAGGCGACCAGCGAGGCTCGCACCAGCGTCGCGTCCGGGATCCCGATCACGATCCGCTCGCCGACGCAAAGCCCTTGCGTGTCAGCGATCTGCAGCCGGCTTCGCGATCCGCCGAACAGCTTGGCGAGGACGGATGTCCCGCAGCTCCCGGCACTCTCGCAGTGCCCGCACGCGGTCTGTCGGACGGTCTCCACCCAGGCGCAACCCACGCCAAGCTCGACCACGGTCGCCGGCGTCTCGATCATTCGTGCCAACCCTCCGCCTCCATCGCGTCGAAACGGCGATCGCGATTCGGCTCGCGGCCGGCGATGGCCCGCGCGAGCCAGGCGCTCGGCCCGTCCCGCAGATCCTGCTGTAGATCGCGGATCAAGCGGTTGACCGAGGTGCCGGGGCTGACCTTGATCGGCTGGATCCCCTGCGCGCGCAGCTGGCTGACGGCTGAGGCGCCGACCGCCTCGCAGTAGACGACGACGCACCCCTGCAGCGCCGCGATCCTGGCGCCCAGCTTGTTCTCGTTGCCGTTCATGTCGCACCGTGCAAACTGGATGACCTCGACGAGCTGGTGCCCCTGGGGCTCGATCGTATGGACGACGAAGGACTCGGCCGCGCCGAAATGCTGATCGATCTGCCTCATGTCCGAGCTGGCGAAGGCGGCCTTGATCCGGGTCTGCATCGCTGCCGCCTCGCCGCTCCTACCCAGGAGTGTCAATCGTCGTTCCAGTGCCATCAGAGCCTCCGGTGCTGAAGCCGCGTCCGGTGTCGAGCCCCGTGTCTTGACAGGCCGTGACCCGATTGCAGACCATGTGGCGCATGGTGAACGCGCTTGAATAAGGGCATCATCTAAACCGCATCTCTCCGGGGTCGTTGTTTACGCAGAGGCCGGGCTCACCTTCACTCGTCGCGCCTCAGTGTGGGCGCGGGTCAGCCCGTTCGTTCTCCGGCCACTGCTTGAGCTTGGATCGATAGGGATGGATCTCGCCGCGCTCCTGGCCGAGCAGCAGGTTGGCCAGGTCAAAGAGCGCGGCGCGGGTGCCGCGGTAGCCGATCCAGGTGCGTCGATAGCCCCCGACCCGGTCGTACTGGGGGAAGCCGGCGCGCAACAGCGGGATGCTGAGGCGCTCGGCGCTCGGGACCGCATGCGAGTTGGCGATCAGGACCTCGGCGTCGCCCGCGCGGGCGGACAGCTCCAGGTCTTCCAGGTCGCCGATCTTGACCTGGCGGGCGGCGACGTTCTGCAGGGCCGGGGTATTGGCCGGGGAGACGGCCGCGACCACCTCCGCCCCGACCCCCTCCAGCATTTGGCTGAACCCGACCAACAGGTCGGGCTCCGCGGCGAGCGCGACGCGGGACATGCCCAGCATGAAGTGGCAGTCGAGCATGGCGTCCTGGAGCTGGGCGCGTTGGCGCTCGATCCTGGCCGGAACCGGCCGCCCCGCCACCCGCGCGAGGGTCGTCACCAGCGCGTCGACCGCGGCGAGCCCCATCAGATGGGGGAAGCGATGGTCGGGTACCCCGGTGCGCGCCGCCAGGGCGTCGGCGGCCGTATCCATCGAGGCGCCGATCGCCAGGGTCGCCGCGGCATCGCCCAGGGTGGCGAGGTCGCCGACACGGGTGCCGCCGACGGTCAGGGGGCTGTAGTCGGTCTCTGGCAGATGGCCGTCGAGCGAGTCGGACAGGTCCGGCACGACCACGGGGGACAGGCCGAAGGCCTCGATCAGGTCCTTGAGGTCCTCCAGGTCGCCCGGGGTCAGGTGCGCACCGGCCAGGACGTTCACCTGACGGGCGCGGCGCCCCGGCTGGGTGCCGGATTCGGTGCGGGTGGGGACGAGGGTCTCGATGATGGCGCGGGTCGCGTGGGCGTAGCCGGATTCCATGCAGCCGGCGAAGTCGGGCGTCGAGACCGGCACCACCGCGGTGCCCGCGAATCGCGGCCAGGCCTGACGGAAGGCCCCGACGGCCATCTCCACGTCTGCGCCCTGCGTCTCGACCAGGCCGGTGGTGGGCACGCCGATGAGGTCCGGGGCGCTCTTCTCGCAGAGTGTCCTGAGGCCCTCGACGACCAGATCCTGGCTGCCCATGATGGCGCTGACCTGATCGATCGCTGTGGTCTGCAGCGGGATCGGCTCGCGAAAGTGCCGCACGAAGAAGATCTTGCCGAAGGCGGTGCAGCCCTGCGAGCCGTGCAGCATCGGGATGGCCCGGTGGAAGCCGAGGAAGGCGAGCGCCGCGCCGACGGTCGAGCTGGCCTTGAGCGGGCTGACCGACAGGGCCTTGTTGCGCTTGAGGATCTCAGGCATGGCCCGGCTCCCCGACGGCATGAGCCGGTGCTGAGCCGGTCTCGGGTACGGCGAGCGCGAGGGGTGCGAGGGGCGAGCGGGTCGGCTCGTCGGCCGCTTCCGGGCCCGCCCAAGGCGGCGGTCGCCGCACCGCGTCCCAGATCGGACTCTCCACGGTCAGGCAGAGCTGCCGGGCGAGCTCGAGCATACCGGTGTAGCCGGCATAGCCGAATTCACGCTCCTGATTGATGTCCAGGAAGGGGATACGCGCCTTGAGCGCCGTGTACATGTTGCGTCCGCCGGCGATCAGGATGTCGACCTCGTTCTCTCGCACCAGGTCGATCAGGCGGCGTGGATTGCCATCCTCGATCATCACCGCGTCCTGGCCCATCAGCTCGCGGATGCGTGCCTTGTCGTCCTCGGTGGACTTGCGGGTCCCGGTCGCAACGACGCCCATGCCGAGGTCCTGAAGGGCCGAGATGATCGACCAGGACTTGACCCCGCCGGTGTAGAGCAGGACCTTGCGGCCCGTGAGACGCGCCCGGTAGGGCTCGAGGGCGGCCTGGGCCTTCGCCTCTTCGCGGGACACGAGGTCCTCGGTGCGTCGGGTGAGGTCCGGATCACCGATCAGCCGCGCGAAGTCGCGCAGGGCCTGCGACACATCTTGGATCCCATAGAAGCTCCCTTCGAACCAGGGCGTCCCGTAGGCCTCGTTGAGCTTGCGCGCGACGTTGATCATGGCCTTGGAGCAGACCATCATGTTGACCTCCGCACGGTGCATGGTCTGCACCTCGCGGAAGCGTGCATCGCCCGACAGGCTGCAGAGGACCCGCAGACCCAGCTCATCCAGCAGCGGGAGGACGTGCCAGAGCTCGCCCGCGATGTTGTACTCGGCGATCAGGTTGACGTCATGGATCCTGAAGCCCGGGCGCTCGATCCCCGGTGGGACGGGATCCGGCTCGCGGGTGCCGCAGACCTGCCCGACCATGGTCTCGCCAGCGATTCGGTTGCCGAGGTTCTTGGTGCCGTAGAAGCCCGCCGAGTCCACCGCCACGACGGGTGTGCCCCAGCGCCGCTGGGCCTCGCGGCAGACCGCGCCGACGTCGTCACCGGTGAGGGCCGGCACACAGGTGTTGTAGACGAAGACCGCGGCCGGCCGATAGCTGTCGATCGCCTGCTTGATTCCGTGGAACAGCCGCTTCTCGCTGCGGCCCATGATGATGTCCTGCTCGGTCAGATCGGTCGTCATCCCGATCTTGAACAGGCCCGGACCGCTCGACCGCGTCCCCCGGTTATCCCAAGAGTTTCCCGCGCACGCGATGGACCCGTGCACGATGTGCGCGACATCCGCGATCGGCAGGAGCGCGATCTGGGCCCCGTCGAACGAGCAGCCGCCCGCCGTCGCCCCCGGCTGGAGCTTGGCACAGCCCGACTTGGCCTTGTGGTTGTGCGCGCAGGCCGGCTCGTCGAGCAACGCGGCGATCTCTTTCTGCTTCATGAAGACTCCGAAGGCGTTCGCGATGCAGTCCCCCAAGCAGACCCTATGCCAGTACCTATCTGTCTGTGTTTAAGAGGTTATGTCATCACCCTGTCGCCTTTCCCACAACTCCAATGTCCGAAATCCCCGCACGCATCGCCGCCGGCTCCGAGGCTCCAGCCTCGGAGTAAGCCCGGGCGCACCGCGTCCGCGCGACACAATCGCGCCGGAGCGCGCAGGGAGCGAGCCCGCTGACGCGCAATGCGCGGAGCGATTGTGTTCTACCGGTGACGGGTTGGCGGCTGGTGGCCGAGCTGGGCGGAGATTTCGTCGGCCGCGGCCATCAGGTCGGCGGCCCACTCCAGCCGGCGCCGTTCGATGGGGGCGGAGACGGAGAGGCCTGCGCTGACATTGCCGGTGCTGTCGTAGAGCAGGACGCCGATGCAGCCCACATCGAGCTCGGCCTCCTCGTTGTCGAGCGCGTAGCCCTGCGCCAGCGCCTGGCTGCACTCGGCCAACAGACGGGGCAGGGTGGTGATGGTGTTGCGGGTATAGGCGGGCAGGTTGGTCCGTCCGGCATAGGCCCGGGTCGCCTCCTCACCGGCCGCGCCGAGCATCAGCTTGCCGACCGCGGTGACATGCAGGGGCGCGCGCGAGCCCACCAGCTGCTGCACGTGGATCATGCGGTTCGGTGTCGCCTTCTCGATGTAGACCACCGCGTCGCCCTCGCGAATCGTCAGGTTCACGGTCTCGCCCAGCCGGTCGCGCAACGCCTCCATCACCGGCCGAGCGATCGCGCGCACGTCCACGTTGGCGTGCAGCCGCACGCCCAGCTGGAGGAGTCGCAGGCCCAGACGGTAACGCCCGGCCGGGTCCTTCTCGACGAAGCGGTTCTGGATCAGCGAGGCCAGGATGCGGTGGGCGGTCGAGGCATGCAGGCCGGTCTCCGCGGCCAGGATCTTGAGGCTGACGGACTCGGGATACCGGGCGATGGCGTCGAGCAGGGCGGCCGCCCGGTCGATCACCTGGATGTGAGCCTGCATATGAGCCGGTTCGGCTTGATCGGTCATGGTCGGCTCAATCCGGTCTGTCGCCCGCGAACGCCCCGGCCGCTCGGCGCGCGTGGCCGCGCTGCATGCCGATCGGCGGGATGGGCCGGCCATCGACGCGGTCCTTCACCGCATCGCCCGTGAGGCGGGCGATCAGCTTGTCGCCACCGTGTCGGTCACCGTCGCGGCTCCCCCGACGGGGCCGGATGCCGATGGGCAGGGTCTTCCGAGTCATGGGATGGGTCTGAGCTGCTTGGGCGCGTCGCCGGATTGTAGACCCTGACTGATGCGCACGCGACAAGCCCGATGGCCCGAGTCAGCCGGTCGCGCTCGGGTTCCCGGGCGAGGCTGATCGATGGGCCTCCTGGCATCACCAGCCCGGGTCTCGTGCGCCGGACTGGAAACGCTGCAGGATGCTGGACACAACCCTCTGCGTCTAGCATCATCGAGTCGGTGATCGAGCGTTGGGAGGGTTTCACGGATGACGACCAAATCCCTGCCGACTGGGCCCCGCAAGGGTGCCTCGCGACGAGTCACCCCTCGGCGGCCTCGCGCGTGCTTCGGCAGGGCGCATGCCGGCGGCCCCGTCGCTGCCCGAAGGCCTTCACCGCTGCGAGCTTGCCCCTAACCGCAAATAGCCCGTCTCACCGATGAAATCCGATGCCCGGCAACGATTCGACTACAGCGCACTCAAGGCGCGCTGGGCCGAGCAGCAGAGCGCTTCCGAGCAGCTGGCCGCCCGTCTGCTGGCCGAACTGGAGCAAGACGGTGCGCCCGTGTTTCGACGCTACCACGCGACGCAAGCGATCGCGTTCGGCTCATTGGTCGAAGGTCGGGCACACCCGTGCTCCGACATCGATTTGGTGGTGTTGGGAACTGCTCGGACCGATTATTGGGCATTACGCCGCGATTTGGAAGAGACCTTCGGGCGCCCGATCGACCTCCACACCGAGTCCGATGATGCCCGTTTTGTCGCCAAGGCGATTGACCGGGGCAGGGTGATCTATGCCGCCTAACATCGCACTGCTGCGCGCCGACATCGAAGACGAGTTGGCCAAGCTCGAGCAGCTGGCGCAGGTCTTTGCCACTGCGCGTGAAAAACTGGACTTGCCGCCTGCCGAGATTTCCGTGTACGACCGTGGGGCAATCGGGTATTTGCTGCACAATTTTTACAACGGCTGCGAGAACATGTTTCGGCGCATCGCGGCCTTTTTCGAGAATGACGTCGGCACCGACACCTGGCATGCCGACTTGCTGCGCCGCATGAAGCTCCGTGTCGAGGGGTACCGGCCGGCGGTCATCGATGACGAGCTGTACCGCCTCTTGCAGGATTTTCGCGGCTTTCGCCATGTGTTCCGCAACGCCTACTCGTTCGAGCTCGATTGGGAGCGCGAGCGACTGGTTGCGCTGCGTTTCGAAACCACGCTCGGCCTGCTGCGGCAGCAGGTGAAGGCCTTTCTGGCGTCTTTGGATGCATTGGAGTAGGGCACCTGCCCAAGGGCGGGTGACCCCTCATATGCGGGCCGAGCCGCAACGGCTCATGCCGATCCGAGCCGCTCGTGGGTCCGTCGCGTTCGGCCAAGGATGTCCCGCGCCCCCGGCAGCGCCCCTCACGGTGTTGCGCCAACCGCGGGCGGACGTCGGCGCTCCTCGGGACCCTCACCCTGCGAACAGGAACCCGCACGCCGCCACGGCCGCGATCACCGCCACCAGATCGGCGGTGAGGGCCGCACCCAGGGTGTGGCGAATCCGCCGGACCCGCACGGCGCCGAAATAGACCGCCAGGACATAGAAGGTGGTCTCGGTCGAGCCTTGAAGCGTGGACACCAGAAGGCCGACATAGCTGTCCGGTCCGATCGCCGGGTCGTTGATGATGGAGGCCAGGATGCCATAGGCGCCGGAGCCCGAGAGCGGGCGCAGGAGCGCCATTGGCAGGGCCTCGGCCGGCAGTCCGAGGCGGCCCGTGAGGCCGCCGAGCAGGCCGACCATGACGTCCATCGCGCCGCTCGCGCGGAACATGCCGACCGCCACGAGGATCGCCACCAGGTAGGGGATGATCCGCAGGGCGACCTGGAAACCCTCTTGCGCGCCCTCGACGAACATCTCGTAGACCCGCACGCCGCGCAGCGCCCCGAAGAGGAGGAACCCCAGCATCAGGGAGGGGATGATCCAGGGCGAGACGCGCTCACCCCAGAGGATCGCGGCCGGGATCAGGGCGACGACCGCCCCCAGCGCCAGAATCGACACCCACACCGGGTAGGCCCCCGCGTCTGCCGTCAGATCGGTGCCTGCCGAGGCTTCCTGTTCGTCGGGCCGCTGCGGCGCAGCCGCGACCCGACCCGGCGGTCCGAGCGGTGCCAGGCGTTGATAGAGACGGGCGGCGAGGATCGCCGCCGCAGTGGCACACAGGGTCGCGAACAGGGTGGTCGGCAGGATCGCGGCCGGATCGTCCGAGCCGGCTGCGGCACGCAGGGCGATCACGCCGGTCGGCAGCAAGGTGACGCCCGAGGTGTTGATGGCGAGAAACAGGGCCATCGCGTCGGTCGCCGTGCCCGGCCGGGGATTGAGCCTGTCCAGCTCCTGCATTGCGCGGATGCCGAAGGGTGTGGCCGCATTGCCCAGACCCAGCGAGTTGGCCGACAGGTTGAGGATCATCGCACCCATCGCAGGATGGTCCGGGGGGACCTCGGGGAACAGGCGGGTCATCAGCGGACGGATCAGGCGCGCGATGACGGTGAGCAGGCCGCCTGCCTCCGCGACCTTCATCAGACCGAGAAACAGCGTCATGGCGCCGACCAGGCCGAGCGCCAGCTCCACCGCGCCGCTCGCCGCCCCCAGCATCTCGCTCGACAGCACTGCCATCGCGGTCGGCTCGTCCCCGACCGGTGGCGCGCTCAGCTCGCGCCAGGCCGTGGTGAGGAAGGCGATCAGGACGATCCCGAAAAAGATGGCGTTCATCTAGACCGGCTCCAGGATGCTCTGCATAGCGCTTATTCGCGATCGACCTCGTACGATCTTGCGGCCACCGCGGAAGCTGCGGCTGCAATGGTACCTCGCAGCCGGTGCCGTGCAGCTCGGTCCGAACCAATCGGCGCCTCCCGCGCAACGCGCAGGTGCCGCCGTGCTCGGTCGCCTCAACGACCGCATCGGAAGGAGCAGCGACAACGCGTCTTGCTGTGTCGTGCCGATTGTTGGCCGGCGCGGCCAATCAATCGGCGTCGCCTCAAGTGTCGCAACGGACGACGCGTCCGTCATCCGATCGGGATGCAAGGTCATGGGACGTCGAGGACCCCGGATCGCGAAATCCAATATCGCCGTCGCGATGCCGAAAACCGGCCGGGAAGCGTCTGAATTGGAGCGCGCTCGAGCGCGGGGAGGAAAATATTACGTATGGCGAAATAGGTTCTCTATTGCGAAAATACCGGCTCGTGCCTATTCTCGCCCCAACGCCGGACCCCCGGCCCACGGTCGACGACACCGTCGGCGAGAGCAGAGGAGAGAGCCCCATGACCGCAAGCGCCACCCCGCCCCTCGAGACCGCACCCGGATTCTGCAACGGGGTGCTCCATTTCGGCAGCCTGCCGCCCGACTTCGACCGGCTCGGCGCGCGCCCGGCGATCGCCGAGGGTGCCCATCGAATCGAGGCGATCGACGCGACGGCGGTCTATCAGACCCGTCTGATCGCGGATGCGCTGCGCTATACCACGCTCCAGCTCTGTGCCTCCAAGGCGTCCGGGCACCCGGGGGGCTTCGCCAGCTCGGCCGATGCCTATGCCGCGCTGGTCATGCTCGGCCACACCAATATCCTGACCGAGGTCGGCCACCACGCGCCCGGCTTCTACAGCGCCATGTTTCTAGACGGCTCGCTGGAGGCGATGGGCATCACCGACATGCACCAGCTGCAGACGCGCTTCCGCGAGCGCGAGGGGCTGCTCGGGCACCTCTCGGGCGCCATTCCCGGTCTGCTCGCCCCGGCCGGACCCCTTGGTCAAGGCCAGCACTTCGCGATGGCCGCTGCCTATCTGCACCGCGAGACGCTCTTTCCCGTGACCATCGGCGACGGCGGGCTGGGCGAGCCCTACATCCTCTCGGCCTTCAAGCATTTTCACACCGCCTATCCCGAGGTGACCAATTTCCTGCCGGTGCTGATCTGGAACGGCTTCAGCCAGGAGCACCACTCCATGGTCTCGCTGATGGACAACGCCCGGATGCTCGACTACTGGCGTGCGCACGACTTCGAGCGGGTCATCCTGGTCGACGCCAAGGCCTATGACGACGCCGGGCAGACGGGGGACTATGTCGACAGCACGCTGTTCGGTGAGTCCGCGCGTCTCGCCTTTACCCGCGCGGTGCTCGAGGGGCTGCAGGAGGCGGAGACCTCCTCGCTCGGCGGTACCCTGACCGCCTTCATCGTCAAGCAGCTGAAAGGGGCAGGGGTGCACGCCCAGGGCGCCAAGTCGCACAACCTCTACCCCGGCGACAACGCGACCAAGCCCAACATCGCGGCCGCCTTGGAGCGGGGTGCCCTGGCCCCTGAGGCTTGGGCGCTGGTGCGTGCCAACATGCGGCGGGCCGGCGGCGGGCCGGCCGGGGAGACCGCCGTCACCGAGTCCGAGCGCCTCCCCGGCGACATCGGGGCGCTGCCGACCCGCGACTTCGCAGTGGGTGAGCAGGCGGTGCCGGCGAGCGCCATGGCCGAGATGGTCGCTGAGCTCGGGCGGCGCGACCCGCTCTTTGTGGTGGCCAACGCCGACGGCAACGAGGCCTCCAACATGAAGGTCATCAACGAGGCCCTGAAGATCCGCCATCCGACCGAGGACGGGGTCTACAACCAGTCCCCCTCGGGCCAGGTCTACGAGCCCCTGAGCGAGGACGCCTGCGCCGGCTTCGCCGCCGGTCTGGCGTTGTTCGGCGGGCGGTCCCTGTGGTTGTCCTACGAGAGCTTCGCCATCAACGGCTGGCCGATCGTGCAGACCGTCGGCCAGGCGATGGCCGAGCTCAGACGCAAGACCCCGGCCGTGATCTCCATGTTCACCGCCGGCGCGCTGGAGCAGGGCCGCAACGGCTGGACCCATCAGCGCCCCGAGATCGAGAACTACATCGGCGGTCAGATCCGCAACGGCAATGTCTATCTGCTCTATCCTGCCGACGCCAATCAGATCCAGGCGGCCTATGCCTGGGCGGCGGGGCAGTCCAACAAGTGCATCAGCATCATCGCCTCCAAGTCGGCGCTGCCGGTCTACTCGACCCCCGAGCAGGCGCGCGAGGCCGTCGAGGCGGGCGCCATCGCGCTCGCCGACTCGGGACATGGGGCGGCGGGCACACTGGTCTTTGCCGTGACCGGGGACATGGTCGTGCTGCCCGTGCTCGCGGCAAAGGAACGACTGGAGGCCGCCGGTTACCGGGTGCGCGTCGTCGCCGTGGTCAACCCGCGCCGACTCTATCGCCCCGGCGATGTCGCCTGGCGCCACGCCGCCGAGCCCGACGACCGCTTCATGGGGGATGCCGACTTCCGGGCCCTCTTCGACGGCGATGCCCTGATCGGGGTGAGCGGCGGCGGGACGCTGGCACTGGAGCCGGTACTCCTGCGCAGCCGGGCCCCCGCGCGCGACCTCATCGGCTGGCAGCGCGGCGAGACCACCGCCAGCCCCGCGGAGATCATGGCCTACAATGGCATCACCGCCGAGGCCCTGGAGCAGCGTGCCCGCGACCTGCTCGCCGCGGGCCGGTCGGCGCTGGGCAGCGCCGACGGATGAGGACGCCGGTCATGTCCCCGATGCCGACCACCAAGGTCATCGCCATCGACGACGATCCCACGGGGTCCCAGACCGTCCACGGCTGTCTCCTGCTGACGCGCTGGGACCCCGAGACGCTGGTCGAGGCCCTGACCGACGCCTCCCCGCTCTGCTTCGTGCTGAGCAACACCCGCGGCATGAGCGCGGCGGATGCGGCGCGGGTGACGCGCGAGATCTGCGTCCATCTGCGTGCCGCACTTGAGCGGCTCGCGGCCGACGGTGAGCTGATCCGGCCGCTGATCGTCAGCCGCTCGGACTCCACCCTGCGCGGCCACTATCCGGTGGAGACCGATGTCATCGCCGAGGAGCTGGGCCCCTTCGATGCCCACTTCCTGGTTCCGGCCTTCTTCGAGGGCGGACGCATCACCCGCGACGCGGTGCATTATCTGATGGTCGAGGGCGTGCCCGTGCCGGTCAACGAGACCGAGTTCGCACGCGACTCGGTGTTCGGCTTCCGGCATGCCTTCCTGCCCGACTATGTGGAGGAGAAGACCGGCGGGCGCATCCTGGCACGGTCGGTGGAGCGCTTCGGGCTGGGGGCCGTCCGAGGCGATCTCGGCGCGCGCCTGCGCGCCCTGGAGGGCAATGCCTGCTGTGTGGTGGACGCCGAGCGCCAGTCGGACCTCGACGGCTTTGCCCGCCAGGTCCTGGACGCGACGGGGGAGGGCAAGCGGTTTCTGTTCCGCAGCGCCGCAAGCCTTCTGACCGCGCTGGCGGGTCTCCCGCCCCAACCGGTGCCGCCCGCCGCTATGTCGACCTATGTCCGTCATGCGCGCCCCGGGGTCGTCCTGATGGGATCCCATGTCGAGAAGTCGACCCGGCAGCTCCGGCATCTCGTCGCGGAGACGGACGTGATCCCGATCGAGATCGAGCTGGATCGTCTGCTCGCCGACGAGGATGCCCTGCTGCAGGACCTGCTCGCCCGGCTCGAGACCGCCCAGCACGCCGATCGGGGCGCCGTCCTCTTCACCAGTCGGGGGGAGCGCCGGTTCCCCAGCGCGGCCGAGCGGCTTGCCTTCGGTGAGTGCGTCTCCCGTTTCCTGGTCAGGATCGTGCGGAACCTGCCGCAGGAGATCGGCTTCCTCGTCAGCAAGGGCGGCATCACCTCCAACGACACCCTCAGCGAGGGCCTGGCCCTGCGCACCGCGCGCGTCCTCGGCCAGATCCGCGCCGGCTGCTCGGTGGTCCGCTGTCCGGACGACCACCCGCGCTTCCCCGGCCTGCCGGTGGTCATCTTTCCGGGCAATGTCGGCGGCGACGAGGCCCTCGCCGAGGTCTATCGGATCCTCGCGGGGGAGGCACAGGGATCCCCGGGCGACCCATCGATTGACGCCCCTCGGGACGACTGACAGGGCTGACCGCCATCGCCCGATGCGTCGGGTCCAGGAGATGCCGAAGCCACGATCCGTTTCCGGCGAAGACGATCACAAGCAGGCCACGCGGCCTACCAGACGACCTGTCCGGCGTCGTGCGCCTCGGCGATCGCGCGGCCGCGTCTCTCGTTCACCCCGAAGGCCACGACCAGTGCCGTGGCGAACAGCAGCACACAGAAGAGGATCGCCGTCTGCAGCCCGACCAGGGCCTGCAGGAGCCCGATGGCGAGCAAGCCGAACATTCCGGCCAGCTTCAGCGCCAGACCCCAGAAGCCGAAGAGCTCGGCCGCGCGTGACAATGGCGAGAACAGGCCGACCAGGGCCCGCGTGGCGGACTGACAGGCGCCGAGGCTCAGCCCGGCCACGCAGCCGACGACCAGGAAGATGTACTGGGCCGGCCAGTCGAGGCCCAGGCCGTCGCGGGCCAGATCGCTCAGGATCGGTGTCAGGTAGATGAGCGCGATCGCCACCATCCACATCACCAGGGTGATCGCGTAGGTGCGCAGTGCGCCCAGCCGATCCTGGATGAAGCCGAACCCGAACGCGCCCACCGCTGCGGTGATCTGCACCAGCACGAACATCAGGGTCCGCACCGATTCGTCCCAGCCGATCACCTGGGCGCCGTAGATGAAGGCGTAGGAGATGACGATATAGATCCCGCTCATGGAAAAGAAGACCGACACCAGCAGGATCGCGAGGTCGCGATGCGTGCGCAGGTGCGCCAGGGTCTGGCGCACGCGGGCGAGCCCCATGCCCAGATAGCCGATGCCGGGAGGGAGGGTGCGCGGCCGCCCGGGCTCGCGCACCCAGAGAAAGGTCGGAATGGCCGCGACCAGGACGAAGGCGGCGGCCCAGGGCCCCACCCAGCGGATGTGATCGAAGTTCTCCGCGCTGACCTCGCCGAGCACGAGGAGCACGAAGACGGCCGAGACCATGCCCCCGACATAGCCGAGCGCCCAGCCGAACCCGGAGATCTTGCCCAGGTCCTCCGGCGGCCCGAGTCCGGGCAGAAAGCTCGCGATGAAGGCCTCGCCGATGGAGAAGCCGAAATTCGAGACGATCAGGAACACCACGGCGATCCATGCATAGCCGGGGGCGGCGAAATAGAGCGCGGCGGTGCCGAGCACGGTGAGCAGATAGCTTGCGAACAGGAAGCGCTTCTTGCTCGCGGTGTAATCCATGATCGCCCCGGCCACCGGCGAGCAGACCACGACCAGCAGATAGCTGGTCGAGAGGGCGAGGCTCCACAGGAGATTGCCGACCCGGTAGTCTGGGGCATCCCCGACGATGACCCGCGTGAAGAGGTCACCGAAGACGACCGTGATGATGAGCAGGGTGTAGGCCTGGTTGGCGAAGTCGTACATCGCCCAACCGAAAATCTCGCGCCTCGATGCACGCACGCGTGTCGTCATGTTCGATCCCGCCAGATGTGATCCGCACAGTCCCGCAGGACATCCGCGACGAGAGGCGAGCGCCAGAGGTACGCGGGCACCGCGACGCAGAGCAGCAGGCAGATCAGCGCAGGTTCGTCGATGAGGTCTCGCAGCGGCCGGTCCGAACTCCAGTCGGGGCGTGCCGCCAGTGCCAGGTAGAGAAGGACCGAGGAGGTGAGGATCCCGCGCCGGCGGGCACGGGTGCCGCGAGACGCCGGTACGACCTCTGTCCCTGCGGTCAACCGGCGAAGGACCAGTTCTGCCCGAAGAGACCGCCCGCCGGATCGGGACGCCGCTTGGAGAGGCCATAGGCCGCGTCGTGCACCTCCTGGAGGAGATTCAGCTCCACCCAGGCATCGAGTGGCCAGCCGCTGCGGCCGCCGCGTTTGTCTAGGAGCAGCTCCGAGAAGATGCCCTCGAATCGATCCGGGTCGCCCCAGCATGCCTCGATTCGCTCGATCAAATGTGGAAACCTGGTTTCTAGAACCGAGACCATGTCGGCATCCTCTCCGTGCTGGCGGCCCATGTGGAAGGTGGATCCGCTAGGGAAGCGCTGACGTATTCAGCGTTGCCCGTCCGGGGCGGGAGGCCCCGGCGTGTTCAGGCACCTCAATGCCCGAAAACCGAGCCTTCCGAGGGTCGCGTCGCTCGGAAGGCGCGCTGATGCTGGCCAGGATGGCCAACGAACCAGTGTCCACCTCGTTCCCACCCGCGTGCAGTCGCTGGGCCGATCATGCCGTCGCGTCGGCCAGCCGAGGCCCCGTCGGAAGCGCCAGCAGACGGCGGCCGACATAGCGCGCGAGATCATCGAGCGAGTGCTCGAAGCGCAGGTCCAGGCTGACCAGATCAGCCCAGTCACTGCTGGCGACATGCACGGGTTCCTGCGCATTGACACGCGCCCGCAGTCGAAGGTTCGGAAAATCTTTCGTGCCGGCGATCGAAAAGACAATGCTCTGACCGGTCTGATAGGCCCCGAACACCGTCACCGAGAGCCGTCCGTCACGGATCTGCTTCAGGACGTGGCGGACCTCGTCGATCTCGGTGAAGAGGACCTCCAGCACCTTCACCAGCGGCGCCTTCTCAACCGTCTCCTGCACCCTTTGGGCCTCCGGATCGGTCTTCGCAAGCAAATGGAGCAGCTTCTCGAGGCGCCGATGACTCTGCGTCGAGAGGCCGCAGAAGCGGACGCCTACCCGGATGCTTCCATCCTCGAGTGTCTCGCGTCGGACCACCTGCGCATCGGCGGAAAACGAACGGCTGGTCCCCCAAGGAAAGGTCAGGGTGACCTGCTCCGCATCCAGGATCGCGGGATCCGAGGTCAGGAACTGTGCGCCGCCCCAGGAGATGTCGCGGTTCTCGGCGGCGATGGACTCGGCGGACCCGGGCAGGGCCACGCGGATCTGGATGCCGGTGCCGAGTCGCCGGTGGGAGCGCCGGTCTTGGCTGGATTGATCTGGGCTCGGTGTCGCCATCCTGGTACCCCGTCATTCGACAGATAGATGCTGACTGAATCCGTCCCTGGATTCAATCAGCGGGCCGTCCTTGATGAGAGGTTCGTCCGTGAGTCGGGCCGGAGCCAGGGTCGATCGCCAGACTGGCCGTGCCGCGCCGTCCCTATCCGCCGGTGGATCCGGCCTGGCGAGCGGTCCTGAGCCCCTCGGCGCCCGTTCACTTAGATGCACGACGCGCGCCAAAAAAATATATAGCTTTTAAAACATGGCTGTGCGATCCATCGTATGCGATCGCCGGCCGCTCAGCGTCGCCTCGATGCCAACGACTCGACCGATTCTGACACATTTCGTCACATCCGGCCCCGCGCGCGTCGCGGAGCGGCCGCACCCGCTCTCCGGCCGCCTCACTCGTCGGCAATCGCGACGTCTTTGCCCGCGGCCGTCAATTCGGCCGTCTTGACGTCGATGTAGTCGAAGGGGCTGTCCGGATAGCGCTCGTAGTGGCGGCCGGCGACATACTCCAGGACGCCCGCGAAATGGTAGCGGTAGAGCATGCTCTCGATCCGCGTGATCTCGCGGCCGCGGTCGAACAGGACGATACTCGGCCGGTACTGGATGCCGAGCGCCTCGGCCAATGCCTTCGGTGTGGTCTGGTTGCCCATGGGGTCGACAATGGGCGTCTCGGAGTCGGTGTCGAGCCGGACCAGCGTGAGTCCGCCCAGGATCCGCCTGACCTCCGGGTCGGCCAGGTGGCCGTCGTGCAGGGCATCGCAGGCGACGCAGGCGGCATCCTCGAACAGGACCGCGAGCGGGCGATCGACCACGCCGCTGAGGTCGTCTACGGACCGGATCATCGGATGCTCGCGGAAGCTGTAGACGGCTGCCGCCAGTCTGGCCGCGGCGAAGTCGTTCAGGCTCTGGTGCCGGTAGGCCTTGTTCTGCACATAGTCCAGGACGACCTTGAAGTCATCGGGATTGCGATAGCCGCTCACGCGCGCCACCGGTTTGTTTGATTCATCGAGAAAGATCAGCGTCGGGGTGAAGCGCACCTGATAGACATCGGCGACCTCCTTCTCGGTCATCGACATCTCCTCGGTCACCGCCACCTCGCGATCGCCCTTGGTGTTCAGGGCGATGACGTCGAAATGCGCCTGGATGAAGTCCCGGTAAGGCGCGTTGGCGAAGTTTTCCTGGACCATCTTGTAGCAGTAGGGGCAGCCGTTCATCTCCATGAAGAGGATGACGTGCTTGCCCTCGTCCGCTGCCTCGCTGACGTCCTCGGTGAGGTCGAGAAAGCTCTCCTTGAACCAGCCTGGGTGACTGAGCAGCTTGGCGCCCGTCACCTCGCCGGGCGCGGCCTGCCCCTCGGCCAGGGCGGGCTGCGCCGCGCAGGCGAAGAGCAGCGCGCCGAGCAGCGCAAATCTTTCGAGGAGACGCTGATTGGCCGGCCATCCCGGCCGCCAATCAGCACGGACAGCGAAAGCGCGGTTTCCGCTTTCCTTCACTGTCAGCCGCTGACGCGGCTGACACTGGCGGGGCATCCTGAGCTTTATAGACTGATGGATCGGCCATCCTGGCCGACCATCGGTACGGAGAGCGAAAACGCGGTTTCCGCTTTCCTTCACTGTCAGCCGCTGACGCGACTGACACTGGCGGGGCATCCTGCCCCTCGCGGCAGGCGCTGAATGCTTCAGCGCTTCCTCAATGGGTCGGGGTGTGACAGCCATCATCGGACATGACTCCTCCGCTATGCAGTGGCGCGACGATCCTAACCGGCCGCCCGGCTTCCTGCAAAGCCGCCCCCTGCGGGACAAGCGCCGCTGTCCCGCAGGGGGCGCAGGGAGGTGTTGACAGCGGGGCGGCCGCCCGCTAGGTTCATGCGGCTGGCTCGACGCGCCCGTGCACGCCGCCCCAGGCCGATGGCCGGGCCGTCTTTTCGACCGTCGCCGCCTGCCACGACTCGATATTCTCCGTGTACACGCCAGGACCCCGCCCGAACCATCGCCACGGCCACTCAGTCGCCGTCGCCTCGCCGGACCGAACGTCCCTGCGCCGGCCGCCGCTCTGGCCCCGTCGCGAGGCGTCGAGGGCACTCCGGGCCTGATCAGGCCGTGACCGAGATCGCCCTCCTGCCCGCGCCCCATGCGCTGTCGGCCACCGCGACGACCTTTGGCGTGATCCTGCTCGCAGAGCTCGGCGACAAGTCCCAGCTGGTCTGCATGACCCTGTCCGCCCGTCACCGGCGATGGCCGGTGCTGCTCGGGGCGGTGGCCGCCTTCATGGTCCTGAACACGCTCGCCGTGGTCTTCGGGGCAGCGCTGGCGCAGTGGGTGCCGGAACGGGTCGTGGCAGGCCTTGCGGCCGCCCTCTTCGCCGTCTTCGGGGTCATGGCGCTGCGCTCCGGCGAGGGCGAAGGGGAGGCATCCGGACCGAGCTGGAGCCACCGCGGCATCCTCTTGGCGGCCTTCTCGATGATCCTGCTGGCCGAGATGGGGGACAAGACCCAGCTCGCGGTTGCCGGTCTCGCGGCCGCCCTGCCGCCCCTCGCCATCTGGCTCGGCGCCACCCTCGCCCTGGCACTGACCTCTGCGCTCGGGGTCTGGGTCGGGTGTCGACTGCTGCAGGTCATGCCGCTGCGGCGGCTCCATCAGCTGAGCGGTGCGCTCTTTCTCCTGCTTGCCGGGTTCGCGCTCAGCCGGGTGTTCTGATCCGCGGCACCCGGTCAGGCCATTGGGCCCAGCCAGGTCCCGAGCAGGAGCACCGTGGACGCCGCGACCGTGATCAGCACGTTGTCGTCGATCGGGCCGAATTCGTAGCGCTCGACCCAGGTCGCCACGACCGCCGAGATCAGGCCCCAGATCGGGATCGCGGGCTCGGCGAGCCCGCCGATGATCCAGCCCAGGGGCGCGCACACGATGAGCATGAAGAGGTTGCCGATCGGACTTTTTGAGCGGCGGCGCACCAGCAGGTTGCGCGCGACCCCGGTGACCCCGTCGCCGAACGCCATGTAGAGCGCCGGGAGGATCGCGAGCCAGGGGTTGTCGAGCACCCACCAGAGGAGGGATACGGAGACCGCCCACATCAGCGCGAACTTGACGTCGTTGCGGTTTTCAGCCGTCTGGAACCAATAGAACCGCAGCCCGGTCGCATGGGCGCCATAGGTCAGCAGGGTGAGCAGAAGCCCGCAGACCAGCGGGTACCAGGGGTCGCTGAAGACCAAGGGGACCATCACAGAGCCCACGCCGCCGGCGAGCATGTGCACGATCTTGCGGGTGTAGTAGACCGCGCGGATCGGCTCCATCCCGCGGGCGACCATGGCGGCGTAGGGGATCCGTGTCAGGAGCAGGACGGCGAGCACATAGAGGCTCAGGCCGACTGCCCACAGCAGTTGTGAGGAGATGGACATGACGGGGCTGGCGACCGGGACCGGTTGGGTTGGCAAGGGCTCGGGCTGATGGGGACGGCCCCGCGATCATACGTGAACTGCCAACCCGTTGCGCCCCTGGGCCCATCCGCTCCGCGGTGCGACGCGGGGGTCGGGCGCTCCGCGCCCCTGCGTTGCCGCCGCCCGGCGCCGGCTCCCAAGCCCCGCCGCCGCTGGCCCTGGCGGCGCTGCCCCGGTGTCGGAGTCGGGGCCGATCGTGCGCCTCGACCGCCGCGCACCGGACGCTGAGCGCCCGCACGACACTCCCACGCCGGAGCGTGGCAGCGAGGAGGGGAGGGGGAGCGAGACCGGAAGCTGGCAACCGCGGGCGGGACGTTATATCGTATCCAAACATATCTGATCCAAACACAAACACGCGCGGACGCGCGGTCCGAGCGGGCGCTCCACCCATGCTGCTTCGCCGACCCTTGATCTTGTTCCTGCTGGTGCTGTTTCCGGGCCTGGCGGCGGCCGCCGGCCCGCTCTCGGTCTTCGTCAGCGTGGTCCCTCAGGAGACCTTCGTGTCGCGCGTCGGGGGCGACCATGTCCGTGTGCGGGCGATGGTCCGGCCCGGGCAGAATCCCCACGCCTTCGAGCCGACCGCGCGCCAGATCGCGGCGCTCGCCGGGGCCGAACTCTATGTACGCATCGGCCTCGGTTTCGAGGACGCCTGGATGACGCGCCTCCGGGCGGCGAATCCGGGCATGCGCGTGCTCGATGCACGCGAGGGGATCGCGCTGCGCCCCGGCGGCCATGGACATGACCGCGGCGAGCTGGACCCGCACATCTGGACCAGCCCCAGGGTGGTGAAGATCATGGGTGCGCGGATCCGCAATGTCCTGAGCGAGCTGGCACCCGATCACGCCGCCGACTTCGCGGCCAACTACCAAAGCCTCGCTGCCGATCTGGACGCCCTCGACGCCGCGATTCGCGACCGACTGGCGGGGCTGCAGAGGCGCCGCTTTCTCGTCTATCACCCCGCCTGGGGCTATTTCGCCCAGGACTATGGCCTGGAGCAGGTTGTGATCGAGAAGGAAGGCAAGGAGCCAGGGGCGCGTGCCCTGGCCGAATTGATCGATCAGGCCCGCCGTGACGGGATCCGGGTCGTCCTGGTGCAGCCGCAGATCAATCCGGCCTCTGCCGAGCGGGTGGCGCAGGCGATCGACGGACGGGTCGCCGCAATTGACCCCTTGGCGGGAGATTACTTCGCGAACATGCGGCGCGTCGCCGAGCTGATCGCCGAGGCCGGTCACCCATGACGGCCGCACGCCCGGCGTCGCCCGCGATGCCCGCGCCGGAGCGGCTCGCGGACCCGGTGATCCGGATCGAGGACGTGAGCTTCTCCTATGGTGAGGCACCGGTCCTGGAGCGCGTGAATCTGGAGATCCGGGCCGGCGAGTTCGTCGGTCTGGTCGGCCCCAATGCCGGGGGCAAGAGCACGCTGCTCAAGCTGGTGCTCGGACTCCTCCAGCCGACGCGCGGGCGCATCCGGGTGCTCGGGCGGCCACCCCCCCAGGGGGTGCGGCGGGTCGGCTATGTTCCCCAGTTCCCGACCTTCCCGCGCGACTTCCCGATCTCGGTCGAGCAGGTGGTGCTGACGGGCCGGCTCGGGCTCGGCCCGGTGCTCGGCTGGTACCGGGCGGCGGACCGCGCTGCCGCGCGCCGCGCGCTCGCCGAGGTCGAGGCCCTGGACCTCGCGGGGCGGTGCATCGGCACCCTCTCGGGAGGACAGCTGCAGCGGGTCCTGCTCGCGCGTGCCCTCGTCGCCGAGCCACTGATCCTGATCCTGGACGAGCCCACGGCCAACATCGACCAGCGCATCGAGAGCGACATCTTCGACCTGCTGGCCCGGTTCAACGCGCGCCTGACCATCCTGGTCGTCTCGCACGACATCGCCTTCATCTCGGGTTATGTCGATCGCGTCGCCTGTCTGAACCGCACCCTGGTGTGTCACCGCACCGACGTCGTTGACGGCGACCTCATCCACCAGCTCTATGGCGACAACGTCCGGCAGGTCGCGCACGCCGCGACCGGGCCGGGCACGGCGCTCCACCGGGACTGAACGATGCAGCAGTTCATCCAGGCCCTCGGCCAACACCCTTTCCTGCAAACGGCGCTGCTGGCCGGGGTCCTGGCCAGCCTGGGCTGCGGTGTGATCGGCACCTTCGTGGTGGTCAAGCGCATCGCCTTCATGGCGGGCGGCATCGCCCACTCGGTGCTCGGCGGCATGGGCGCAGCGCTCTATTTCGGCTTCGACCCGCTGCTCGGCGCACTGGCCGCTGCGGTCCTCGCGGCCTTGCTGATCGGTCTCGTGAGACTCGCTTGGCACGCCCAGGAAGACACCCTGATCGGCGCCCTCTGGGCGATCGGCATGGCCATCGGGATCCTCTTCATCGCCAAGACGCCCGGCTACTCGACCGACCTCATGAGCTTCCTCTTCGGCAACATCCTGCTGGTCCCGCGGCGTGCGCTGTGGGTCATGGCCGGGCTGGACCTCCTGCTGGTGCTGACCGTGCTCCTCTTCTACCGACAGCTCCTCGCCGTCACCTTTGACGAGGAGTTCGCCCGGCTGCGCGGCGTTCCCGTCACCTTCTTCTATCTGCTGCTGCTCTGCCTCGTCGCGGTCACCGTGGTCCTGCTGATCCAGGTTGTCGGCCTGATCCTGGTGATCGCGCTGCTGACCCTTCCCGCGGCGATCGCCGGTCACTATGTGCATTCATTGGGTAAGATGATGGTGGTCGCGACACTGCTCGGCGGGGTCTTCACCTCCGCCGGTCTGGCGCTCTCCTTCGGGCCGGACCTGCCCGCGGGGCCGACGATCATCCTGCTCGCCGGGAGCGTCTATCTGGTGTCTGCGTTTCTCAGCCGGCTCCTCACCCGGCGGCGGGCGGGGCGAAGCGCGGTTGCGGCCCAACCGGGGAGATAGCTGGATGGAGGCGACATCCGTCAACCAGGTACTCGACCGCGCCGAGGTGCTGTGTCAAGGCCGCGGCGTGCGCCTCACCGCCCAACGGCGCCGTGTCCTGTCGATCCTCTGCGCCTCGCCGCGCCCGCTGGGCGCCTACGAGATCCTGGATGCCATGCGCGATGGCTCCCGGGCGTTGGCTCCACCCACCGTCTACCGGGCGCTGGACTTCCTGCTCGAGCAGGGGCTGGTGCACAAGCTCGAGAGCCTGCACGCCTTCGTCGGCTGCAACCACCCCGAGCACCCGCATTCCAGCCAGTTCCTCATCTGCAACGCCTGCGGCGAGGTAACCGAGATCGAGGACGAAGCGATCGCCCGCAGCCTGCGCACCGCCGCCCGCGAAACCGGCTTTCGTGCCCAGCGGCGCGTCGTGGAGGTGATCGGGACCTGCGCCGGTTGCGCGGAGAAGGGGAGGTGAAGGCCCGGTTGCGCCTCCATCCCGGTGTCCGTCGCCCGGATGAAGCGGAGCGCAATCCAGGTGAACCGTGGGTCGACGACCGGCGCCGCGGCGAAGCCTGGACCGCTCGTCGAACCGCTCCGCGGTGCGACGCCTGGGTCGGGCGCTCTGCGCCAAGGGCGGCGGTGCTGCCCGGTGCTGAGTCCGAGAGCAGTTCTGGCTCCGACGCTGCGGCGTCGGGGCAGGTGCGGGCGCTCTGCGTCGATAGGCGTGCCGGGACGCGGCGCGTCCGCCCGGCGCGCCCATGCTGGAGCGTGCCAGCGAAATGGTGGGCTGGAGCGTGGCAGCGACATGGTAGCCTGGGGCGTGCGCGCGAGCCGAGACCTGGATTCCGCTGCGCCGCATCCAGGCTAGGAGAGGTGCGGCCGATCGCTGGCGGCTCGAAGGCGCTCCGCCTGGCCCGACAACCGGCAACCAGCACACCAAGAGACCGATCATGACCCGACTCAAATTCAATGTCGGCTCCATCGCCGGCATCCTCATCGCCCTCGGCGCCGCCAGCGCTCAGGCGGAAGGCGCCGGACCCGGCCAGCAGGGCGCGCATGTGCACGGGATCGGACACCTCAACGTCGCGGCCGAGGGCTCCAGCGTGGTGGTCGAGCTGATCGCCGCCGCGGCGGGGCTGATCGGCTTCGAGCGCGCACCGCGTAGCGACGCCGAGCGCGAAACCTTCAACCTGGCCAAGGAGAACCTGATGGCCGGGGACGCGATGATCCGCTTCAACACCGAGGCCGGCTGCCGGCTCGAGACGGCTGAGGTCGACGCCGACTTCGCCCAGGCCGGGCAAGCGCACGCGCATGATCAGGGAAGCCACGACGGCGGGGACGCGCACGGCGACTTCCATGTGAGCTATCGCTTCGAATGCGAGCGTCCGGACGAGCTGGGCTCGGCCGCGCTCGGTCTGTTCGCCGGTTTCCCCGCCCTGGAGCGGGTCCTGGTGCACTACGTCACCGCCGAAGGGCAGGGCGGTGCCGAGCTGACCCCGCGCCAGGCCGTGATGAGCTTTGTCCCCCTCTGAACCGTGCCAAGGACTCCAGGTCGGCGCAACCACCCCGAGGTGCGAAGCATGGGTCGGGCGTTCTGGGCCAAGCGTGGCGCCGCCGCCTCGCTCTGGCTTGACCGCTCCAGCATCCCCCTCCCGGCTCTGGCCCGGGCAACATGGGTCGCGGCCTTGCGGTCCGGCCCGGACGTTCTTGTCGCCTTGGGGATGCCATCCCACAGTGCCCGATAAACCGGGCTCTCCCGTCCCGCATGACCTGCCGCCCCTGGGGCGAGGTCGAGACCATCCGCTGTCGATTCCGCCCGGTCGAGGTCCTGCTCGCGGCCCAACATGATCACTGCACCCCTCCGACGTCTGCTTGCACGATCCCGGTTCGCGCGGCTGCTTGCCTATGTCACGCCCCACCGGCGGGTGCTCGCGCTGGCCGTGGCCCTGCTGATCGGCGAGAGCGCGATCGCCCTGGCCAATCCCTGGATCGCAGGCCGCTTCACCGAGTTGCTCCTGCATCCCCCGGCCTCCCTGCCGGTCGGTCTGGCGGCGCTCCTGACCTTCTGGGCCGTCCTGCTTGCGGCGCAGAGCGGGCTCAGCTTCGGCAACCGCTACCTGCTCGGCAGCACTGGCGAGACCATGCTCGCCGGCCTGCGCACGCGCCTCTACGACCATCTGCAATCCCTTCCACTGAGCTACTTTCACGAGCGGCGCCGCGGCGAGGTGCTCGCCCTCCTGGGCAATGATGCGGCACACATCAGCAACTTCGTGACCGGGACCCTGGTGAGCCTGCTGCCGCTGCTGATCACCTTCGCCGGGGCCTTGTACTTCCTGTTCCGGATCAGCCATCTGATCGCCGCCCTGGCGGGTGTCCTGGTCCCGCTCTTCTTCCTCGCCATGAAGCTGATCGGGCGGCGCCTGCGACCGCTCTCCTCCGAATGGGTGCGCTCCCATGCCGAGATGTTCGCCACCCTCGAGGAAAACATCGGGATGCTCCCCGCCATCAAGTCATTCACCCGCGAGGCGCACGAGTCGGACCGGTTCCAGCGCAGCAACGCCAGACTGATGCGGATCTCCAAGCGTCAGCTGCTGATCGAGTCGATTCTCTCCCCGGCGGTCCACCTGCTTGCGGGGCTGGGGCTGCTCCTGCTGCTCGCGCTCGGCACCCTGCAGTTGCAGTCCGGCGCGCTCCGGCCCTCAGACCTGGTGAGCGTGCTCCTCTACGGCATGTTGCTGACGCGCCCCATCAGCGGTCTCGCGGGGGTCTACGGCAGCGTCCAGACCGCCCGCGGGGCCGCCAGCCGCCTGCTCGAGGCCTTCGCCGTGCGCCCCGAGCCGGACGATGCCGGTGCCCCCGTGCTGCCGCCGGTGGCCGGCAGGATCCGGCTCGAGTCCGTGCATTACGGCTATCCGGGGCGGGCCAAGGTCCTGGAGGGGGTTGACCTGGAGATCGGCCCAGGGGAAACCGTCGCCCTCACCGGCGAGAACGGCGCGGGCAAGAGCACCCTGATCCATCTGCTGATGCGCTTCGCCGATCCCGAGCGCGGCCGGATCCTCATCGACGGCACCGACATCCGCGGCGTGAGCATCGCCAGCTTGCGCGGTCAGATCGGCCTGGTGGCCCAGCAGGTGCTGCTGCTTAACGGCACGGTCCGCGAGAACATCGCCTACGGCCGCCCCGAGGCCACACTGGACGAGATTGCGGCCGCCGCGCGGTCGGCGCAGGCCCATGCCTTCATCCGGCGTCTGCCTCAGGGTTACGACACCCTCATCGGCGACCAGGGCATCCGGCTCTCCGGCGGCCAGCGGCAGCGCATCGCACTCGCCCGCGCCCTCCTCAAGGCCCCGCCGATCCTGGTCCTCGACGAGGCGACCGCCATGTTCGATCCAGACGGCGAGCTCGCCTTCATCCACGATTGCCGCTCGGTCCTCGAGCAGCGCACCGTCATCCTCATCACTCACCGCCCCGCCAGCCTCGCCCTGGCCGACCGCGTGCTGCTCGTGGCCCAAGGCAAGGTGTCCGAACGCCCGCCCGCGGCTCCCACGCTGGAGGGCGGGAGCGAGCAGGACGACCCGATCCAAGCCCACCCCGCTTAGGGCGCAGAGGTGTAGCGCATCGTGCCGCATCCGGCGACCTGCGATGCGACGTCGGCCGGTTTCCCCCCACCCTGCCCCTCGTCGCATCCGCTCCGCGGTGCGACGCCAGCGTCGGGCGCTCTGCCTCAAGTCCTGTGCAGAGGACGCGGAGCGTCCGCCCGACACTCCCACGCTGGAGCCTAGGAGCGAGGGGGTGGGGCGGAACGCGGGGGCGGCGGAGGGGTGGAGCGCAGGAGTGGGGCCCAAGCGGCAGGCTGGGTCCTGGGAGCGCCCTCCCGCCATGCCGCCCCGCCCGCTCGTCGCACCGGCTCCGCGGTGCGACGCCTGGGTCTGGCGCTCGGCGCTGCGGGTGACGATGCCGTCTTGGCCTCATCTAGCAAGAGCCACCGCGAGTTGCTTCGCGAGACGCATTCAGGCAACGTGCGACCCCGAGCCCGGCGGGCTCTGTGCATCTCCGGCCCCGAGATCCGCGACACGCCCAGGGGTGCCCCAAAGGTCCAGGGCATGGCGACCGCCCGCATGGGCCATCTTCAGGATCAGCGCGCTCAGCGCGAGCGTGCGGCCCACACAGCACCCCGGACCAGGCGAAGCAACAGGTTCAACCGAGCAGACCCAGGATTCACGGACCGAGGCCCCGATGTTCGTCACCTACCAAAGGCTCTGGCAGCTCCTCAACGCCACGGAACGCCGGCAGGCCGTGATCCTTCTGGTCATGATCCTGGTGATGGGCCTGCTGCAAATGCTCGGTGTCGCCTCGGTGATGCCGTTCATGTCTGTCGTCGCCGACCCCGCGGTGGTGGAAACCAACGCCTACCTGGCCGCCGCCTACGGCCGGCTCGGCTTCACCGACCCCCAAGCCTTTCTTCTGCTGCTCGGCGTCCTCGTCTTTCTGGCCCTGGTGATCTCCACGGCCTTCCGGGCGCTCACCACCTATGCGAGCGTGCGCTTCGGCGAGATGCGCAAGTACAGCCTGGGCCGCAAGCTGATGGCCGACTACCTGCGCCAACCCTACGACTGGTTCCTGGGCCGCCACAGCGCCGACCTCGGCAAGACCATCCTCTCGGAGACCGAGCAGGTCATCGGCGGCGCCCTGTATCCCGCGATCCTCCTGATTTCGGAAGGCGCCGTCGTGCTCGCCGTCACCATCCTGCTGATCCTCGCGGATCCGCTCCTCGCTCTGGGTGTGGCGGTCGGCGTCGGCGGCGCCTACGGGCTCATCTACGCCGCTCTGCGCGGCCATCTGCACCGCGTCGGCGCTGAACGGTTGGCCGCCAATCGGGAACGTTACGCGGTTGTCCAGGAGACCTTCGGCAGCATCAAGGACGTCAAGGTCGGCGGGCTGGAGGGCCCGCTCCTGGTGCGCTTCGAGGAGCCCGCCCGGCGCTTCGCGCAGGCCAAGGCGATGCAGTCCGTTGTCGGTCAAATGCCGCGCTTCGTGCTCGAGGCGCTGGCTTTCGGCGGACTCCTGCTGGCGGTGATCTATCTGATGACACGTCCCGGCGGCTTGGATCAAGCCCTGCCGGTGCTGGCCGTCTACGCCCTCGGCGCCTACCGGCTGATGCCAGCCCTCCAGAGGGCCTATGCTCAGCTCGTGACCCTGCGGTTTTCCGCCCCGGCGTTGGAGAGCCTCCACCGTGACCTGACGGACCTGGCCCCGGAGGACGGCACCGGTCTGCCGCTGGAGCGCGCGCGGCCGCTTGGGTTGAAAGAGCGCATCCGGCTCGAGCAGGTCACCTACAGCTATCCCGACAGCCCGCAGCCCGCCCTGCGCGATCTGAGTCTCGAGATCCCCGCCCGCGCCACGGTGGGCCTGGTCGGCAGGACCGGCTCCGGCAAGACCACCACGGTGGACGTCATTCTCGGGTTGCTGACGCCGCAGGCCGGGTCGCTCACCGTGGACGACACCCCCATCACCGCTGATAACCTGCGTGCCTGGCAGGCGACCGTCGGCTACGTCCCCCAGCAGATCTATCTTGCCGATGCCAGCGTGCGCGCCAACATCGCATTCGGAGTCCCGCCGGAGCGGATCGACAACGAAGCGGTCGAGCGCGCGGCGCGGATCGCCAATCTGCACCAGCTCGTCAACCAAGCGCTGCCGCAGGGCTACGACACCCCCGTCGGCGAGCGCGGCGTGCGCCTCTCCGGCGGTCAGCGCCAGCGCGTGGGCATCGCCCGCGCCCTCTACCACGACCCGGAGCTGTTGATCCTGGACGAGGCCACCAGCGCCCTCGACAACCTCACGGAGCAAGCGGTGATGGATGCCGTGCGCAACCTCGCCCGGCGCAAGACCGTCATCCTGATCGCCCATCGACTCACCACGGTGCGGGAGTGTGACCGCATCTATCTGCTCGACCAGGGGCAACTGACCGGGCAGGGCGACTATGAGCGCCTCGCCGCCAGCAACGCCGACTTTCGCAGGATGGCCCAGGCCGTCCACGGCCGCTAGGCATGGGGGGCCGCTGTGGGAGGCGCGCTTCGCGGTGCGACCGACCCCGGTCAGGCGCCCACCGCCTCAGGGAAATCATGCGAGTCGACGAGACCGGACGACAGCTCCAGCAACCCCCCAAGCGCTTGCTCCCACAACTCCGCGCGGGGGTAAGCGACGACGCGGCGCGTCAAGACCCGCGGAACGGGACGCAGAGCGTCTGCACGGCACTCCCACGCCGAAGCGTGGCAGCGGAGAAGGTCAGCGAGAGCGGCTCGTCACATCCGCTCTGCGGTGTGACGCATCGATCCGGCGCTCCGCGCCCATTCTCCCGAGCGTTGGAGCGCGGTCCCCCGGTGCCGCTCGTCGCATCCGCTCCGCGGTGTGATGCATGGCTCCGGCGCTCCGCGCCCACTGTCCCGGGGCGCCGGAGCAATGGTCACGGTAATCGGAATCATCCACCGGTGCTTGCCCCGGTCCGATCGCGGGACTAGCTTGGGCCCATGCGCGTCATCGCTCTGTCCGTGCTGAAGGCGCCTTGTGATGAAAAGCCCGCGTTCACGGACGCAAGAGAACCCGCCCTCGCGTGGTAACGAGCCGCACGCCAGGCCGATTGGGCGACCCCGCTGACGTCAAGGCGGATTTTCGTAGTTCGAGTATTCTTGAAGATGGTCGTATGGTCTTCAATCTGTGCGGAAACAGGTATCGCCTGGTCGTTTGAATCAGTGGTTCCGGCGTTGGGGCGCGCGCATTGAGGAGCAGCTCAAGGACCTGCCACCTGAGGGCAAGCGCGCCACCCGCCTGCGCACCCGGCTCGAAGAGCTTCAGAAGTATCTGCACGATCGCGAGGAGAACTGGAAGAACGCACACCTCCGCGCGACGGATGAGCCTGCGACGCGCTTGGTGCTCGACATCGAGGGGGCGCGTTAGGCAAGGCGAGCGGGGCAGGCCATACCAATGGCCTCTCCCCGATGCGTTGCGCGGCGGCGCCGGTCTCGGGGCTTTGCCAAGTGGCTCGGAAGATGCGATCCTGCTTGTGGGTACAGTAGTAACCACCTTGGAGGTCAGCATGGTCCAACTGAAAATCGTCAAGGTCGGCAACTCCTTGGGCGTGCGGCTGCCGCGGGAGATGCTCAATCGCATGCATCTTGGTGACGGCGACAAGCTGATCTTGACCGAGGCCCCGGAAGGCGGCTATCGACTGACCCCCTATGATCCCGAGTTCGAGCGGCAGATGGAGATCGCGGAGGAGGGCATCAGAAAGTACCGCAATACCCTGCGCGAGCTGGCCAAGTGACGGAGCCGGTCTGGCTCTCCGACGACCTCCCAATCTTTTTGCACGAAAGGCTGGTGGCCGATTTCGGCGGATTGTCCGGTGTTCGGGATCGGGGACTGCTGGAATCGGCGATGGCGCGGCCGCGACAGCTCCAAGCTTACGGGAGTCCCGGCCTCGTCGAGTTGGCTGCCGCCTATGCTGCCGGCGTCGTGCGCAACCATCCCTTTATCGACGGGAACAAGCGGGTTGGCTTCATGCTCGCCTACATCTTTCTCGTCCGTAACGGTTGCCGCTTTACCGGCAGCGAGGCTGCCACCGCTCGGGCCGTCCTCGATCTGGCGTCGGGCGCCCTAAGCGAGCAGGCATTCGCGCGCTGGCTCGCGGACAACGTGACAGTGAAACCTTGAGCCTCGACAACGCCATTCAGAACGTCGGCGAATACTGCGCCGCTCACTACCTCGCGGAGCAGTTCGCCAATGAAATCGCGGATCAGGTCAAGGCTTGGAAGGCCCAGGGCTCCCAGTCCGTGCCACGCAGGCTCCAGGCCGTGTCCGATCTCTATTTCCGCGCCAAGACCCAGGCGTTGGAGTATCCGGACCCCGAGATTCGGGCCCGCGCCGAGGACACGGACCTCTGGAGTTGGCATTCGCAGCTTCTGGCGGCCCTCGGTTACCCGTCCGAGCCCCTGCTGCTCGAGCTGGAAAGCGAACAGCAGGTACCCCCGGCCGTCTTGCGTCTCAATCGGCACAACCGGCCTTGGCTCGCCGTGCTCGAGGCGCCCTTCTATCTGAGCGACGGCGTGCAAGCCGAGGAGCCTCTGGAAATCAATGTAGGGTGCGGTGTGCCTGCGAGCCGCACCGAAGGACTCGCCGAACCCGGCAATGGTGCGGTTCGTGCCTCACCGCCCCCTGCGATACCCGACGCGAATTGGGAAACGGCGATTGCACTGCTGTTCAAGCAAGAGGACCGCCCGCGCTGGGGTCGACCAGCGCCTTCTCGGTCTTGCCAGGCAAAGCTGGTAGGCCCAGCGCATCGTAGATGGCTATTTGATCGGGCTCCGGACGGGTCGCCTTGCGGATATGGCAGATCTTGCCATCCTCGCGGTGGAGCACGACGGTGACACGCTCCTGGCCGTCGAGTTGGTTGCGCAGGCGCTCCCGGCTGGAGTGGATTCCCTTGCCCTTGAGCTGAAGGCGGACGGGATGGACCAGGTGGTAGGCCAGCACCGAGATGAACAGGTGTGCGTCGACGCGCTTGCTCAGCTGCTGGTAGACCGGGCGTAGACCCAGCTCGGATTTCAAGGAGCGGAACACCGCCTCGATGTCGGTGAGCATGGTTTAGGTGTGCCACAGCGTGGACGCATCCCAGTCCTTGCGATCGGTGCGTAGGCAATAGACCCCAGGGAGGATGCCCTCGGTGGGGACCAGACGCTGCCACTGCAGGGCGCTGGCGCGGCCAGTGGCCTCGTCTCTCTCGAGACGGATCTCATCGTAGCGGGCGACGCGGGAATAGCGCTGGCGCAGTCGCCCGATGCGCACCAGGACCTTCTCGTAATCCTTGACCCGGCCTGGCAGGTGCAGCCCCTCGGCGAGGGATTGCAGCTCCGCCTCCAGGCGCGTGCAGAAGCGTTCGGCGATGCCCCGCTCCTTGCCTTCGCGGGCGGTGGAATGACAGTACAGACGCCCCTCCCCGGTCGTCTCATCGATCACCCGCTGGACGCTGATGCGCACGCCGGGCTCGTCGCGGATCACGGTGGCCTGTTCGGGGTCGAAGTGCTTGTTGCGCTCACGGCTGACAACGCGATAGGGACAGCCTTGGGTCTTGAGCCACTCGATGTTCTCCTCGGTGGCGATTGAATCCCAGCGCGCAGAGCTTGGCATCGAGCGCCAGTTGCCGCAGGGCTTCGAGGGCGACATGCTCGGCGCCGCCGCTGCGCGGGCGGATGAGCTCCACGCGATCGAGATCCACCCGCTGGAAGTCGCCCGCCGGGGGCGGCTTCCCGGGCGGGGGCGTCTGCCCGCGGCGGCGAATGATGCGCGCCGCGAACTCCGCTGCCAGCGCCTCCCAGGCCGCTTCCAAGCCATCGGCCATGAGGTCGAGCTGTCCCCCCCAGAAGGGCCTCGATGCGCTGCGCAAGCGCACCCCATTGATCGCGTGGCACCGCGAACTGGCGCCCGGCGTTGGCGGTCCGCACCGATTCGACGAGCCGGTAGCTGTAGTAGCGCTCACCGCTCTCCCGGCTCTTGATGGTGGTGCGGCGGATGAACATGCCACTCCCGTAGCTGACGCGCAGGGCAATGCAAGGGGCAATACCAAGCTATTATGGCACTACACGCGCCCCGCGGTTGCCAACAAATTGATTTGTCGAGTATCGGTTCTGGCCGCGCTGGCAGAATTCGGGGATTTCGGGCTCAGCGGACGGCCCAAATGACAAAGATGGGCCCATGTTGAGGAGCTGGATTGGCAGGATGCCGAGTTGGCGCAGACCCCGGTACGCCGCCGCATTCTGCCCGCCTTCGTTCGGCGCGCTCTTTTGGACAAAGGCAACCGCAAGGAGATGGAACAGTGGAACCGCGGCAGCTGATTCTCCTTGGGCGCAACGGTGCGCGTCACGGCCAACGACCGGTGCGGCTTGGAGCGTCTCCCTTCGACCGGTTGCCGCGCTTAGCACCACCCGAGTCAAGGCAGAGCAGTCGCGACTCGTAAGGTCTATGGGCACCCGCCGAGTGGAAATACCGCCAGAAGATCTTCCAGGCGCAGCCCGCGGGCCTCGCAGTAGACGCGGCACTTGCGTAACGCCCGCTGCTCGATGACTCTCACCTGCTCGCGGCGAATTCCCATCTCGGCAGCGACCTCCTCCAGCGTGCAGAACACCTGCACCGGAAGGGCCGGCTCGCCTTCATCGTCGAGACGAGGATCGGAGAACCCAAGCGCTGGTGAGTCGCAACTCGCCGATTTGGCTTGGCTTTGGCCCCGTACGGCAGGGGAGGATGCGGATTTGTATGCGCCCATGATCGGATGTCCCACTGAAGAATCCTCAGTGGAAATCGTATCTACGGGGAAGCGATCTGAACGCGATGCGAGTCACACATTCTGCGCGTCTTCATACCACGACTGGCGATCCCTCTTCAGGCGCGTCCGGACCTGCGTTGCCGTCGGCGGCTAGCTCATCAAACATGACCCGGTCGCTCTCCCGGTTCGCGGCCTTCCCCGTCCACGCCTGCCAGCGGCGCACGATCACGTCCACGTAGCGCGGGTCGAGCTCCATCAGTCGGGCGACGCGCCCGGACTTCTCCGCAGCGATCAGCGTTGTACCGGAGCCGCTGAGAGGCGTCCGCCGCCCCGCGCAGTACCGGTCTTCATTTTGACCTGCGCAGGCGTCCCAAATGCGGGGATGACCGAGTCCCGTATAATGCTGCAAAGGCTTCGACCTCTGCGGCAGCTGCGAGGCCGGCACCGCGAGTTGGGTCCGATCCTGTCGCACCGACGGCAGGAGACTCGCCGGCGGGCATGGTGCGTCGGCGGCATAGGGAGCGAACCATGAGGGACGTCTTCCTGACTTTCGCCGGCGCCGACGTCGATGACCGGATCGCCGGGCTAGACCCCGAGCGCGGCGATCAGGCGCAGCGAGGTGTCCGGACGCGCCTGGTACCAGCTGACCTCGTGGGGGCGGCGGCTGGCATAGACCTGATCCCAGTGTTTGGCCCGATCGCTCATGGCACGAATTCTCGGAGGACGTCA